>JADIMO010000038.1 GCA_017694755.1 Candidatus Cryptobacteroides merdavium
GGAAGCGGCTTGGGGATTTCTTGAACTTTTAGTAGATTCGCAGTTGCGGGTGATGACTTGCGGAATGCCCCGCATGCGCGAAAATTCATTTGTCATGAAAGAAAACAAGTTCAGAAAAATAGTTGCGATAGAAGATGTGCTGATCAATGATGCGGCAAAAGAGAGGCTCCAAGAGCTTGCAGAAGGAGTGGAGATGCATTATGACATGCCGGATTCGGACGAGGAAATCATACGGAGAATCGGTGATGCAGACGGAGTGCTGGTGTCGTTCAAGACGAAAATCAGCAGGAATGTGATTGAATCATGTCCGGGGATCAGATACATCGGGATGTGCTGCACGCTGTACGATGAAAACAGCTGCAATGTCGACATCGCAGCGGCCAGGGAACACGGAATCACTGTCCTGGGTGTGCGGGACTATGGGGACGAGGGAGTCGTCGAATATGCGATAAGCGAAACGGTGCGCTTCCTGCATGGATTCGGAGAAAGGCAATGGAAGCAGCGCAAATATGAATTGGGAGGACTGAATGTGGGCATCATAGGACTCGGGACGACGGGCAGGATGTGCGCGGACGCATTCAGGTTCTTCGGAAGCAATGTGCACTATTTCAGCAGGACCAGGAAACCTGAGGCCGAGAAGGACGGCATTTCATATCTTCCGCTGCACGATCTGCTGAAGACCTGCGACATAGTGCTGACCACTCTGCCAAGAAACACATACCTGCTTCAGAGGAAGGAGTTTGAAATATTCGGGAACGGAAAGATACTGATGAACACTTCCATTGGGGCTACTTTCGACATTGAGGCGATCAAGGAATGGCTCAGGGACAATCCTGACAGCTTCTATTTCTGCGACGGCACCGGGATGGGAACATTGAAAGATGAGTTTGCCACATTCGGAAATGTGATCTATACGCCATCGGTGGCAGGCATGTCGGCCCAGAGCACGGAAAGGCTTTCACAGAAAGTGATTGCAAACATTGAAAAGTTCCTTATACATAAACCATAAATCAAAATCGACATGAAAGGTGCATACATTTTTTTCGCCAACGGCTTTGAAGAAACAGAAGCCATTGCCCCGATTGATGTCCTCCGCAGAGGAGGGGTGAATCTCAAGATAGTTTCCATCTATGACGACAAGACCGTCATGGGGTCGCACAACATCCCGATGGGTGCGGACATGACTTTCGGAGAATTCCTTGAAACCGCCATACTTGAAGGGACTTCCGCTGAAGACCTCATGCTGTTCCCCGGCGGACTTCCGGGCTCAAGCAACCTTGCGGAATGCGGCAGGCTCATGGACCTCATGCAGAAACATTATGCAGAAGGAGGAACAGTGGCAGCCATCTGCGCAGCGCCGAGCCTCGTCCTCAGCCAGCTGCCTGTGGAAGGAAAGACAATGACATGCTACGACGGATTTGAACAGGCACTGATTGAAAAAGGTGCGAAATACACAAAGGACGGAGTGGCCAAGGACGGCAACATCATCACAGGCCGCGGAGCCGGACATGCAATCACTTTCGGACTTGCAATACTGGCCCACCTGAAAGGGCAGGAAACGGCAGACAAAGTGGCAGCAAGCATAATGCTCTGACACTTTCCCGCTACTTTCCGGCAGCAAGCGAATCGTAGAGATTACCGCAGGCGTTTTCCAGGAGGTCAAGGACAAGTTCAAAACCCTCATGCCCCATATAATAGGGGTCCGGGACATAAGTCATGGATTGGCCGGTAAAATAATCGGCCATTCTTTTTATCTTCCTGGATGACTCTACGGACGGGGCCAGATGCATCAGATCCGTAAAATTGCTGTCATCCATCGCAATTATGAGGTCAAACTCCAGAAAATCAGTGACAGACACCGGCCGTGCCCTGTGAGTCAGGTCATAGCCTCTGTGCGAAGCCGCTGTACGCATCCTTCTGTCCGGAAGCTGGCCTCTATGGCCGGAATATGTGCCAGCAGAATCCACCATGAACTCATCCGCCCTCCCGTTCCTGTCCACAATAGACTGAAACACACCCTGCGCTGCAGGAGAACGGCAGATGTTTCCGAGGCAGACAAATAATATCTTATGTATTTTATTGGCAGTCATATTATTATATATTTATACGGTTGCGCTATGGTTTGCATTCGTTGCCGACTGATTGCCTAAAACCGGCAGATGTCCGGAACCGGAAACCAGGACATCTCATGGGATTCCGCGAAACACTCTCTTAAAACTCAGCGGATTACAATCCTCTCGATACGCCTTGGGATGGAGGTGAATATCTCGTAAGGTATCGTGCCGAGGATGGAGGCAAGTTCCGATGCGGTCGGCTCCTCACCGAAGACGGTCACGGTATCGCCCACTTCTGCAGGAACTCCCGTAATGTCGAGCATGCACATGTCCATGCAGATGTTTCCTATCGTAGGAACCCGATGTCCGTTGAGCATGAATGAGCAATGGCCGTTGCCAAGATGGCGGTCGATGCCGTCAGCATAGCCTACAGGAATGATAGCTATGTCTGTTCCCGAAGGGGCCACCTGGCCGCAACGCCCGTAGCCTATGGTCCCGTCTTCAGGCTTGAGATGCTTGATCTGCAATATCTTGCACTTGAATGAAGCCACAGGGGCAAGTTTCACATTGTCAAGAGCACTTATCCCATAGATGCCAATGCCAAGACGGACCATGTCAAACTGATACTGAGGGAAACGCTCTATCCCGGCAGAGTTAAGGATATGATACAACGGCCTGTAGCCGAGTGATGCGGATATCGTGTCGGCATTCTGCCTGAACATGGCCACCTGTCCTTCCGTAAAGGCGTCATTGGCAGGATCTTCAGCGGCAGCAAGATGTGAATATATTGATTTCACTTCCACGGCATCCGTTCCGGCAAGAAAATCGACAAGTTCCTGAATCTCCGAGGTCATGAAACCAAGGCGGTGCATACCTGTATCCAGCTTGATATGAACCGGAAATCTTTTTATGTCCCTGCTTTTCAAGACATCGCACAATGCCTTGAGTGTGTACATGTTGGGGATGCCGGGCTCCAGCCCGTTGTCTATGATCTCGTTGAAGAAATCCGTCCCGGCAGTAAGCACCATGACAGGTGTCCTTATGCCGGCCTTCCGGAGTTCAATGCCCTCCACAGGATACGCCACGGCAAGATAATCCGCCCCGGCCTCCTCCATCATCGAGGCAAACTCCACTGCCCCATGCCCGTAGGCATTGGCCTTGACCAGAATGAGCATCTTCGTGGACGGCTTCAGTTTGGACCTGAAATAGCGGTAATTATGTATGCAGTTCGGGAGATTTATCTCCAGTCTTGAAAAATCATCCTCCTTGCCCAGGCAGGCAATCGTTTTATCTTCTTCCATCATCAGTTCAAAAAATGCAAGGCTGCAAAAATACGAAAATAATCAGGACCATATAATGGAAATGTCATGAAAAACATGACAAAATTTCAGCGGCTTGCTTTTTGCAAATGATTCCGGCCGTGCTTAAGAGAAATAATCATTAAAAAAGAGAAAAAATGACAACAATGAGTATCTGGATCATTTTCATAGCGGTGATGATATTGAGCATGATTGTCCAGAACATGCTTCAGAGCCGGTTCAGGAAATATTCAAAAGTGCCTCTTCCCAACGGGATGTCAGGCGCAGAAGTGGCAATGAAGATGCTCCACGACAACGGCATATACGATGTGAAGGTAATCCCGACGCACGGCATGCTCACTGACCACTACAACCCTGCCACCAAGACGGTTGCGCTGAGCGAGGGCGTATATTCCAGCAGATCCGTTGCAGCGGCTGCGGTAGCCGCACATGAATGCGGACACGCAGTCCAGCACGCAGTTGGATATGCACCGCTGAAGATGAGGTCCGCCCTTGTGCCGGTAGTCTCCTTCGCATCCAACATAGTGCAATGGATCATCCTCCTGGGCATCATCATGCTGCAGACGTTCCCCGCATTGCTGTGGATCGGAATTGCACTCTTTGCCTTGACCACACTTTTCAGCATCATCACCCTGCCGGTGGAGGTAAATGCCAGCATGAGGGCAGTCTCATGGCTCGGCAATGCAGGCCTGACTGACAGTCAGACACAACCGATGGCAATAGACGCCCTCAAATGGGCAGCGTATACCTATGTCATTGCAGCAGTCGGTTCTCTTGCAACCCTCCTCTATTACATCGCCATCGCGATGGGCAGAAGAGAGTAAGGAATGTCAGAGCAGCAGCATGACTGCAAATGAATAGAGAAGAAATCCTTGAAATATAAGATTTCCGGCGGTGTCCGAGACCAGAAGGGTCTCAGTGGCATCGCCGGATGCCTGTTCTGCGAGATCCGCGGCATCCGGGATATTGCTGTACGACCATTTCTTTATGAGATAGCCCCTGTTGAAATATGTGACACCGCCGTTCGAACGGTTGACTGAAATGACAGTCTTGTAATCGGCAAAATACAGCATCTCCTTAAGACGGGCAGCGATGGACTCGTCAAGACCTGCCGAAGACAATATGCCGTCAATCATGTCCGGAGACGAGGAAACCAGAATCAGTGGCCTGAATCCGGATGTAAGGGCATCCGCGGCAAACTCGGCCAGGCGGTTCCACTGGTCCGGAGAAAGGTCTTCCGGATGATATGCGGTGATGCACATCACAGGTCCCACGGCAGCAAGCCTGTCCTGATACTCTCCGCTTTCGTCCATAAACGCCAATGAAGGCATGAGTTCATCTTCCGGTCTCGACTTCATTATGGTCTCTGTGCTCACATATGTCCAGGTGGAGTCCGGCAGTTCATCAAGGGAAAACCGTTCCTGCACCCCGTCCTTTTCATATACGAAAACAGCCTCATACACATCATCGGCACTCCCGTGCCGGTGCGTATCGGCCGCCGCAAGCCGCACACCAGGCGCAAACTCCGTAAAATCAACAAGAGGGATATACAACAGGGAATAAAGCATAAGGGCTACAACCCCCACTGACACCAGCGAAAATGCCACATATTTCCTTCTCTTGTTCCTTCCGAAAGACTTGAACGGCCAGAATGCGGCAAATGTAAGGACACAAAGTCCAATATTTTTCAGAAATGACTGAAGGTGAGTCAGATGTATGGCCTCTCCGAAGCATCCGCAGTCCATCACGGGGTTGAATATCAGCAACAGAAGTGTGAGCAATGTGAAAAAGGCCAGAAAACAGGATACCACCCATGCGGTAAAGCGTCTCCACACCCCCGTGATGAGGGCCACGCCTGACATGGTCTCCACAAATGCCAATGCCGTACCGGCAAATTTGGCCGTGAATGAAAGGAAGCCGACATGCAGGAACTTGTAATATTCATCCATTATCAGCCCCGTGCCCACGGGATCCATAAGTTTCAGCACACCGGAAAGGAAAAACACCACACCGACAAGAAAGGCGCAGAAACGCCTTGCCCTCGGCGGCAGCTGGGGGAGCTTCCGGGTGGATTTTCCGGAAATATTTTCCATATCAGGAAAATTATTGTCATTCTTATCCTTTCGCATCTGCTTCTTCATCTTGATTTTGGAACATCACAGCAATTTTTCATCCACAGCTGCCTTTACCTTGCCGAAAATGGCATCAGGCGGCAGCATGTTCCCGTTTTCGTCAGCACAGTCTATCCTGATGAACTTCGGGTCGAGGGCGCATTGCTGCAGATATATTTCCCTCACCCGCCTCTGGAAAGCCATGTCGGCCTCATGTATGTCCTGCGCACCGGCAAGATATTCCCGGTCATCCCCTCCCCTTGCGGACTTCAGTTTCTTTTCGACAAAGCCGGCAGGGACATCGAGGAAAATGTTCAGATCCGGCACCGGAAGGCTGAACTCGCCGTATTCTGTGTCAAGGATCCATTTGCGGAGTTCCCCGCGTTCATCTTCAGAACCGAGCTTGGCGCACTGATAGGCAATGTTGGAATACACATATCTGTCAAGGAGGACAGTCCCGCCCTCATCCAAAATCTGCCGCATCTGTGGAGCAGCCCCATGCCTGTCCTCGGCAAACAGCAGGGCCACCAGCTGCGGATGCACCTGGTCATTGCCACCGAAATCGCCTCTGAGAAAACGGCTTATCAGACCTCCGTACACGGGGGCGTCATACCTCGGGAAATGTATATATTCCAGTTTCCCCGACACTTCTGTGAGATAATTCTTCAATCTTTTCACCTGCGTGGACTTGCCTGCCCCGTCAAGTCCTTCCAATACCACCAGCATATTCTATCGTGTTTATTTCAGAAACCTTCTTGTCAGGATGCTCCGGCACCCCGAGCGCAACCACCTGTTTTGCGGATGTTATGATGCTCATGCCTGAATCCCTCAGCTTCGCATCGCATTTGTCATAATAATCTTTTGCCTCGTCCAGCTTCTTCCCCATCACCTTGTGATACTTGGCCAAATCATATACGCGGTCCATCATGTTCTGGGCGGAAGCTATTATCTGTTTCTGGTTTCTGATCTGCTCCACGCTCACCCATGCAGTCCGTATCATGCGGAGGAAAGGCATCAGGGTCTCTTCCGTGGTGATGAGCACCTTCTTTGAATAAGCATCCCGCCAGACCTTGTCATCAAGGGACTTCGCCAGCTGCAGGGAGCCGTACACCGGAATGAACATCAGGACATAGCCTAGATTCTTCCGGTCATTCCTGAGATATGAGCTGTAGTCTTTCTTCGAAAGATTGTCCACCTGTGCCTTTATCGCCTCCAGATTGCGTCTGGCAGCAGCTGACTTTTCCTCCTCGGACTCAGCGGACACATAGTCGGAATAGGCCTTCAGATCCACTTTGGAGTCGATGACTATGTCCGTACTGTCCGGATAATGGATGATGAAGTCCGGACGCATCTTCCTTCCGGAAGCCTCATTCAGAATATGTTCCCCGAGCTCGCCCCTCAGGGTCTCTTCCCTGTCATAGTCCCGGCCTTCCACAAAGCCCTCCATCTGGAACATATTCTCCAGCAGGGTCTCACCCCAGCACCCCTGCATCTTGTTCTGTCCCCGCAATGCCTTGGCCAGATTGTCCGCCTTGTTGCCTATGCTCTCAGTCTGTTCCTTGAGATGCTTCACCGCCTCCTCTATGTGCGTCTTCATGGTGGCGGACGATGCCACCTGCGCTTCCTTGGACTCGTTGAAGGACTTCTTCATCTCCTGCAGATCCTTCGTAAGATCCCCGGTGATGGCCTTGAATGTGTCCGCTGCCTTCCGTCCCAATTCCTCCTCCCTGGCCTTCAGTATCTCTTCCGTCCTTGCCGTCATTTCGTTTCTGACGGCCGCAATCTGCTCCTTCAGGGACTTTTCATGGTTTTCCTTGATTTCCTTCAAGGACATTTCATAGTTGCGCTTCATCTCCATGAGCGCAGCTTCATTGCCTGCCTTCAAGTCGGCAACCGCAGCCGCATGACTTGCGGAAACCGTCGCCATCTCTTTTTCGTGACTCTCCTTCAGATTCTGCAATGTCCGCTCATATCCGTCCCTCAGCGACTGCATGCTGCGTTCCTGCTCCTCTTTCAACGACTGCACATTCCTCTCATTCTCCTTTTCAAGCCGCCCGACCGCCGCACGGTACATCGAAGCCCGTGACCTGTCCAGGACCACAAGCAGCACAATGGACACAACCGCCACTGCGACAATCACTATTGCCATTACACCTGTCGTCATAATATCCTTTGACTGAAAAATCCGTTAAAAATACGGAAAATTCAGAGATCTTCAAATACATCATCGGGCACAGACGGGAGCCTCTGGCTGACTGGACAGGGACTTGACTGCTTCTCTTATGACTTCCAATGTGGTCGTATCAGAAGCATAGACGGAGTAGAATCCCTGCGGCTCCTGGGCGGGATCTCCGCAGAACTCATCGCCCGGTTTCCACCACAGCCTGTCTTCCGACTGCCCGGCGAGGCCTCCCCAGGCCCAGAAATTGACTCCTGCAATCATGCCTCCGCTCCTTACCGACTCAGCAAGGCGGCCGAAAATGTGCCCATAATAGCTGTCCCTCGCAGAAACCGGGACAGACTTGGAATACCCCAACCCGTCACGGGGATAGCCGAATTCCTCTATCACTATCGGCTTACCGTGCTTCTCCGCCACCGGAAGATGCATGTCTATATACCAGTCAGTCTGCCTTATGGCCACATCAAGGCTGTCAGAAAGGGTTTCCTTTTCCACCCAGTCCCAGTTGTAGGGCCAGATGTGGATGTTCATATAGTCAATCTCCGGGAAAGAATGTATCTTCTCGAAAAGAGCAATGTCTGCCTCACAGCCGTAATACCCCTCGCTACCGGTCGACACCATATGGTTGGGGTCAATCCTCTTTATCGTGGCGGCCACAGAGCCGATCCATTCGGCAAACACGGCCTTGGCAGAGTCCGATGATGAAAGGCATCTCGGCTCATTGCATATCTGCCAGGAAAAGATGGCGGGATCATCCTTATATGGTATCCCAGTCACGGAATTCACCCTTGACACCATAGCTTCAACATGGTCATTGAACAAAGCCTTGGCCTTGTCGTTCAGGACAAAACGGGAGATATGCCCGCTGAACTTCTTCCATCCGTCAGGAATCGGAAGCGGGGACTCCCCTTCTCCTGCCCACTCCAGATAAGTGCCATAACCGCCGGACCACTCCCATGTGTTGTTGAGATAGATAACGGCTGACATGCCCCTCTTTCCGACTTCCGCCATGAACCTGTCCAGTCCCAGGAGAAGCGCCTCGTCATACACACCCGGCTCTTTCTGCAGTGTCGGCGCCACCTTGTACGGAGTCCCGTCAGGGCCGTCCGCCCCGGCAAGCACCCTCAGATTGGTGATACCCAAAGACTTGAGGGAATCCAGCTCTGCACGGAGCCTCTCCAAATCGCCGCCCTCCCCGGCAGAAGCCAGGACCGGCCCGTACCATAGATTGGCCCCGATGAAGTTCACCTGTTCGTCACCCTTGAAAAATTTCCCGTTTTCCACCCGGTAAAATTCCGTCTTCTCCCCGCATCCGCACAGGGAGGCGGACAAAGCCACAGAAAGCAATGCTCCCATACATCTGAAAATTGGATTTTTGCCCATATTCTTGTCTGTCTTTATTTTCTCATACCCTGATTCTGTCAGTTTTCCATATTCTAAGGTATATTTCCGGGTGCTAAGATAGGCATTTTTACAAATCAAAACATACCGTTATCTTTGTTCCCGGACAATTTGAAAAGGAACTGCAATGCTGACATTCATTTCTTGCGCAAAGACAATGGCAAGCCATGCCGATGTGCCGGTCCCGTACCGGACAGAACCGGTGTACCTTTCAGAAGCGGAAAACACGGCGAAGGTCCTTGCCGGATATCCCGCAACTGACCTTATGGACATGATGCATACAAGCCCGGCCATTGCCGCAGAAGTAAAGGAAATGTACGGTGCCATCATACGGGACGAGGCCGAACGCCTTCCCGCCATCCTCGCCTATACCGGAGCCGTGTTCAAGCGTATCAATCCCCGGGACTTCTCTTCGGATGACTTCAGCTTTGCCCAGAAGCATCTGAGAATAACTTCATTCCTGTACGGACTTCTCAGACCGCTCGACCTGATTTCTCCTTACCGTCTTGAAGGCAGTGTCAGACTGGACGGCATGGACATGTTCAGCCGCTGGCGCCCTCTCCTGACCGACATGTTCATTTCCGAAATCCAGGAAAACGGCGGCATACTCGCAGACCTTGCGAGCGAAGAAATGAAGGGGCTCTTCGACTGGAAGCGTGTTGCCTCCGAAGTCCGTGTCGTAAGGCCCGAATTCATGACAGAAAAAGACGACCGTCTGAAGACCGTCACCATCCACGCCAAGATGTGCCGCGGCGAAATGACCGGAATGATAATCCGCCACCGCATCGAAGATCCCGCCCGTCTCAGGGAATTCCGCTGGAACGGCTTCCAGTACGATGCCTCCCGCAGCGACGGGGACAGGCTTGTGTTTGTCAGAAAAGCATAAACCAAAGACACACCATATTACCTTTGCGTAATCTCCAGATGAGCCAACTCCTCTATAAGTGCCCTACGTTTACAATATAAAGTCTTCAAGTGCCACAAAACTTGTCAAATAATTCACCTGAATATATAAATATCCATTTTGCCAACAGAGTTTTAAAGCATATATTTCATTGATAATCTTTACATTATAGAGAAAAGTGCGGCCATTTCATAATTTTGGAAAAATGGCTGCAGATAAGAAGCACTTTGACCCCAAAAAACTGCCTTTTAAAGCCTATTTTGAGGTTTTTGCCACTTCTCAGGGAGCACCCTTGTGCATTGCACCGAGAGGATGATTTCAATGTCTGAATAGGTAGGACAAGCCATGCTTCAGTCTTTCTGCCATACCCTCAAACCACACTGCCTTTAGTGTGCAGGCATCTCCCAAATACCATTGAAACACCTTGTCAAAGACAAACAAAAAGCCTCCATAACTCCAAAAGTTACAGAGGCTTCAATCTGTATGTAATCTATATGACTACTTGTTCAGTGCCTGGGCTACATCCACTGCGCAGGCAACTGTGCATCCCACCATTGGGTTGTTGCCTATTCCGAGGAAGCCCATCATCTCCACATGGGCTGGAACTGAGGATGAACCTGCAAACTGGGCATCGCTGTGCATGCGGCCCATGGTGTCGGTCATACCACTGTAACTTTGTGGAAGCCTTGTTGCTATCCCTATAATTAACTATAAATCAACCAGATAAAAGAAAGAAAAATCCATAGTCTACTCGCTCTGGTTAATATGTTTGTGAATAGTATGTGTTTTGAAAATTGTTATTCTTGTAAATCAATAAATTGAGTTGTCTTAATTTCTCATTCTCCCACCTACGCCATATTTTCCCGATTTTTCTGTTTATATACCCCTCACGAAATTACCGCGCCGATAAATGAGATAGTTTTTATTTTATACAAATCCAGTTGGTCTGCTTGCCTTTGTTATAGTATGCCCACC
>JADIMO010000039.1 GCA_017694755.1 Candidatus Cryptobacteroides merdavium
GAATGAGCAGGCATGCCGTTGATCTCCTGTTTTTCCTATTTTCAAATTTTTATATTCGTCTTTGTATGCGATTGATGCCTTGTCATGGCTACCATCTGTAGTTCTGTGTGAGCATGTTGTTCCTGTCGATCTCTCTCTGCGGGAACGGGAAGAGGTAGTCCTGCGGCCTGAAAATTCTGGTCTCGAAGGCTGTGCGCTGCCAGTATTCGTCCGAAGTGACGGTGCCTGAAGCTGCCGCTGCGGTGTTCATTCCGTACATCGGGCCCCCGTCCACATCTTCGGCAATCAGCCATGTGCGGGTGTCGTAGTACCTCAGCCCTTCGAAGGCAAGCTCCACGCGGCGTTCCTTGCGGACGAGCTCCACAAGTTCGTCTATGCCTGCATTCGGGTATGCATCGGTGATCGGTGCCATTCCGGAGCGGTCCCTGAGCTCTGCCCAGAGTTCCATCGCCCTGTTGTGGTCCACGCTTTCCCCGGCCACTCCGTTGCGTTCGCATTCGAGGACGGCTTCGATATAGTTGAGATAGATTTCGCCGAGGCGGAATGTCGGGAAGGTGATGTTGCCCCACTGGTTGTTGTTGTATGAGTTCAGGCTATGGTCATAGTAGCGGTTCACGAGATAGCCGGGCTTCGGGTAGTCGTGCGAGGTGTGGGCATTGGCTCCCTGACAGAATGAGATCAGGGTGTATGAGTCCCCGTATTTCCACCAACTGTCACCCCAGAACACGCTCACATAGAAACGCGGTTCCCTGTCCCTGTACATCACCGGCCAAGAGCCGGATGAATAGGCATTGCCTGCCCCGAGGGCCGTCATGAAAGGGTTCTCGAAATTGGCCTTGGTGAATTCGCTGGCCGGATACCCTGACTCGGAGTCGATTATCGGGCTGCCGTCGCCTTCGTATCCGGTGATCGGGTAGCGTCCGTTGCTCATGGCGTATGCGTCCACCTGCTGCTGGGTCGGGCCCCATCCTCCGTAGGCAAACGAGCCTCCGGTCGAGAATGAAGGGGCTGTGTGTACTCCCATCGTGTAACGGCTGTGGTAGCCGCCTCCGGAGAAGATGATTTCGCTGTTCCAGTTCTCATGGGTGATGCCGAGGTAGTTGAGATACGGGTCATCGCTTTCGTCCCGGTAGAGTGAATAGGTGTTGAGGTCTATCACGGCCTTTGCGGCATCGGCTGCTGTCAGCCATTTCTGTGCATTGTAGGTCTGCGGGAAGAGCGGTGTGCCGTCAGGATTGACGACGCCGCTGTACATGGTGTTGCCGTTGTACTGGTCGCGTGCGCTGTAGAGCGTGAGGCGGGAAATGACCGCAAGAGCCGCTCCGGATGTAGGGAGTCCCATGTTGCCTGAGGAGTATGACTCAGGGAGCAGGCGGGAGAGTTCGGTCATTTCGGAGACTACATAGTCCACGCATTCTTCCCAGGTGTTTCTCGGGCGTTCAAGTTCGGCTGCAGTGGCGGTGAAGTCCATGAGCTCGTCCCCGACAAGGAATATCGGACCGAAGTCCCTCATCAGCAGGAAATACATGTAGGCCCTGGCCCAGCGGGCACAGTTGTACCACAGGGTGAGATCCGACTGGAGGGCTGACGGGTCGCTGCAGGAGAAGACATTCTGCATGAAGATGTTGCAGTCGCGGATGCCTTCATAGTAGGTGTTGAAGTTGCTGTTCGGCAGGTTGGATGCGTTCCATGTGCCGAAGTTGATGAGCTGGTATGAGCTCCATGCCCATGTGCAGGAGCCTTCGTCGGATGCTCCGGATTCGTGCCTGTAATAGAATATGTCGTCAGTAGGCAGGTAGCCCATGCAGTTGAAGAAATATTGTCTGGTGGTGCTGACCCTTTCCCAGATCTTTTCAAAGGTCATGGCTTCGTCTTCCTGCCTGTCGAGGAAGCTGTCGCAGCTGCAGAAGGCTGTGAATGCAAGTGCCCCGGAGATCAGATATTTGAATATATTGTTCATTTTCATGTCTGTATTTTAGAAGTTAGCATTGAGACCGATGGATATGATCCTGTTAGGCGGGTAGCTTGCGCCTTCTCCTCCTCCCATTTCAGGGTCCCAGAGCTTGAATTCACTGAAGGTGCACAGGTTGTTGGCCGAGACATAGAATCTGAGCGACTGCAGGAATCCCGTCTTGGCCAGCACCCGTTTCGGGAGAGTATAGCCTATTTCGACATTCTTCAGCCTGAGGAAAGCCCCGTTGCGCTGCCACCATGATGATGTCTGGCTGTTGTTGCCGTAGCCTGCTGCAGAGCCTACGCTGAGTCTCGGATATACCGCATTGGCGTTTTCTTCAGCCGACCTGTCCGATCTCCAGCCTTTGTCCCATACATCCTGCTGGATGGCGGAGCGTTCGAGGTTGTTGGAAGAGAACGGGGAACGGATGGAAGAGCCGCTCATGAAGAATGACACATGGGCGATGCCCTGGAAGAAGATGTTGATGTCGAGCCCTTTCCATTGTGCGGTGGCTCCGAATCCGTATGTTATCTCAGGAAGTGTGGTGTAGCCGAGATAGATCTGGTCCTGGGAGTCGATGCGGCCGTCACCGTTGATGTCGGCATATCTGATGTCTCCCACGCGGTATTCGCCGAAGGTCTGTTCAGGGCTGTTGTCGATTTCCTCCTGGCTCTCGAAGAGTCCCACTGCAAGCAGTCCCCACGGTTGG
Organism: Candidatus Cryptobacteroides merdavium; assembly: GCA_017694755.1. Taxonomy (GTDB): domain Bacteria; phylum Bacteroidota; class Bacteroidia; order Bacteroidales; family UBA932; genus Cryptobacteroides; species Cryptobacteroides merdavium. The sequence goes on from JADIMO010000039.1 coordinate 2,664, forward strand.
GTGCCGCCCACGCCGTATGGCTTGCCTATGCGGTTCTGGTATTTGTATTCCCAGTCCGGTTCGTCGTTGTTGAGGAGTTTGTTGCGGTTGTATGTGAAGTTTCCCCTGGCGGTGAGGAACCATTCTCCGAACTGTTTGTTCCATTCGGCAGTCAGATCGACGCCTTCGTTCTGGGTCTCTCCGATGTTGACATACGGGAGCTTGCTCGAATTCTGGAGTCCTGCAATGGCCGGAAGTCCTCCGCGCTGCATGAGGATGCCGGTACGGTGTGTCTTGAAATAGTCCGCCTGGATGGTCAGCTGGTTGAAGAGGGTCATTTCGAGTCCCACATCGAGCTTGGTTTCCTCTTCCCATGAGAAGTCAAGGTTTTCAGGGCGTCCCATTGCCAGTCCCGAGCCGCCGGTATCGCCGTTCTCGCCCATCGTGAACGAGTTGCCGGTGATGATGGTGGACATGTAGAGCCAGCGGTCATCATTTCCGAGGTCATCATTTCCGACCTTTCCGTATGAACCTCTGAACTTCAGGTTGTTGATGACATTCTTGACCGGCAGCCAGAAGTTTTCTCCCGAGATTCTCCATCCCAAGGATACGGCAGGGAAGAATCCGAAGCGGTGTCCCTTGGCGAAGTTTTCGGAGCCGTTGTAGCCCATGTTGAACTCCAGCAGATACTTGTCCTTGTAGGCGTATGTGGCGCGGGCTGCTATGCCCTGGTTCTTGTATGGGAGAGAGGTCTCGGCGTCTGTGACTGTGGTTGTAGGGTTGGGGTTATCCGTGCCGAATGTCCTGCGGGTGATGGTATGGTTGTAGAGGAACATTGCCCCCACCCTGTGCTTGTCGGCGAAAAGCCGGTTGTAGTTGATGGAGGCTTCAAGGTAGGTGGTCATTGTGCTGGCCGCCCCTTTCGTGAAAGTGAGGGTTTCCGACCCGGAGTAGATGGCATTGCCGTAGACAAGGTTTCCGAGTTCGTCGCGGCCTGTGGCATGGAACTGCTCCGGCTCCTTGTATCTTCTCTGCAGCTGGGTGTTCCATGCGTCCCAGGAGAATTTCACATTGGCCGAGAGGCCTTCCGTGATCATCCCGAAGTCCTGCGTGAGTCCGACGAGCGACTGGGCGGAATTCCAGAACTGCTCCCTGTAGCCGGAGTGGACAAGGAGGTTCCACGGGTTGTAGCCTGTGGCCGATGACGGGGCGGAAATGGTTCCGTCGGAGTATTCCACCGGGAATGCGTTCGGGGAGGTCAGGAATGCGTAGCTCCAGATGTCCGACGTGGCCGCTCCGGGGGAGAAGCTCTTTTCGTAGATGTTTGCGAGATTGAGGTTCAGCACCGTGGTGTTGGTCAGGTTGATGTCCAGATTCGCGCGGAAGTTGAACTTGTTGTAGTTGATGGACGAGTCGTAGTCATACAGATTGCCCGCGTTGCGGAAAATGGAGGATTCGTTGTAGAAGCTTCCCGACACATAGTAGCGGGCTATCTCTCCGCCTCCCGATACCGACAGGTTTACTCTCTGGTTGAAGGCCACATCCTTGTAGAGGGCATCTATCCAGTCCACATTCGGATACAGGTCCGGGTCACTCCCGTTTGCGTACATTGCTATGTCGGCATCTGAATACCTTGTCGTGCCGCTTGCTTCGTTGTACATCCTTGCCCATTGTTCAGAGCCGACAAATTCAGGCATTTTCGTGGGCGAGGTGATGCCCGCTTCGGCCCTGACCTTTATCTGAGGCCGTCCGATGCTTCCTTTCTTGGTGGTGATGATGATGACGCCGTTGGCTCCGCGCACTCCGTAGACGGCAGAGGCCGACGCGTCCTTCAACACGGAGAAGGACTCTATGTCGTCCGTGTCCACAAGGTCTATGTCCCTTTCCACACCGTCAACCAGCACCAAAGGAGAGGATGAGCCTTGGAATGACGATATTCCACGGATGTAGAAGTCCGCCGCCCCGTTCTTGCCCGGCTCTCCTGACCGGGTCACCGATACGATTCCGGCGAGCTGTCCGGCAAGGGCTGTGGAAAGTTGTGCGGAAGGCAGCTTGAGATTCTCTACCTGGACTGTGGAAATGGAGCCGACCACGGATTCCTTTTTCTGGGTGCCGTAGCCGACCACCACCACTTCGTCCATCAGTTCGGTGGCCGGTGTCATCTGGAAATTGATCACGGACTGGTTTCCCACCACGATTTCCTTGTCCTCATATCCTAACATTGAACAGACGAGGGTTCCGCCGAGATTTTCCAAAGTGATGGTGTATTTTCCATCAAGGTCTGTCATGGCTCCGTTGACGGTGTTCTTTTCGAGGATTCCTGCGCCGATCATGGGTGCTCCCGTTTCGTCGGTGACGGTTCCCGTGACGGTGATTCTCTCCTGTGCGGAGACGATTGCCGGCAAGAGTGACAGGAACAGTATTATTGTCGCTGTCAGCCGGCAATGAATGATTAAAGGGTTATTTCTCATGTCAGTTTGGTTGGTTATATTATCAGGTGTCTGTGCAGAAGCTGACCTGAAAGCGCCCTTGATGGCCGGATGGCATTGTGCAGGGCACTTTTAAGTCATTGGAAACTTATATGAATGATGATATCTTTCCCGGCACCGGATATCTCCGGTAATGATAAAGATCCGTCCGGAATGATGAAGCAATCTGCTCCGGAGCCGTCATGTCAATGGTTGTAATGTTCCGGGGAGGGGAAGTGCAGTTCCGTACCGAAAGGAAGAATATCGGGCAGAATGCCGATATTATGTACGGAGACGGTGTAAGTGAAGCTTTCATAGTGTCAAGGTATCATTAATGCGGTTACGACAGCACTATATCAGGCTTTCCCGGAGGTGAATCCTGTCTGTCATTATGGATTGACTGGCACAATTTAAGCGAAAATAATCAAAAAACAAATTTTTTTTGTTTGTATTGCGGATAAAAGGATTTTTCATAACTTTGTGCCGCTTATGGTGAATCTTTCATTCATATCAATGATGTCCAAGCGAATGCATCGCTAAGATGCATAGGTTTTTCTTTTGCCTCACCGTGCGCGGGATGCGCAGGCGGCGTTTATCTCAAGGGACATTTTTCAGGACATTAATATCTTTATCCGACCGGACAATAGGAATCTGGAGCAGTTTTCCGACATTGATATGATAAGATACGAGTACACATGTAAGGAAAAATTTGATTTTGAGGCAGGGGGCAGCGTGAACGGACTGAGGCTTGTATACCATGCTTCTGGTCTTCGGCCTGCCGGCGGTCCTGCCGTGGAAGAGGATTGTGCCGAGGGCAGGGAAGGACATGCTGAAGGCCGCAAGGTGGTCTGGATCTGCCATGCCCTTACCGCCAATTCTGATGCGGAGGAGTGGTGGCCGGAGCTGGTGGGGCCGGGAAAATTCTTTGACACTGAAAAATATATTGTGGTATGTGTCAATATGCTCGGTTCGGCATACGGCTCGTCCGGACCTTCTTCTCCCATGCCTTCCAATCTATTCCCATCCGGAGCCAATGCCGGTTCGGGAAGGCCATATTATTTTGATTTCCCGCTGATTACTGTCAGGGATATAGTCAGGGCGAACATCCTTGTGCGCAAGCATCTCGGCATAAGGTCAATTGACCTGCTGGTGGGCGGTTCCATCGGCGGCTTTCAGGCGCTCGAATGGGCGGTGATGGAGCCCGATGTCATAAGGCAGGCCGTGTTCATAGCCTGCGGGGCAAGGGCCACTCCGTGGCTGACTGCACATAACGAGTCACAGAGGATGGCTCTGGAGGCGGACCCTTCATTCAGGGCTGCAGAGAGCCTGAAAGGCGGAGAGGCCGGATTGAGGGCGGCACGCTCAATGGCCCTGATTTCATACAGGAGCTATGAGGGGTACAATTCCACGCAGGAGGAACAGTCGGAAGATACCGTATTTGCCGACAGGGCAGGTTCTTATCAGCGTTATCAGGGGAAGAAGCTTTCAGACAGGTTCGATGCCTATTCCTATTATTATCTTACCCGTTCGGTGGACAGCCATAATCTCGGGCGCGGCCGCGGCGGTGTCAGGGCTGCCCTTGCCTCCATCCGGAGCCGGTGCATTGTGGTGGGGATAGACAGCGACTGCCTTTTTCCTGTGTGTGAGCAGAAGCTCATAGCGGAGTCCATTCCGGGAGCGGAATACCATGAGATAACTTCCCGTTTCGGTCATGACGGCTTCCTGCTGGAATATGAGCAGCTGAAGCGGATCATTGCGCCTCTGCTTGATGATTCCCAGCCGGAATGACTGCTAAAGCACCTTGGCTGAATGATGACAGGGTAGAGGTATTTTTACAGACAGGCTTAAAATTAAAGATTGAATAATATGCAGGTATTGAAATTCGGCGGCACTTCGGTGGCCAATGCCGGAAATATGCAGAAAGTTGTAGATATTGTGGCCGGGGCCGTGGACAAGGACAGGACCATCCTTGTCTGCTCTGCGATAAGCGGATGCACGGACACTCTTATAAAGATAGGGCATCTCGCCTCGGAGAAGGATGACAGCTACAAGGATTTGATAGACAATCTCCAGCGGACGCACCATCAGATAATAAAGGAACTTCTTCCGCTTGAAAAGCATGAGGATTCCATCGAGGTTTGCGACGGCCTTTTCGAGTCGTTAAGGGGGATTGCTCAGGGAGTCTTCCTGCTCGGAGAGCTCAGCAATGCGAGCCTGGATGCCATCCAGGGCCTCGGGGAGCTGCTTTCCACCAAGATAATGGCCACCAAATTGGCTTCCATCGGCATTTCCACGAAGTGGATTGATTCCAGGGATATCATAAGGACATATTGTAAAGGCGGGAAGAATGTGGTGGACACTGAAGTCACATATTCCAATGTGGCGCGGATGATTGAAAACCATCCGATCACATCCCTTTTCGTTGTGCCGGGATTCATTGCTTCGGACAGGCACGGGAGGATGACTACTTTGGGGCGCGGGGGCTCGGATTATACGGCTTCGCTCTATGCCGTAGGTTGCAAGGCGAGGATTCTGGAGATATGGACGGATGTGCCAGGCATGATGACGGCCAATCCGAAGATTGTCCCGACAGCCCGTTCCATCAGCCACATTTCCTACAGGGCGGCCCTGGAGCTTTCCCATTTCGGAGCCAAGGTCATCTATCCGCCGACAATACAGCCGGTAGTGACCGAGGGGATTCCGATTTATGTCAAGGATACCTTCAATCCTGATGCTCCGGGAACTCTCATAGAGAATGACCCTCCGAGGGGAAAGGACAAGCTCATAGGCATTTCCAATTCGGACAACATCGCCCTCATTTCCCTGGAGGGCAGCGGGATGGTCGGAATCCCGGGCTTTTCGAGCCGTCTTTTCGAGACATTGAGCCAGAATGATATAAACATCATACTCATCACCCAGGCATCTTCTGTCCATACGATGTGTGTGGCGGTGTCGGAAAAGGATGCCGAAAGGGCAAAGGAAGCGGCTGACAGATGCTTTGCATACGAGATTTCCCTCGGCAAGCTCAATCCTCTGAAGGTGGAGAAAGGCTTTTCCATAGTCTGTCTCGTGGGTGACGACATACTCAACCAGTGCGGGGCCACGGGGCGCATGCTTGCAGCCCTCGGCCGTCACAGCATTTCCATCAGGGCCACGGCTCAGGGTTCGTCCGAAAGGAACATATCCGTCATCATCAAGTCGAGGGATGTCAACGCCGCCATCCAGTATATCCATACTGAATTTTTTGACAAGACCGCCGTCAAGGACATCAACCTTTTCATTGCGGGCTACGGCGTGGTGGGCAAGGCCCTCGTGGACATCATCAGGGCAAACGGCGACAGCATAGCATCGAGGACCGGGAAAAGGCTGCATGTGATAGGGCTTTCCAACAGCCGGAAATATGTCATAGACATGTCCGGACTCGACCTTTCGCGTGCTGAGGAGTTGCTGAAGACCGGCAAAAATGCAGCAGACGAGGCATATTTCGAGGAACTTGCCGGGATTTCTCTTGAAAATTCGATTTTCGTGGACTGCACCGCAAGTTCGGACATTGCCTACAAATACATGAACCTCTTCAAAAGGGGATATTCGGTGGTGGCCTGCAACAAGATAACCTTTTCCTCTCCTTTCAGGCAGTATCAGGCATTGAAGAATGCGGCTCTTGAAAACGGGGCTTCGCTCAGGTATGAAACCACTGTGGGGGCGGCCCTCCCGATTCTGGAGTCGATTGCCCGCAGCGTCAACAGCGGTGATGAAATCCAGAAGATAGAAGCAGTGCTTTCAGGAACATTGAATTATATATTCAGCACATATCGCGGAGGCGAGGGCGGCACTTTCGCTGAAGTTGTACGCAGGGCGCAGGAGGCAGGGTACACCGAGCCGGACCCGCGTTTGGACCTGAGCGGAAGGGATGTGCTGAGGAAGCTGCTGATTCTGTCGCGTGAGGCAGGGGTAGGGATAGACGAGCAGGATGTGGAGATTGACCCTATACTCGGTCCGGAGTTTTTCGGTGTGAAGCAGGATGCCTTCTACAGGTTGCTGGATGAGAATGAGCATGTCTTTGCGGAGCGTTATCAGGTGGCAGCATCGAAGGGCTTGAGGCAGAGGTATATCGCTTCATTGGTGAAGGATCCGTCCTCACCGCGAGGCTACAAGGCGAAGATGTCGCTTGAAAATGTCGCAGAAGGGCATCCTCTCTACAATCTCTGCGGCACGGACAATGCAGCCATCATCACCACGGATTTCTATCCTTCACCTCTGGTCATCCAGGGTGCGGGGGCAGGTGCCCGCCAGACGGCATCGGGAGTGCTGAACGACATATTGCTCTGATTAAAAAAAGGGAAAATCTAATAAGATGTCACAGAAATACAGATTTGAAACCCTCCAGGTGAGGGCCGGACAGGAAATAGATCCGGTTTCGAAGGGGACAGCGGTTCCCATTTACCAGAGTACTGCATATACATTCGATGACATGCAGTACGGGGCAGACCTGTTTGCCCTCAAAAGGCCGGGAAACATATATACCCGCATAACGAATACCACAACAGAAGTCTTTGAGAAGAGGATGGCTGCTCTGGAAAACGGTGTTGCCGCCGTTGCTACGGCTTCCGGACAGTCGGCTGTCTTCCTTTCGGTCCTGAACATCTGCGGCCATGGAGACAACATCGTGGCTTCGCCGTATCTTTACGGAGGCACTTTCACCATGTTTGAAATCACTCTGAAGGAGATGGGGATAGAAGTCCGTTTTGCCAAGAGCGACCATGTGGATGACCTCGTGGATCTTGTGGACGGCAGGACAAAGGCGGTATATCTGGAAAATCTCGGCAATCCTGCCTTCAATGTCCCTGATTATGAACCTATAATCGAGATGGCTCACAGGAACGGCATCTGTGTGATGGTGGACAATACCTTCGGCTGCGGCGGCTACCTTTTCCGCCCTCTCGAATGGGGTGCGGATGTCGCCATCCATTCTGCGACCAAATGGATCTGCGGCCACGGGACTGCCCTCGGAGGTGTGGTGGTGGACGGCGGAAATTTTGACTGGACCAACGGGAAATACCCTCTTCTTGCCGCCCCGTCTCCAAGCTATCATGGTCTTGTCTATACCGATGTGTTCGGCAATGCTGCCTTTGCTGGCCGTGTGCGTGTGGACGGCCTCAGGAACATAGGTGCCGCCCCGTCCCCGTTCAATTCGTTCCTCATGCTCCAGGGGCTTGAAACCCTGTCGCTCAGGGCCGAAAGGTGCTGCGCCAATGCCCTTGCAGTGGCGGAATTCCTTGAAAAGCATCCGGCTGTCGAAAGCGTCAACTATGCCGGTCTTGCAAGCAACCCGTACAACGCCCTTGCCAGGAAGTATCTCCGCAACGGTTTCGGCGGCGTGCTGACCTTCAGGGTAAAAGGAGGCTTTGAGGCTGCTGCGGCATTGGTGGACAGACTGGAACTGATACTCCATGTCGGCAGTGTAGGCGATGCCAAGTCACTCATAGTGCATCCGGCATCCACTACGCATTCCCAGCTCAGCGAGGCGGAGCAGGTTGCTGCTGGGGTATATCCGAACATGCTCCGGCTTTCAGTGGGCATCGAAAATGTGGATGACCTCATTGCCGACCTTCAGAATGCATTGAAATGATAAATTAAACTAAATCTTATATACAATGAAAGTAGCAGTTGTGGGTGCCACCGGTCTGGTCGGCACCAGAATGTTGGAAGTGCTCGCAGAGCGCAATTTTCCTGTGACGGAACTCTATCCGGTGGCTTCAGCCAGGTCTGTAGGCCGCAAGATCACATTCAAGGGAAAGGAATGGACAGTGGTAAGTGCAGAAGATGCCATTGCGGCAAAGCCTGATGTGGCCCTTTTCTCCGCAGGTGCTTCCGCATCAAAGGAACTTGCCCCGAAATTTGCCGAGGCAGGCTGCCGTGTGGTGGACAACTCCTCCTGCTGGAGGATGGACCCGACCAAGAAGCTCGTCGTGCCGGAGATCAACGGGGATGTGATCGGTGAGGATGACATGATCATAGCTAATCCGAACTGTTCCACCATCCAGATGCTCCTGCCGATTGCCCCTCTCCACAAGGCATACAAGATCAAGAGGATAGTGGTTTCCACCTATCAGTCCGTGACCGGCACCGGCTACAAGGCCCTGGACCAGATGGAGGCAGAGCGTTCCGGCAAGAAGTGGGGAGAATATCCAGCCGTGTACCCTTATCCTATCGATGAGAACATCCTGCCTCATATCGATGTCTTCCTTGAGAACGGCTACACGAAAGAGGAAATGAAGATGGTCAACGAGACCCACAAGATCATGAGGGATGACACCATCACCGTTTCTCCGACTACTGTGCGTGTTCCTGTCAAAGGCGGCCATTCCGAGTCGGTAAACCTTGAGTTCGAGAATGAATTCACTCTCGATGAGGTCCGCCGTCTCATTTCCGAGATGCCTGGTTGTGTACTTCAGGATGACCCTGCCAACAATGTCTATCCTATGCCTCTCTTCGCCTGGGGCAAGGACGAAGTCTTCGTAGGCCGCATCCGCCGCGACCCGTCCGTCAAGTACGGCCTCAATCTCTGGTGTGTTGCCGACAACCTCCGCAAGGGTGCCGCCACCAACGCCGTCCAGATTGCCCAGCTCCTCATTGACAAAGGTTTCCTCCCTCAGGAGTAGCATTCTCCGCCGTTGAGCGAGGATTAATAATTGCCCATGAGGTAATTTGTTACAGCTCCGGATAGTTCCGGACTCTCATACGCAAACAAAGGAAGAATGGCCCGCAAAGCCGTTCTTCCTTTATTTGACCGTTATGCCGATATTCGGGTTCACGATCCATTTTCCGGTTTTCGCCGCCCCGTCGTAATTCAGTATTCCCTGTTCCCTGAGGTATTTTATATCTCTTTCTATCGTTGGTTTGGATATTTTTAATCGCTTGGACATTTCCACGCGCGTAATCTTTCCGTCAGCTTTTATTAGCTCAAGAAGTCCATTTTGTCTGGCAGTGATGACGACTTCATTTTGGGGATCATTTTGGGGATCATTTAGAGGATCATTTAGAGGATCAATATCAGTCGGAATATGTTGTTGTCAATTGTGTTATCCCTATATGATCGGGCGCTGCCGATAAAGTTAAATCCATTGATTTTCTTTGAGATTCATAAAGTTTCACTATCTTTGCCGCCCTTTTGAAGATTTGGATATGGCATCGGAGACAAGAAAGAGTATGCTGCATGGGGTGCTGCTGATAGCGCTTTTCTCGTGTGCGGCGTTTTACATTGCTGATTTTGAATTTGTAAAGAAACTTTCTTTCAGCCCGCTGATTGTGGGCATCGTTCTGGGAATGCTCTATGCCAATTCGTTGAGGAACAATCTTCCGGAGACCTGGGTACCTGGGATTAAGTTCTGTTCGAAAGAGATTCTGCGTCTGGGAATCATCCTTTACGGTTTCCGTCTGACTTTCCAGAGCGTGGTTGAGGTGGGGCTTGCCGCCATCGTCGTTGACCTTATCGTCGTCACCGTCACCATTTTCCTCGGCATTCTTCTTGGCCGTCTTTTCAAGATGGACAATGGCCTTTCCCTGCTCACTGCCACGGGCAGTGCCATTTGCGGGGCCGCTGCAGTGCTCGGGGCAGAATCTGTCGTAAAGCCGCAGCCGTACAAGACCGCCGTGGCCGTTTCCACTGTCGTGATTTTCGGCACGATAGCCATGTTCATCTATCCGGCTCTGTACAATGCCGGTCTGCTCGGCCTGTCCGATGTGGAAATGGGCATCTATACAGGTTCCACCCTTCATGAGGTGGCCCATGTGGTCGGCGCAGGAAATGCCATGGGCGACCATATTTCTGACATTGCCATCATTGTCAAGATGATACGCGTCATTCTCCTCGCTCCGGTGCTCCTTGTCATGAGTTTCTTTGTCGGAGGCGGTTCCGGACAGAAAGATGCAGCTGGCGCCGTTTCAGGAAATGCCGCTGCGTCCGAAGTTCCTGTCCGTGCCAAGCGGAAAATCACCATTCCGTGGTTCGCCTTCGGATTTGTCGCCGTCATTGGCTTCAATTCTCTTAATCTTTTGCCTGAAGGCGTCGTGAGCGCCATCAACAGCTTTGACACTTTCCTCCTCACCATGGCCATGACCGCACTTGGTGCCGAAACCAGCATCGACAAGTTCCGTCAGGCCGGAGCCAAGCCATTCCTCCTCGCTCTCGTCCTCTTCGCATGGCTCATGGCCGGCGGCTGGCTTCTCTCCAAATGGCTTGTCCCGATTCTTTAGTTGGCAAAGCAAGTCGATTGTGCTCCGAAATATTGATATGCTATATTATGGCATAGTTTGAATGCTGTAATCTCAAAAACAGGAAACAAAACATCTCAAAAACAGGAAACAAAACATCTCAAAAACAGGAAACGACTTTGAATAAACAGAAAAAAATATGAAATTTACGACCATAATCATTAATTGTTATGGAGTATCTGAAGAGAATCGCAGATGGTGAATTGAAATTGCGCCTTGAAGCTTTCGGTGCTGTCCAGATAAGGGGACCCAAATGGTGCGGGAAGACAACCACAGCTGAAATGCAGGCTAAAAGTGTGTTGAAAATGCAAGATCCTGATAGCAGAGAGGGATATTTGGCCACGGCGAGGACTAAGCCGTCTCTGCTCTTGAAAGGGGAAACACCGAGGCTTATTGATGAGTGGCAGGTAGCCCCGGTATTATGGGATGCGGTCAGAAATGCAGTAGATGAAAGACGGAAGAAAGGACAGTTCATATTGACTGGATCTACTGTTATAAATGATACCGAAATAATGCATACCGGCACAGGAAGAATTGCGCGTATGTCCATGTATCCTATGAGTTTGTATGAGTCAGGGGAGTCGAATGGCCTCGTGTCACTCAGAGAATTGTTTGACAATCCGTCAACAGATATTGATGGGGTTGTGTCTTCATTGTCTGTTGAAGAATTGATCTTTGCTGCTTGCAGGGGAGGTTGGCCTGCTTCCCTTGACAATATGAGCGACACGGCAAAATTGCTGATAGCAAAAGAGTATGTGGATATTATCTGTGAAGAGGATATTTCAAAGATAGACAATGTCCGTAGAAATCCTGTATTGGCAAGGCTTGTCATGAGGTCGTATGCGAGGAATTTGTGTACTTTGGCCAAGAAGACAAATATGCTAAAAGATGTTTCAGCAGAGATGGAGGGTACATCTATAAAGACATTTGATGATTATGTGGATGCTTTGGAAAGATTATTTGTTATCGCAGATATCCCGGCTTGGAATCCGGCAATCCGATCAGCCACCGTCATAAGGACAAGTCGGAAACGCTGTTTCGCGGATCCTGCGATTGCTGCTGCTGTGGCTGGCTTGGCACCACAGGCTCTTGCTTTTGACATGAAGACTTTCGGGTTCATTTATGAATGTCTGTGCATGCGTGATCTTAAGGTTTATTCCCAAGCATTGGGTGGAAAATTGTCTTATTATCATGACAGATATGGCTTGGAAGCGGATGCTGTTCTTCATCTTCAGGACGGAAGATATGCATTGATCGAGTGCAAGCTTGGAAGCCGGGATATAGATGCTGGGGCTGCACATCTTCTTGAATTGAAAAATCTGATACAGCATCATAATGAGAAAGACAGCCAGATACAGTTACGTCTTCCAGATTTGCTCGTTATCCTGACCGGTGGAAACATGGCCTATACACGCAATGACGGGGTGAAAGTGATTCCGGTGGGATGTCTCAAAGATTGAGTGCGAAGGTTGGGCACCTCGGCAATGCAAGCCTGACGGCTTGTATGCCTGGCCCACCCCGCAACATCCATAAGACATGAAGTCTTCTGTCTGTCGTGGGGTGAGCCAGTCAAAATGCTTCCGCATTTGCATTGCTCTCGGTTTCTGCGTATATTTGAAAGATGTTGCGCAGCAGAGGGGGCGGAGGCTCCGGGCGGAACAGCAATAAAAAGATTGATGATATGTTTGACAGAGACGTTTATGTGGCACGCAGGCGGACGCTCATGGAGAAGATGTCGGCCGGTGCCGGAGACAATGGGATAATTGTTTTTCTCGGGAATGCTGAGGCACCGCAGAATTACAGGGGGAATGACTATAAGTTCCGGCAGGAAAGTTCATTCCTTTATTATTGGGGAATCGATGAGCCGGGATTTGCGGCGATCTTGGACCTTGACAGCGGTGATGAATGCCTCTTCGGGGATGACGTGGACATAGATGACATCATCTGGATGGGGCCGCAGGAGTCAGTGGCTTCGAAGGCGGCACGGGTCGGGGCGAATGTTTCCGCCCCTGCTGCGGACTTTGACAAGGCTGTGCTGAAGGCAAGGGCAAGGGGAGCGAAGATACATTTCCTGCCGACATCGAGATATTACAATACATTGAAGCTGTCACAGCTGCTGGGGGTGACTCCGGAGGCCGTGCGGAAGGTGGAGTCTGCGGACAGGCCGCTTGAAGACGGGATAGTGTACCATGCCTCGCTAGAACTGGTGAAGGCGGTGATTTCGATGCGCCTTGTGAAGGAGCAGTGCGAAATAGACGAGATTGACAAGGCCTGTGAGATAGGCTGGCTGATGCATACGGAAGCACGGAATGCCTGCCGTCCGGGAGTGCCGGAACAGGAAATTGTAGGCAGGATGGAAGGCGTGACCATCTCCAAGGGTTGGGGAGTTTCGTTTGCCACAATACTTTCCCAGCATGGGGAGACCCTGCACAATCACAGGCATGACGGAATCATTACTCCGGGAAACCTGCTTGTGATAGATGCCGGGGCGGAGAGCAATACGCACTATGCATCCGATTTCACCCGTACCCTGCCTTGCGGCGGGAAATTCACACCGAAGCAGAAGGATGTCTATGATATAGTCGCAGACTGCAACGAACTGGCTTTCCGTCTGGCAAAGCCGGGAGTAGCATACAGGGATGTGCACCTTGCTGTAGCGGCCAGGATGCTGGACGGGCTGAAAGGGCTCGGACTCGTGACCGGAGCAGTGGAGGATATGGTCGCAGAGGGCATAGCCGGGCTTTTCATGCCGCACGGGCTCGGACATAATATGGGCATAGATGTGCATGACATGGAGGATCTGGGAGAAGACCTTGTGGGATATGACGATGACCAGAAGCGTTCTCCTCAGCTCGGACTCGGTTCGCTCAGGATGGCCCGCAGGCTTGTTCCAGGACATGTGATCACGGATGAGCCGGGCATATATTTCGTGCCTGCCCTCATCAGCAAATGGAAGGCCGAGGGCACGGACAAGGGCATGGTCAATTATCAGAAGCTCCAGTCGGAGTATCTTGATTTCGGTGGAATACGGCTTGAAGATGACCTGCTGATAACGGCTGACGGCTGCCGCAGACTCGGTTCACGGAGGCTGCCGATAACTTCGGAAGATGTTGAGGCTGCTATGCTGGCCTAACATGAGCAGGCTTGTACCGTTGCGTTGAAACAATGGGACAGTAGCGCCAACTTACAGGAGTTTTATGGAAACAGTAATAGCAATAATAGCCGTGCTTGCCGGCTTAATAGGCATAATAGGAAGCGTCTTGCCGGCTTTGCCCGGGCCGCCTCTTGCATGGGTAGGCATGCTTCTGCTATATTTTTGGGGAGGTACCAACGGCGACGGGGAGCCGATGTCGCTCACCATCCTTCTGGTGATGCTGGGCGTGACCATTGCCGTGTCCATTATAGATTATATTGTCCCGATGTATCTGACCAAGGCGACAGGTGGCAGCAAATATGCCTCCAGAGGCGCTTTGGCCGGGCTTATCCTCGGGTCTTTCATCGCTCCTCCCATCGGAATGATCCTCGGTTCCTTTCTCGGGGCATTCCTGATGGAGCTGTACTATGCCAGGAAGAGTTCAGGGGATGCGTTCAAGTCTGCTGCGGGTTCGTTTCTGGGCTTTATCCTCGGCACAGGACTGAAAATCATTGCCTGCTGCGTGATGATGTATTATATCGTCGTATATATCTGATCACATTAGATTTCAATCCTTTTTCCGATAAGTTTTATATTATGAACAGATTTGTTGATCATATGTGCAGGGCTTCGTTGGCTCTGATTGCACTTTGTGGCCTGGTTCCATTTTCCGGCCTTACGGCATCGGCATCGTCTCCGGCTTATGGCCCGGATGACATAATTCCGGTTCCGGCTGAATATGAAGTTTCGTCAGGGACTTTTTCCCTTGACGGAGATAAGACATTCTTTCTGACCGGTGACAAGACATTCGGGTCTGACGGCCGTGCGGCAGTCGTGGAGGCTCTGAAGTCATTTTCTTCGGGGATGAAGGAATCAGACAATGCCCGTTCGGCAGACATTGTTGTCGTCGTGGACGGGAAGAAATTCATGAAAAAGACTTCCCTTGAGCATGCGTTGCTGGATAATGAGGCTCTTCTGGGAGAGGCTTACAGACTGGAAGTGGCTCCGGACAGGATAACAATCCATGCGGCTGACGCTGCCGGGGCTTTTTATGCGCTCCAGAGCCTTGTGCAGATGGCCGGACCGGATGGCTCTTCAGACATACAATGCTGTGTGATTGATGATGTGCCGTGTTTTGAGTACAGAGGACTGCATTTCGATGTCTCAAGGCATTTCCGTTCTAAAGAGTTTCTGATGAAACAGATGGATGCCATGGCCATGCTCAAGCTCAACAGGATGCATCTTCATCTTACTGACGGGGCCGGGTGGCGCATAGAGATAGAAGGGTATCCGAGGCTGACGGACTTTGCAGCATGGAGGCCGTACAGGAAATGGTCTGACTGGTGGGTGTCTGACAGACATTATTGTGAAAAGGATGCTGCGGGAGCATACGGTGGCTATTATACCCGTGAAGACATAGAGGAAATATTGGCCTACGCTGCTCAGAGACATATTGAAGTGATTCCGGAGATTGAAATGCCCGGACACAGCGAGGAGGTGATTGCCGCCTATCCTGAGCTTTCATGCAGCGGAAAACAATATGGCAGCGGTGATTTCTGTCCTGGCAAGGAAGCGACTTTCACATTCCTTGAAGATGTTCTTTCCGAGGTCATGGAACTCTTCCCGTCAGAGTATATACACATAGGAGGTGACGAGGCGTCCAAGTCGGCATGGAAGACATGCCCTGACTGCTGTCGGAGAATGCAGGAGGAAGGCCTGGAGGATGTAGATGAACTTCAGAGCTATCTGATACACCGTATAGAGGAATTTGTCAATTCAAAGGGCCGGAAAATCATAGGATGGGATGAAATACTTCAGGGCGGTCTGGCACCTAATGCCACAGTGATGTCATGGCGTGGCACTGAGGGTGGCGTCAAGGCAATGAAGTCAGGTCATGATGTGATCATGACTCCGGGTGCCTATTGCTATCTGGACTATACCCAGGATGCTCCTTTCAAGGAACCGATTTCTATAGGCGGATATATTTCGCTCGCAAAGACATATTCTTATGAGCCCGCAGAAGAAGGACTGACAGAGACCGAACTGTCACATCTTCTCGGTGTCCAGGGAAATCTGTGGGCAGAGTATATTCCTGAAGACAGCCATGCTGAATACATGTACTATCCGAGGGCATTTGCCATTGCCGAAACCGGCTGGAGCAGGCCTGAGGACAAGAATTATGAGGACTTCCACAGAAGAGCGCTCTCGCTTTCGGAGCATCTGGCAGGTCTCGGATATACCACATTTGACCTCAAGACGGAATACGGAGACAGGAAGGAAAGCCTCGTTCCTTTGAAGCATCTTGCAGTAGGATGCGATGTGGACTATTCCAGCCCGATCAACAGCCAGTATCCGGCATCTGGCGAAACTTCTCTTGTGGACGGGATACTCGGCGGATGGACATACGGTGACAAGAAATGGCAAGGATTCCTTACGGACTTTGATGTGACCGTGGACCTCGGGTCGGTACAGCCTGTTCATTATATCGGTGCCACCTTCATGCAGGTCGCTTCGGCATGGGTATATCTTCCGGAGAAAGTTGACATTTATGTGTCAGAAGACGGCAGTGATTTCCGTCTTGCCGGCTCCGTATGGCGCGACCTTTCTTCCAAGGCGGACGGCCTGTTCTTCAAGCAGTACGGCATCATCTGCAATGAATCAGCCCGTTATGTCCGCATCCATGCCGACAACAGCGGAATAGAAGGTGCATGGCTCTTCACAGACGAGATTGTGGTGAACTGATTCCATGACATCAGGAGCTGAATAAATCTGTTAATCCGGCGTTTGCTGCAGGACACAAAAAATCCCTCTCGAAGAGGGATTTTTTGTGCTCCGGACGGGAATCGAACCCGTACGGGCATTGCTGCCCACGGGATTTTCTTGCTACTCTTGCTTTTACACAAGCCGGCTTCATCCGAAATGCTAAGCCGTTGTAGTCTGGACTATTTCATGACCATGCACAATGATTTGTGTTTAGGCCCTCCCTGTATAGTCTCTGCGCCATTTATCAACGTGGTGTTAAATTTAGTAAGTCATCGCCAAAGCAGATGTTTCCATCTGCGAGGTTTCTGTTTGTTAGGGGAGTTCTACTCACAAAGTTTCCTTTGTAGCACTCTTGTTGTTCCTGCCTCTATAACTGTCCGTCAACGCATGGCAGTTAGGACATAAAATTTCAAGGTTTTCTATCCGGTTGTCATGGTTGTCACCGTTTTTATGGTGAATCTCCAACGGGATGTCAAATCCTTGCCATTCAGTTCTTCCGCATCGTTCGCATTTCTTTTCTTTCAGATGGTCTTGAAATAATCTTTTCTTCAATTTGAAAGATTGGAAAGTGGAACCTTTTATCAGAATTTCTGACAAGTCTTTTGGTTTGACAGGTTTGAATTTCAGTCCTACATTCCATCCTTGACCTCTGAAATGAGAAATGTCAATATTGTATTTGGCAATGGCATTATGCATAATTCTGTAATTGCCTCCGCTTGGGACCAACCCTAAAATCCTGCACATGCCAGCGATGCTGAAAGAACTTTTTGCCGCTGCCTTAAAATCTGCTTCGCTTCGTTTTGTCTTCATAATCTTCAATTATGTGAACCGATGCAAAGTTGACGGAGAATCAGGAGAGCAAAAACATTTCAAAGTCCCGCGTGTCTACCTGTTCCACCACCAGAGCGATGGTGCAAAGATAGTGAAATTTTGGTGAATACACGAAGAAATGCTAAATTAGCGGAGATAATGGGGACATATTCTAAATTCATAATTATGGAAGACAGATTGATGAAGAATCCGTATTATGCAAAAGCGATGGAGTTCATCAGGACGACGGATCTCAATTCGCTTGAGAACGGGAAACATGTGATCGACGGGGAAAACCTGTTTGTAAACATCGTTGACAGCAATATGAAGACTCCGCAGCAGGCCCGGCTGGAGGTGCACGACAGATATATCGACATACAGGTGCCGCTTTCCAAGCCGGAAACATACGGGATCAAGCCGCGCAAGGACTGCATGGAGCCGGACGGGGTGATGAATGAGGAGAAGGACATACTTTTCTATAAGGATCCGGTCGAAGAGACGATGACGGCTGCCCCGGGAGAGGCGGTGACATTTGCTCCTGACATGGCGCATGCTCCGCTGATCGGTGAAGGAACCATCCACAAGGCCATTTTCAAGGTAAAGGTCGTTGATTGACGGTGTGAGTTTGGCTGCCTGTTTCAAAGAAGGTACTGCCGGATCTGGCTGCAAAGGACGGCCAGGTCCGGCATTTCATGTATATTGTTCTGAAAATCTGCCATGGAATGTCAGAAAAGGTCCTGGTGACAAGGTGGCGGTCATAGTACATAGCCACAGTTTTGATTTTCTGTCCTCATGGGACGGATACAGCTGGATCAAAAGGCATATTCTGAATCTGAAATGGCGCCGTATGATCCGTCGGGCTGATCATTTCATTGTCTTTGACAGGTTCACGGCTGAAGACCTGATGAAATATTACTATATTCCGAAATCACGTATAGTGACACTCCGTGATGCGGCGGCTTTGGATGCTGTCCTGCAAGAACTTTCAGCCGGTATGCAGATGGACAAGGTCTGCTGATTTCTTCAGTCTCCCAATGATATTCACTGGAATTATTCCCGTGAGTCAGTCAACTGGCAATGTCTATCCGCTGTCCACGAATGCCAGAGTGACCGCACTGATGCGGACCTCTGTGGAATAGACGGTCCTTAATGCCCTGAAACATGCATTGATTGTTGCCCCGGTGGTGAACACGTCGTCCACAAGCAGGATATGCCGGGCTGCCGGAGGGCTGGCCAGAAACTTTTCCCTTATTCCGAATGCTTGTCTGACATTCTGTATTTTGCCCAGTACATCAAGTCTCGTCTGCGTCCTCGTCCTCCGGTGCCGCACAAGAATATCTTCCCTCAGTGCAGTGCCGAGTACCGCAGCCGTTTCAGCCGCTATGACGGCCGCCTGGTTATAGCCGCGTTCCCATCTGCGCCTCCAGTGCAGCGGTACTGGTATTACCATGTCGACATTAGAGAAATGTTCCGTTCCGGCGAGTCTTTTCGCTAACATTTTTCCGAAATGACGTCCTATGCTGATGTCACCGTGGTATTTCAGTCTGTGCGGAATCCTTCTGTATGCGGATTCTCCCCTGTAAAGGAACAGTGCGGCGGCATAGGCGTATGGTTCGTGGACCGTCTTCATTTTGCATGTGCCGGATTCTGTCTGGTCCTTGCCTGTAGTGTCTTTCCCGGTTCCGTCTTTTCCCGTGCAGTTTTCTGTCGGCTCTGTCCATATGCCGCCCCGCATTGGCATTCCGGATCCGTTGCTGTCAATGATGTCCCTTTGTATCATTTCGTTGAACTTGTCAGCCATCCTGTTGTGAGGTATGGTCCAATTATAGGTGTACGGAAAGTCCGCCAGACAGTAGATGCATATAAACTTTTCATGAATCAGCAGTCTCCTGCCGCATACGGCGCAATATCTAGGGAGGATTATGTCTCCTGCTGCGGATAAGGTTCCTGAAATTCCGGTCAGGATTTCTTTGAAGAAGGGGCTGGCAGTTGAGATATGTTTTCTGAAACGGTACATTCCGGAGATTTTGTCAAATATAATGATATGGGGTTTAAAGTGTTTTCAGAAACGGAAAAAGTCATGACAAAAAAGAGAAAAACTTTTTCGGTGTGCCATGATTTTATCTTTTTTTATCTTGATTTTCTTTTTTTCTTTTGTCGGAAGGTGTCGCGTGAAAATTTGCCGGAATGTCATGTACGCTTTGGACAGGTGCGGAGTGCGGCATGAAACAGGTGCAGAATGCGGCATGAAAATGAGAAGGAGCCGGCTCAAAATCATGAGTCCGGCTCCCTTCAATCTCCGCAGGCAGGCTGCGAATGTACTCGGCTGTATGACCTGTCAGCAGTTCATCGCGCCGCAGCAGTGGATGACCTGCCCGCTTACGTATGATGAGAGCGGACTGGCAAGGAAGAGTGCCACATTGGCAACATCCTCAGGCGTACCGCCTCTCCTGAGCGGTATCTGCTTCTCCCATTCTTCGCGGATCTTGTCTGAAAGGGCGTTGGTCATGTCGGTGATGATGAATCCCGGGGCTATGCAGTTGGCACGGATACCGCGTGGTCCCATTTCCTTTGCGATGGATTTTGCGAGACCGATCATGCCGGCTTTTGATGCTGAATAGTTGCACTGGCCTGCGTTGCCGGACACTCCTACCACTGAAGACATGTTGATGATGCTGCCTTCACGCTGTTTGGCCATGATAGGGGTCACCGCATGAATGAAATTGAATGCTGATTTGAGGTTTACGGTAAGAACTGCATCCCACTGTGCTTCAGTCATTCTCATCATTAGGCCGTCCTTGGTGATGCCGGCATTATTGACAAGGATGTCGATGTGGCCGAACTCGTTGAGGATTTCGCTTACTACAATGTGCGTTTCCTCGAAGTTGGCGGCATTTGATGCATAAGCCTTTACTTTTACACCGTATGCTTCGATTTCTTTTACTGTGGTTTCAGCGGCCTCATTGATCACGAGGTCAGTGAAAGCGATGTTTGCGCCCTCTGACGCATATTTCAAGGCAATAGCCTTTCCGATTCCTCTTGCCGCTCCAGTGATGAGAGCGACCTTTCCGTCAAGAAGTCCCATTCTCGTCTGTTTTTATTGGATTTAACTAAAATGTTTTCTATATCTGGCACATCCGGATGACGCATTTGTCGTGCGGCCGGATCCGGATTCTTTGCGGAACATATTTGTTCTGCGGCTGTCAGACCCGACTGCAAAAATATCCATATCAATCCTATTAACCAAAAAATCTTCATTCTTTTTTCCGGTTTAGTGCATTGTGTCTGTCTGTCCGAATGCGTTTTGCGTGTGCACGTTGCGAAAAAATTGCATGGGGCGGCAAATCTGATTAAATTTGCCGCAACTGAACCGAATACGTTATTGTTATGGCAAGCGAGATAAGAAATCCTGAACTTTGGCCTGACGGCCGTCTCAAAATAGAATGGGTAAGGCACCATATGCCTCTTTTGAATGGACTGGAAAAGGAATTTGCGGAGGAGAGACCTTTCAAGGGACTCAAAATAGCGCTTTCAGTGCATCTTGAGGCTAAGACTGCATATCTTTGCGAGGTCCTGGCCGCCGGCGGGGCCGAAATGTATGTGACCGGAAGCAATCCGCTTTCCACACAGGATGATGTCGCCGCAGCCCTTGTTCATGAGGGAATGAATGTCTTCGCATGGTATGGAGCAACGGCGGAGGAATATGAAGCGCATATAAGAAAGGTTCTTGAGCCTGGCCCGAACATCATAATAGATGACGGAGGTGACCTGGTCCATCTTATGCATTCGGAGTTCAGACATCTCATTCCTGGAGTGATCGGCGGGTGTGAGGAGACTACGACAGGCATTCTCCGCCTGCAGGCCATGAACAGGGCAGGGGAACTCCTTTTCCCTATGATGCTTGTCAACAATGCGGACTGCAAGCATCTCTTTGACAACCGTTATGGCACAGGCCAGTCCGTATGGGACGGGATCAACAGGACCACCAACCTCATCGTGGCAGGGAAGAATGCAGTTGTCGCAGGCTACGGCTGGTGCGGCAAAGGTGTCGCCATGAGGGCAAAGGGACTCGGGGCCGAGGTCATTGTCACCGAGGTGGATCCGATAAAGGCGATGGAAGCGGTCATGGACGGTTTCAAAGTGATGACAATGGAGGAGGCAGCCCCGCTCGGTGACATTTTCATTACCGTCACCGGTTGCGATGCCGTCATCACGGAGAAGCATTTCCGCCTGATGAAGGACGGTGCCATCTGCTGCAATGCCGGTCATTTTGATGTGGAAGTGGATGTCAAGGGACTTGAGGGCATCGCCAGGGAGATAAGACCTGCCAGAAAGAACATCACCGGTTATCTGCTGGACAATGGCCGCCGTATCTATATACTTGCCGAGGGCCGTCTTGTCAATCTTGCCGCCGGAGACGGCCATCCTGCCGAAATCATGGACATGTCATTTGCCATCCAGGCATTGAGTGCCCGTCATCTTGTGGCAGACCGTCAGGACATTTCCCGTGAGCCGGGCAGGATGCTCAACGACGTGCCGCGTACCATCGACGAGGAGGTCGCCCGCCGCAAGCTTTCAGCGTGGGGCTGCCGGATTGACACCCTCACACCGGAGCAGAGGAGATATCTTTATGGGGAGGCGTAAGTCCGTTGAACTGGAACGGGTGGCTTCATTGTGCTTTGACAACTGACAGCATCTTGCTTCATTTTTATTTTAATATGCATGTAATATGATACATTTCATTAAGGTGTCCGGTTGGGCCTTGCTCTGTGCCGGAATGTGTTTTATGGGGCAGGCTTCTGCCGGTCAGACTCTTGCGGCTCAGGAGAGACCTGTGTACCTTGACCCGGAAAAACCGGTTGAGGAAAGGGTGGAAGATGCCCTCGGCAGAATGACGCTTGAAGAGAAGATAAAGATCATTCATGCACAGTCCAAGTTCAGTTCAGGAGGAGTGCCAAGACTTGGCATTCCGGAAGTATGGACCACCGACGGCCCTCACGGTATCCGTCCCGAGGTTCTTTGGGATGAATGGGACCAGGCGGGATGGACGAATGATTCCTGTGTGGCTTTCCCTGCCCTGACCTGCCTTGCCGCCACCTGGAACACCGAACTCGCGCATCTGTATGGCAAGAGCATAGGCGAGGAGGCCACTTACCGGGGCAAGGATATGCTTCTCGGTCCTGGTGTGAACATTTACAGGACACCGCTGAACGGGCGCAATTTTGAATACATGGGAGAGGATCCTTATCTTGCCGCAGAAATGGCCGTGCCGTATATACAGGGAGTCCAGGAAAACGGTGTGGCAGCCTGTGTCAAGCATTTCGCACTGAACAATCACGAGGTCAACCGTCACAATACCAATGTCATTGTCGATGAAAGAACATTGCATGAGATTTATCTTCCTGCGTTCAAGGCGGCTGTGCAGAAAGGCCATGCCTGGGCGATAATGGGAGCATATAACCTGTACCGGAATCAGCATTGTTGTCATAATTCTTTTCTGCTGAATGATATATTGAAAGAAGACTGGAACTTTGACGGGGCTGTCGTTTCGGACTGGGGTGGTACCCATGACACTGACGAGGCCATCCGCAACGGTCTTGACATGGAGTTCGGCACAGGAACTGACGGGCTTCGGTCAGGGGCAAGGAATGCATATGACAGCTACCATCTGGCATTTCCATATCTGGAGAAGATCCGCAGCGGAGAAGTCGGCACGGAGGAACTGGACGACAAGGTCCGCAGGGTGCTCCGTCTGATGTTCAGGACATCCATGAATCCTTATAGGGGCTTCGGAAGCTTCTGTTCGGAAGCGCATTACTCTGCTGCCAGGCAGATCGGGGACGAAGGCATTGTCCTTCTGAAGAATGAGGACGGTCAGCTTCCTCTGGACCTTGACAATGCCGGGAAGATACTTGTGGTAGGGGAGAATGCCGTCAAGATGATGACTGTGGGAGGCGGGAGCTCGTCGCTGAAGGTGCAGAGGGAGATATCCCCTCTGGAGGGCATCCGTGAACGGGCAGGCAAGGATGTGGAAGTCGTCTATGCCAGAGGCTATGTCGGAGATCCGTCCGGGGAATATAACGGTGTCACCACAGGTCAGAATCTGCAGGAGGACCGCAGTGCGGAAGAACTGATTGCCGAAGCCGTGGAAATGGCGAAGGATGCCGACTGTGTCATCTTCATAGGAGGACTCAACAAGAGCTGGAAACAGGACTGCGAGAATTCCGACCGCGCCTCTCTCGGCCTTCCGTACGGCCAGGACGATGTCATTGAAGCCCTTGCAGCAGTGAATCCTCGTCTTGTAGTGGTCAACATATCCGGAAATGCCGTGGCGATGCCGTGGATTGACAAGGTCCCTGCTGTCCTGCAGGCCTGGTTCATCGGTTCGGAGGCCGGACATTCCATAGCAGATGTCCTTTCCGGCGATGTCAATCCGTCCGGGAAGCTTCCTTTTACATTTCCCGCACGCCTTGAGGACTGCCCTGCGCATCTTCTCGGCGACTATTGCGGCAAGTCGGTCAATGACACCGTGGACATAGAATACAAGGAAGGGATCTATGTCGGATACAGATGGACAGACAGGCAGAAGGATGTCAAGCCGCTTTTCCCGTTCGGACACGGATTGAGCTATACTTCATTTGCATACGGCAAACCTGTGGTTGACTGTTCCTCAATGACAGCCGACGGCACTGTCACCGTAAGTGTGGATGTCACCAATACCGGATCTCGCGAAGGCAAGGAGGTGGTGCAGCTCTATATATCAGACAGAAAGTCGTCACTACCCCGTCCGGTCAAGGAACTCAAAGGCTTCCGAAAGATAAGCCTGGTTCCAGGTGAGACGAAGACCGTGTCTTTTACAATCTCTGCTGATGCCCTCTCATTCTATGATCCTCA
>JADIMO010000040.1 GCA_017694755.1 Candidatus Cryptobacteroides merdavium
TGAACGAGGAATGGTCCGCCGGATGATGGTCGCAGACGAAGAGTATCGGGAAGGTGTCCAGTATTTCCTCATTGCTGTTTCCTTCCTGTCCGGAAGTCATGCTGTCGATGAATCCGGCGGCCTCCTTGACAGCATTCTTGGAGTTGAGGCAGGCCAGCGAGCCGTCGATGAAGTCATAGAGCATGTCCACGACCACTAATGCAGAGTTTTTCATTGCCGTCAGAGATTGAATCCGTTGATTTCTTTTGTGAGTCTGTTTATGATTTCCATCTTCAGGTCATAGAGGGAGTCGGAGATGTCCACCTTATAATAGTGAGGGTTGATGAGCCTTTTTTCGCTCGGGCTGAAATGCCTCAGAGTGTTGTCATAATAGGCTTTCTTCTCCATCAGGCTGTGCTCCGGCACACATCGTGTCCCTTCGCTGATTATCTTGTGCTGGAGCGGTCTGGCCGTATATTCGCCCGCTTCGAATGTCTTGAACTTGTACCGGTCGTTTTCATCGTAGATGGTGAATGTCTCACCTCCTTCGATTTTTTCAGACAGCCCGTCGCCGCGCAGGCAGGTGACGTCAGCCTTGAATATCTCGCCCTTTTCGGGGTCATTTTTCATGATGCGGTATGTGATCTGGAAGCCAGGGTTTATGAGCTTGGCCTTGTCTTCGGAGCGTTTCAGCACAGGCTGTCCGTCTATCTGGACGAGCTTGTAGACATTGCCGAAGCACGGGTTGGCCTTGCTGGTGGCTATTGCATCGCCTACACCGTATGAGTCTATGCAGGCTCCCTGCCTTTCGAGGTCTGTTATCAGATATTCATCAAGGGAATTGGTCGCGAAGATTCTGCATTTGTTGAATCCGTTGCTGTCAAGTGCCTTCCTGCATTCGCACGAAAGGTATGCAAGGTCTCCGCTGTCCAGTCTGATTCCGTACCCTGGAGCATAAGAGTCGTCAATGCCATTGTCCCTGTATGCCCTCATTGCATTGCGTATGCCGCATCTGAGGGAGTCGTATGTGTCAATCAGCAGTATGAGCGGCTCGCCCATGTGTGTCTTTATATAGGTGTCGAAGGCATGGTACTCTCCTTCGACGGAACATCCGAAGGATGTCACATAGCTGTGTGCCATTGTGCCGGTGGAGCCGCATCCGTACATCACTCCCGTAAGGATGTTTGATGTGTTGCTGCATCCCGCTATGATTGCCGCCTTGGCCCCGTAGGTTGCCGCCCACGGGCCGTGCGCCCTTCTGGAGCCGAATTCGCTTACCGGCCTGTTCGTGGCCCTGCACACCCTTGAAGCCTTGGTGGCCACTGCCATCTGGTGGTTCATGATGCACAGCATCGGGGTCTCCAGCACTTGTGCCTCTATCATCGGTGCCTCCACTATTATTATAGGCTGTGACGGGAAGGCGATCTCTCCTTCGCGCATTGCATATACATTGCCGGTGAATTTCATCCCGGATAGATATTTCCTGAATTCGGCGTACTCCGGTCCCGGGAGGAACTTTTCAAAGAATTCTTCCGGCATCTTTCCGAGACTTCCGATCATTTCCACAACTTCGTCCGTGCCGCTGACCACCGCCCAGTTGTTGTTTTCAGGCGCTTTGCGGTAGAACATGTTGAAAATGGCGGTCTTGTCCTTCATCCCGCTGTCATAAAAAGACTTTCCCATCGTATATTGGTACTTGTCCGAGCAGTATGCAATGTTAAGCATGTCCGTAAATTGAATATTTGCACAAATGTAGTTTATTTTTGAGACAACATTCAGTAAATTTGTCATTTTATGGACAAAACTTGATTTCTGATGAAGAAAACCATTGTGTCCGGAAGCGGTCCGGACAATATATTGATGTCCCTTTTTGAGGAATGCAGCGGGATCAGGGCGGAGTCATCCGTTCCGCTTTCTTCCTCCGGCAGCAACAGGAAGTATTTCCGCATTTCCGGGGGAGGGAAGTCGCTTGTGGGAGTGGCAGGCACCGATGTGAAGGAGAATGAGGCGTTTGTATGCATGGCCGGGCATTTCAGGAGCAAGGGACTCCGCGTCCCCGAGGTGATGGCGGTCAGTCCTGACGGCCTGTATTATCTGCAGGAGGATCTGGGAGATTGCAGCCTTTTTGATGCCGTGGCCGCCGGAAGGGAGTCGGGAAATTACAGTCCGCAGGAGAAGTCCTTGCTCCTGGAAACTGTTTCTTGTCTGCCGGAAATCCAGTTCAAGGGAGCGGAGGGGCTGGACTTCAGTGTGTGCTGGCCGGAGCCGGAGTTCAACCGCAGGATGGTGATGGCGGACCTGAATTATTTCAAATACTGTTTTCTGAAGGCTACGGGGCTGGAATTCAATGAAGCCTCTCTAGAAAAGGATTTTGAACTCCTTGCGGAGAAATTGCTGGAAGGGCATGACTATGCTTTCATGTACAGGGATTTTCAGGCAAGGAATGTCATGATTCATGACGGCAAGCCGTATTTTATAGATTTCCAGGGAGGAAAGCGCGGACCTGTGCATTATGATGTGGCTTCTTTTGTATGGCAGGCGAGGGCAAGGTATCCTGAACCCTTCCGTGACGGGCTTGTGCAGGCTTATATTGATGCTGCCGGGCAATATGCCCGGATAGATGCCGGCCTGTTCAGAAGCAGGCTGAAGCTTTTTGTGCTTTTCAGGACACTTCAGGTCCTCGGTGCATACGGTTTCAGGGGGCTTTTTGAGAGGAAGCCTCATTTCCTCAGAAGCATCCCGTATGCAATGGAGAATCTTCGCGGCATCCTGGAGAACCCTCCTGTTGACTGTCCATGTCTTGTCCCTCTGCTGCGTCTGATGGCGGAACTGCCGCAGTTCGCCATGCAGGAACAGGGCGGTGCAGATGCCGGAGACAATGGTATTCCAGGGGATTCCATGGCCCGGACCGATGCAGGGCTGACGTCCTGTTCCGGCCGGCCGGACAGCCGGGATTCTGCCGCAAGGCATGATTTGCCGGAAGGTCAGGAAAACAAGCAACGGCAGGAGTTGGAAGTGACCGTATGCAGCTTTTCATATAAGAAGGGTCTGCCGGAAGACCCGTCCGGAAATGGTGGCGGATATGTGTTTGACTGCAGGGCCCTGCCAAATCCGGGACGGTATGAATATTACAGGCGGTTCACCGGCATGGATGCAGAAGTGGTGGAGTTTTTCGGGGACAAGGCTGAGGTGCCGGCCTTTCTCGGTCATGTCTTCTCTTTGGCGGATGCCCATGTTGAGCGCTTCATCGAAAGGGGATTCACCCATCTGATGGTATGTTTCGGATGCACCGGCGGACAGCACAGATCTGTATATTGTGCTGAAAGGACGGCGGAACATCTGGCCGGAAAGCATCCGGGAATCAGGGTAACGGTGGTGCACAGGGAGCAGAATGTGCAGCATGGTGCATGATTGTCGGGAATTGGCTGTCTGCCCGGAACGGATGTGTGGATTATTTATGGCTATTTGATGATTGTGAATTTGGAATTATGAAGGCAATGATATTTGCTGCGGGGCTGGGAACAAGGCTGAAGCCTCTGACGGACACCATGCCGAAGGCCCTTGTGCCTGTGTGCGGAAAACCTCTTCTGTACCATGTGCTGAACAGGCTTGCGGAGGCCGGATTCGATGACATTGTGGTGAATGTCCATCATTTTGCGGACAAGATAGAGGAATATCTTGCCTCGCATGGCAATTTCGGACTCAGGATTTCAATTTCCGATGAAAGGGATCTTCTCAGGGAGACCGGAGGCGGCATCCGTCATGCACGCAGATTCCTGGAAGACTGTCCGGTCCCGTCCGCGGACTGCCGGTCTGGCAATGAGGACCGCCCTTTGCCTTCGGGGACATCTGATTTGCCTTCGGGGACATCTGACCGTTGCTTTCTCGTGCACAATGTGGACATAATTTCCGATCTTGACCTCAGGTGGTTTGTCGCACAAAGCCGTCCGGACGCCCTTGCAACCCTTCTTGTAAGTGAAAGGAAGACAAACCGCTATCTGCTTTTTGACAAAGGAATGCGTCTTGCCGGATGGACAAATGTCACCACAGGGGAGGTCAGGTCTCCATATCCGGATCTTGATGTGCAGTCATGCCGCAGGCTTGCCTTTTCCGGAATACATTTCATTTCTGACCGGATTTTTTCCGTCATGGATGAAGAGGATTCTCTCGCGGAGGAGTCAGGGCAGCCTCCGTTCGGGGAAAGGTTTCCGATAATGGATTTTTATCTGAGGACGGCCGCACGTTATCCTATATATGGGGTGGAAGCGAAAAATCTGCATCTTGCCGATGTGGGAAAGATGCAGACCCTTCATGATGCTGAAATGCTTTGTTCCAGGCTGCTTGCCCGATAGCTGCATGCCTTTATGTCCTATGCACTGATTCCGATGTCTTCGGTCCTGACGGTGTCAATGTTGCCGCGGCCGGACTTCATCGGGATGTTTTTCCATAATATGTCGATGAATATCACTATCAGGATGAGGCTGGCTGCAAGGAGCGAGATGTATTGCCACAGCTCCATCACCTGTGCCCAGGAATCCAGATCCTTCAGGTTGTCAAACTGTGCGGTGATGACTGCGAATGTGTTGTTCACGCAATGCATCAGCATCGTAAGCTTCAGGGAGCCTGTCTTGTAATAGACATATGCGAAAAGAATCCCCAGCACGAATGCAGGTATCGCCTGCCACGGGTTGAAATGAATCAGTGCAAAACACAGAGCCGAAATCACCATTGCCCAGGCGGGATGCATTTTCTGCAGAAGTCCCCTGAGTATCATTCCCCTGCACAACCATTCTTCGAAAATCGGGGCGAGGATGGACACGGAAAGCAGGGATACCCATACCGGGCTGTTTGTCAGCATGTTTTCAAACGCCTTTTCAAGGAATTCCGGCATAGGCGGCATCGCTGCATTGACAGGATCCATCAGGAAACCGGCCGCCAGGGTCGCCACTGTCACCATGACAGCCAGCTGCCATCCGTTCATCCTTCCGAAATTGCTGCTGTCCAGTGCATATCCGGTGTCGAAAAGTTCATTTCTCCTGCTCATGTACGAGGCGTAGAGCATGGGCGGAATGAACATTACCGGATAGGCTGCGAGTATCCCGTATGTGGCTGCCGCCTTCGCATCGAAGGCAAGCTGGAACAGGAATGTCACTGCGCTTCCGATGAAATTGCCTGCCACAAGCAGCAGGATAAGTCCTATTGTCCCTTTTATGCCGGGGACATAATATGTGTAGCTTGAAAAGAGGTCATACGACCTTTTCCTTGTTTTCTGGAAGAATGCTGACATGGCATCTGCTTTTTACTGAAACGGGCCGGCTTCAGTAATTATCCCCGGCCGGCCCGATGTCTTGTTTATTTGTTTGATGTTTGAAAATCAATAAAGAGGTGAAGGGTAAATGCCCTTGTCGGCAAATTCCTGGAATTTGGCCACCACTCCCGGCCTGTCTTCCTTGAAAGTCACTCCGAACCAGCGTGAAGGCGTGGAGAGGAGTTCTGTCCTGGCTGAATTGTCCTTTATCATGCAGTCGATGGCATACGGGATGTAGAATTCTGCCTTCAGTTCATTGGCGTTCCTGACGATGAAGTCCTTGAAGATGGCCTCGCTCTTTTCAAAATAGTCAGGAGTGAAGCCCCACATGTTCATGGATGCAAGGGCCTTGCCGTCGAGCTGAACCTTCTCTCCCTTGCTGTTGTCACCCATGACCCTGCCTTCAGCGTTTTTGGCAATGTTGTGGTGCTCTTCCACATGAGTGAGGAAATGGTCTTTGTCAGCCGAGCAGATGCCCCTTGACACTCCGCCTGACTCTGAAAGCGTGTTGTCCAGCTCAAATCCCACCATGCAGTAATGTCCAGTGGTGTTCTCGTGTGCCCTGAGCCAGTCTGCGATGATCTTGAAGGATTCCTTTCCGTAGTAGTCGTCCCCGTTGATGACTGCGAAAGGCTCCCTGATGACATCCTTTGCCATGAGCACGGCATGTGCAGTGCCCCAAGGCTTCTGCCTTTCAGGATTGTAGGTGAGTCCGGCAGGTATCTTGTCCAGCTCCTGTGTCACGAAAACGAACTCCAGCGGAGTGCCGTCCGTGCATTTCACATGGCTGTATTTCTTTGCCACCAATTCTTCAAACTGGGCCTTGAAATGTTCCCTTACGATATAAACGACTTTCCCGAATCCGGCATGCACTGCATCATAGATGGAATAATCAATGATGGTTTCTCCGTTCGGACCGAGTCCGTCCATCTGTTTCAGTCCGCCATAGCGGCTTCCCATTCCGGCCGCCAGAACTAATAATGTAGGTTTCATACTTTATAGCTTATGTTGGTTTTGTCGATAATTTGCTGTCACCGGCAATAAATCTCTCAAAAATAGTTATTTTTGCAGATAAATCATTTCTTATTTTCGAAAAAGTGGGCAGATTGCGGAAAATATTCAGGGGACCGCATGGCGGATTTGCAAAATTCGTCGTGTGGTCGACATCAATATTCCTGCTTCTGATGATTTTCTGGCCGGGAAACAATGTCATCCGCTGGGTCGGCGCAAGAATTGAGATTTCCCGCCAGGAGAAGCAGATCCGCGAATACAACAGGCAGATCCGCCAGATGGACGAACGCATCAGGATGCTCACCTCTGACCGTGACACACTTGAAAAATTCGCCAGGGAGCAGTTCAATTTTGCTGAGCCTGGCGATGATGTCTATATCATTGGGGATTGAATTCAGAATCCCGTATATGTCATAGGGGTTATTGCCCTGAGTTCCTCCTTTACATTTTCACTGACATCAAGGGTTTCGATGAAGTCGGCTATCGTCTTGTGGTTGATGGTCGAACCCGTGCGGGTCAGAGCCTTGAGCGTTTCGTAAGGATTCGGGTAGTTCTCACGGCGCAGAATGGTCTGGATTGCCTCCGCGACCACTGCCCAGTTCCTTTCGAGATCGGCTTCTATCGCCGCTTCATTGAGAATCAGCTTGCCTAGTCCCTTTTTCAGAGAGTTCAATGCTATCATCGTATGTGCGATCGGAACCCCGATGTTCCTGAGCACGGTCGAATCCGTCAGGTCCCTCTGGAGTCTGGATATGGGCAGTTTCATCGAAAGATGCGTGAATATGGCATCTGCCATTCCGAGATTGCCTTCAGCATTTTCGAAGTCGATAGGGTTGACCTTGTGCGGCATGGCCGACGAGCCGACCTCATTCTTGTTGACTTTCTGCCTGAAATATTCCATCGAGATGTAGGTCCAGATGTCACGGCTGAAGTCAATAAGTATCGTGTTGATGCGGCGGATGTTGTCGAAGATGGCGGCAAGGTTGTCGTAGTGCTCTATCTGTGTGGTCGGGAAAGACCTCTTCAGCCCGAGCGAAGCCACGAACCTGTCCCCGAACCCTATCCAGTCTATGTCCGGGAAGGCCACCCTGTGTGCATTCATGTTGCCTGTCGCCCCGCCGAATTTTGCCGGATATGAAAGGGTGTCAAGCTGTCTGAGCTGCTCTTCTAGACGCACCTGGAACACCTTGAACTCCTTTCCCACGCGGGTAGGGGAGGCAGGCTGCCCGTGCGTCTTGGCAAGCATCGGGATGTCCTTCCATTCCTCGGCCATTGACCTGATCGTGTCCAGGACTTCCTGCATCAGCGGCAAATATGCCTCATGGATGGCTTCCTTGAGGGAAAGCGGGACGGAAGTGTTGTTTATGTCCTGTGACGTGAGCCCGAAATGCACGAATTCCCCCCATTTGAGGATGTCCATTTCCTTGAACCTTTCCTTGATGAAATATTCCACCGCCTTAACATCGTGGTTCGTCACCTTCTCTATCTCCTTGACCTTGGCAGCGTCCTCCGGAGTCATGGTCCTGTAAATATCCCTCAGCGTCTCGAACTTTCCGTGGTCGAAATCCGCCAGCTGCGGGAGCGGCAGTTCGCACAGCGCGATGAAATATTCAATCTCCACCCGCACCCTGTAGCGTATGAGTGCATATTCGCTGAAATATTCCCTGAGAATACCTGTCTGGCGCGCATACCTCCCGTCCACCGGAGATACCGCCAAAAGAGCATGACTGTCCATATCTTGAAATTAAAAATGCAAAGATATTCAGAACTTCCGACATTCTTTAAAAAATTATAAAAATCCTGTAAATCCATCCCGAGATTGAAGCAAGTGTATATGGATCGAATGATAGATGAGGGCACACTTGCAATGACGGATCCGGAGAATCCGACAAGCAGAAACCAGAAGTATGTGACAATAAGTACGGAGTGACTGTTATTCCTGAAGCATGCGCCAGGCGGTGACGGTGCGGTGGGCTTCGGCGACGTCGTGGACGCGCAGGATGGAGGCGCCTTTCCGGAGGGCGGCGAGGTGCAGGACCTGGGTCTGCGGGAGGGATTCTTCCGGGGTGATACCGAAAAGACGGTATATCATGCTTTTGCGGGATACGCCGACGAGAATCTCATGGCCGAGTGTCAGGAACCGGTCAAGTTCCCGGAGCATCTGCCAGTTCTGCTCCACGGTCTTGGCAAAGCCGAAGCCGGGGTCGAGTATCCAGTCTTTGATGCCGGCCTGTGCTGCCAGTTCTCCGAATTCGCGGAAATATTGCAGCACGTCTTCCGTGACATTGCCATATTTGCAGAGGTTCTGCATGGTTTTGGGGGTGCCTCTCTTGTGCATCGCGATATATTTCAGGTCTAGCCTTCCGACGGTCGGGAGCATCTTCGGGTCATCTTCGCCTGCGGAAATGTCATTGACGATGAAAGGGCCGATGAGGTCAGCTGCCTTTTCCACGACTGAAGCCCAATATGTATCTATCGAAACGGGCACTGACGGAAATTCTTTCCGGACAGCACGCAGGACAGGTTCGAGCCTTCTCCATTCCTCATGCTCTCCGACAGGATCCGAACCCGGTCTGGTGGAGCATGCCCCGATGTCGATGAAGTCTGCACCTTCCTCGAGCATACGGCTGACCCTGCCGAGCACCTTTTCCATGTCTGCGCTCCCGTCCCGGCCGAGACATCGGCTGGAAGCAAAATAGGAATTGTCAGTGATGTTGACAATTCCCATTATTTCTATTTTTCGTTCCTTATCCATTTTCATCCTTTGTGATTGCCGGACAAAAATAGGAATTTTTCTAAAACGGTTATCCGCAAAAGTGTCCCTGACGGCATTCCGTGCCTGACCGGGGCCATTGCCGTTGAACTGGAACAATCGGATTTCAGATGCCTGTCATATATGAAGGTACTCTTTCAGAGTCTTGACGTATTCGTCGAGTGCATCCCGTCCCTTCGGCGTCAGGGAGCATGCCGTGTGGGGCTTCTTGCCGACGATTTCCTTCCTGACGGAAATGTAGCCGGCTTCGGAAAGCTTGTCCAGCTGCACGCTTAGGTTGCCGGATGTGGCTTCCGTCTTTTCCTTCAGCCAGACGAAATCCGCCTCTTCCACCGTCAGCAGCAGGGAAACTATCGCCAGGCGCAGCTGCGAATGCAGCAAAGGGTCCAGTTCTTTCATGACCTGCTTATCTTATGTCTTACAATATGTGCCGGGAGTATCATGTAGATGAGGAACGAAGCACCGAAGAGCAGGTTCCAGGAATTGTCGTAGCTCCCTCCTGTCCATCCGCATGTGAGCATCCATATGGCTGCGGCGAGTCCGGCAAGCGGAGTCCATACAAACCATTTCTCATTGATTATCAGTCCAGTGATGGAAGTGCCGATTCCTGCATAGATTATCGACAGAGGCATCATCATCGAGAAATCAATGATTCCGGATACGGCTCCCGCCACTACGATGATGAGGAGGCTGATGCCGAACATCGATCCGATGACCTTCCATACGCTGTCCATCATCCTGTCCATGTAGGTCACCACTTCCGGTTTCCCTTTCTTGAAGAAGGACAGGAGGTATGGGATGAACATCGCAAACCATCCGAAGCACCACATATCGTTGCCCGTGAAGTGTGTAAGCAGCCATACGGCTATTGAAATGGCTACTGCCGCATATCCGTATGCCAGAAACGAATTGAAGTCATCCCCGTTCATCTCGTTTCTTGTCTTTTCAATCATCCTGGAGATCAGTTCGATGCTCTCCTTTTCAGTCAGTTCATCTGTTTTCATTTCTTTTCGGTTTTTCTGCCGCCGAGGCGACAGTCTGGTTTATTTTATAAACTTAAGCCGGCTTTAAAAAGCAGGGAGTGCGCATCTCTCCTGCTTCTTGTCGGCAAATATAAATAAGTTTATTTTATAAACCAAAATATTTTTGTTGATGGTTTATTTTTCTTCGTTGATTTTCTTTTTCATTCTCCGATCAGGCGTATGACCCGGCAGGGGTTTCCGGCGGCGACCACGCCTGACGGGATGTCCTGGGTGACCACGCTGCCGGCCCCTATGACAGAATTGTCGCCTATGGTCACGCCGGGGAGCACGCAGACATTGCCTCCGATCCATACATTGCTGCCGACCTTGATGGGGCGGGCATATTCAAGTCCTTTGTTGCGCTGTTCAGCATCCAGAGGGTGCCCTGCCGTGTAGAACCCGCATCCGGGGGCGACGAATACATTGTCCCCGAATGTGACCTTTGCCCCGTCGAGGATGACGCAGTTCATGTTCATGAAGAAATTTTCCCCGATTTCAATGTTGTAGCCGTAGTCGCAGAAGAACGGCGACCTTATTTCGAATTTTTCCCCTGTCCTGCCAAGCAGATTCCTTATCGCCTCTTTCCTCTCCTCAGTCTTTGACGGCGGCAATGAGTTCAGCACAAAGCATTTTTCTGCCCCTGCCGCCATTTCCGCCAGCAGTTCCTGGTCATTGTTCGCATCATACAGCAGCCCTTCCGCCGCCTTTTCCTTTTCTGTCATTTGCATATTTGATTTTAGACTTCGTCTACAATAAACGCTGCGCCTCGGCATAGTCAAATAAATTTGCCTCTGCTCTCGGCTTTCAGTTTATTTTTCATTGGCGTCAGCCGAATCATACAAAATTAATAAATCCTGAAAAACGGGCAAATCGGGGAGGGGCTTGCCTATGAAGATAAATTATAGTAAATTTATGGGCTGAAACCTGTCCATTGACAGGAAAATCTGTTAATTCAATAGTTATGGCATTGATAAATTGCAAGGAATGCGGTCAGCAGATATCTGATTCCGCTTCTGTATGCCCGCATTGCGGGGCGCCTGTGGTAAAGGATGTCTATTGTCCTGCGTGCG
>JADIMO010000041.1 GCA_017694755.1 Candidatus Cryptobacteroides merdavium
CAATTTATTGTAAATATATATTTTTCTAATATGTTGAAACTCGCTTATTATCAAATTAGAATTATTCAAATTTGGAAAATGTAAGCCACAATGCCATCCAAGGCATGTCAGAACACTGAAATCCGGATATATTTCTTCGGATTCTCTTCGATTTTGCGGACCAGTCTGTCAATATCTGCGAGCAGTGAGTCAAGCGAGTCATATACCCCGCCATCAGAAATAAGTTTGCCGAGGCTGCCGTCCGGGTCCTGTATCTTCGAGAGGAGAGAGTTGAATGAAGATACAAGTCCGCCAATGTCGCTTTTGTCAAGCGCCGACACCACTCCGTTGATGCCGGTCATTGCTGTGTCGGCCTTCTCCATGACGGAAGAAAGCCTGAATGAAACATCAGCGAGATTGCCTATGAAGGCATCGATTTCTTCCGAGCGGTTCCCGAGTGCTTCGGAAATCTTTTCGGCATTGGCCATCGTCCTCTCAAGATGGACCAGGGAGGAAGCAATGCTTGCCCTGCCGGAAGCTCCGAGAATGCTGTTTATGCTTGAGACGGCAATCTGCAGGCTGTCAACCGTGGAGGACACCTTTTCAAGAAGCGGGGTGATACTGTTCCCGAGTGAGGCCAGAAGGTCCGGGCGGACACTTCCTTCAATCTGGTCACCGTCCTCCAGAAATTCAGAGGAAGAACCGGGGATGATCTCAACCCCTTTTCCGCCCATGATATCCATGCTGCAGATGACCATCCTGGAGTCCGCAGGCAATTCAAACTGCTTCATGACTGAACAGGTAACGGTAAAGTTCCCTGTCTTCCTGTCATATGTTATGTCCGAGACGGAGCCGGCCTTGTAGCCTTTTATGCTGACAGGTGCCGAGACCGTAAGTCCGCAGGCATTTCCATAGATCGCACTGACTTCCATGTCTCTGTTGAAAATGTCCTTTTCCCTGAGGAAATTTATGACGATGAATGACAGGATCAGCACTACTGTAACAAATATTCCTATCTTAAGTTCCTTGCTTGCTTTCATTATTCTGGTCTGTTGGTGAAACTGTGTTCCTGTCATGTCATTTGAGCGGCGAGATCCTCTCGCCGTCAATCACGACAGGGAATGAATCCGGGAATCTGCGTTTGACAGTCCTGTACGTGTCCAGGGCCTCGGCTTCTGATGAAGATATGCCTACTATATATTTATATATGTCTCCTGTGCGGAATATTTCAGGCGAGTATCCTTTCAGTGCCTTGTCACCGGTCTTTATCTTTTTGCTCAGGGCAAGTATCTGTATGCCGTATCTGACATCTGGTCCAGCCTTTCCGGACGCTGCCGCCGGGACAGAAGACTGCTGCTTTTCCGGCTGGCTGCTCTGCAGGGAAGACAGATCAAGGCTTCCGTCATACGCCGCCTTGAACTTCCTGAAAGCATTGAAGAGCCTGCCGGCAATCTGTTCCTTGCCCGCAGATGACCTCAGCACCTTCAGGTCTGACGGGTTGGACATGAAGCCGAGCTCCACGAGGACCGCCGGCATGGTTGTCCGCCACA
The DNA here is from genome assembly GCA_017694755.1 of Candidatus Cryptobacteroides merdavium. Classification (GTDB taxonomy): domain Bacteria; phylum Bacteroidota; class Bacteroidia; order Bacteroidales; family UBA932; genus Cryptobacteroides; species Cryptobacteroides merdavium. Next base: position 1,530 of record JADIMO010000041.1, read on the forward strand.
GGACATAGAACGGATTCTGCCAGATGCCCCTGCTGTGGACAATGGGCCCTTTCGAAAGCTCCCCCGCCACTTCAGCGGCGAAAAGGATGCTCTGTTCATAGAATGCATTCTGCATGAGATTGAAGAAAATGAATGACTCGGGGTCATTGGGGTCGAAGCCGCTGTATTCCGTAGAATAGTCCTCTTCAAGCAGTATCACGGAGTTTTCCCTGCGGCAGAGGTCAAGATTCCTCTGGAAAAGGTCGCTGTCCTTTCCGCTTGAACGGCCGAAGACATGAGCTGAAAATCCGTTGGCGGAAGTATTGGTGAATGCATCGACATGAATAGAAATGAAAAGGTCGGCATGATTTCTGTTGGCAACCTCCGCCCTGTCGTTAAGTGTGATGTACTGGTCAGTGGACCGCGTATAGACCACCTTGACATCGGGATAGGCACTGGAAATCTTCTGTCCGAGCAGTTTGGCCACCGAAAGTGTGATGGTCTTCTCGTATGTCTTCCCGTCCCGGCTTATGCATCCGGCATCCTTTCCTCCGTGTCCCGGATCAAGGACAACGGTCTTCAGCCTGGGCTTGGACGGTGGCTGCTGCCCGGAAAGGGCCGACGGTAGCGCCAGGAACAGAAAAAGTGCCATGAGCGGCATGCAGTGAGGAACGATTTTAATCATGCTCCTGTTGTATATTTTGTAATATTTGAAATTAGTTTTAATTTTGCATCTTGCAAAAATATAAAAAATCTTGCAAAACTCATAGAATATTATTGATGTCCCAATATAAGGTATGGCATAAGACAGCAAGGGAAAAGCTTGTGGCGGTGGCAATCATGCTCCTGCTTGTCGGTTCCTTTACAGTCTCCTCCCAGGAGGACAGGCGTTCGCGCAGGAACCGGCAGAAGGAAAAGGTAGAAAGGACCACGGAGGCTGATACCGTTGCCGTTTCCGATTCCATGAGAGCCGTGATGGACTCCACTGCACGTGCGGATTCGGTAGCAAGGGCGGATTCCGTGGCGCTGATGGAAAAAAGTTCTCTTGACATGCCTGCATTCACCACGGCAAGGGATTCAATAGTGGAAGACTTCACGGACGGCAAAAGGATGATCTACTATTACGGAGACGTGACGGTCACCTACGGGAACATGAAGCTTTCCGCGGATTATATGGAGTACGACCTGCAGACCAAGACGGTATATGCCAGAGGGACAAAGGATTCGACAGGCACTTTCATCGGGCAGCCGAAGATGGAGGAGAACGGCAAGACGTACACGATGGAGGAACTGCGCTATAATTTCGACACGAGAAAGGCCAGAATCACCAACATGATCACCCAGGAAGCGGAAGGCATCCTCCATGGCAGGAACATAAAGATGATGCCTGACCAGTCCATAAACATCACCAACGGAAAATATACGGTCTGTGACTGTGAGGAACCGCACTATTATCTGCACCTGACAGCTGCCAAGGTAATGACCAAGCCGTCCCAGAAGACGGTTTTCGGTCCGGCATACCCTGTAGTGGAAGGGGTGCCGATGTTCCCGATAGTGCTCCCGTTCGGATTCATTCCCAAACGGCCGGACAGGGCTACGGGCCTGCTGATGCCCACATTCGGTGAGGAGAGCGCCCGAGGGTTCTTTGTGAGGGATGCGGGAATGTATTTTGTCATCGGGGACTACTTTGACCTTTCCATAACAGGCGACATCTATACGCTCGGATCATGGGCCCTGGACATAAACTCCAGATACAAGGTGAACTACAAATGCAACGGAAACTTTGCCCTCACCTACTCCAATGACCAGACCGGAGAGCGCGGAAGTTCGGACTTCTTCCAGACCAGGAACTTCTCGGTAAAATGGAGTCATTCGCAGGACTCCAAGGCCAGGCCGGGAACGACATTCAGCGCATCCGTAAACTTCTCCAGTCCATCGAACAACCGCTACAATTCCACGGACGTGAACGAGGCCCTGCAGAACCAGGCATCGTCCTCCATATCCTACTCAAAAAACTGGAACGGCAAGTTGAACCTGTCCATCAATGCCCTGCACAGCCAGAACTCCAGGGACAGCTCATACTCATTCACTCTTCCGAACCTTACCTTTTCGGTGAGCCGCTTCTATCCGTTCAAGCAGAAGAACAGGGTGGGAAAAGAAAAATTCTATGAGGAATTTTCCCTCGCCTATAGTACTACTCTGCAGAACAAGGTGAATTTCACTGCATCGGAATTCAACGAGCCGGGCTTCATTGACAAGTTCCAGAACGGGATGACCCACAACTTCACGATAGGGCTTCCGAATTTCACAATATTCAAGTACATCAACTTCACGCCGAGCGTGACATATGGCATGAACTGGTTTTTCAGAAAGACCGAACAGCAGTACAATCCCGTGACGGATGAAGTGGAAGAAATAGACTCAGGACAGTTCGGGACATTCGGAGCCACACACAACTATTCCGGAAGCCTTTCGATGAGCACCAGGCTCTACGGGCTCTTCAATTTCGGCAAACACCGCAAGCTGCAGGCTGTCAGACATATAATATCACCCACCATATCGTTCAACTTCAGTCCTGAAAAAGGCACATACTTCAACGGCTGGAGGACGCTCAACTATGTGGACGCAGGCGGAGAACAGCACACGCTAGACTATAACATCTATGCCGGGCAGCTCTACTCGGCCCCGAGCAAGGGAAAGACGGCCAGCATGAACCTATCGATAGGCAACAACCTCGAAGCCAAGGTCAGGGACCTGCGCGACACCACGGGAACGGGCACGAAGAAGATCAAGCTCATAGACCAGCTCAACCTCACCACCGGATACAATTTCCTTGCCGACTCCCTTAACATGAACAACATCGGCATTACCATGTCCACTTCCGTCTTCGGCAAGGTAGGTATCAGTGCGAATGCCAACTTTGACCCGTATGCGGTGAACGAAAGGGGACAGAGGATCAACAAGTTCAATGTACAGACAGAAGGATGGGGCAAGCCCCTTCGCCTCACCAATGCCAGCGCGTCCATATCCTATTCCTTTTCGGGAGAAGGCAAAATCAACGGGAATGACGGATCCAGCATGTCGAACGCAACCGGTGGCAGCGGGAGCAACTCCCCGGCAGCGAATTACACGAGAATATACTATCACCCGGTCACAGGCGAGTACATTCCTGGCGGATGGCTGTACTATATGAATCCGAGTGCACCATGGTCAGTGAACCTGAACTATTCCTATAATTACAGCCGGTCGTACCAGTATTCCAACAACCAGCTGATTACCAACCACAGGCACACGCAGACGCTCGGAATATCCGGAAATGTCAAGATCACCCCTGCCCTTGCCATAAACCTGACAACAGGTTTCGATCTGATGGCCATGAAGATGACCACGACACAGCTGAGCGCCACATATGACCTGCACTGTTTCAACATTTCAGTGTCATGGGTACCTAACGGGCAATGGGAATCCTGGAGCTTCAGAATCGCGGCAAATGCAGCCGCCCTTGCCGACCTGCTGAGGTTCAAGAAAAGCAACAGCTACTGGGACAACTGATTTATTTTTGGAAAAAACGGAAATATGTCTATATTTGCATGCCGTTCTGTATGAATGTCAGATTTTCCATAGTATATTTCCGATATTTGAAATTTACTTTATTTATGATGTACGGAACAGAATTCAAATGCAAGTCTGTTTTCTGACCGGTTCCATATCGGACTAACACCATTTTTTATATGCATAGTATTTTCGATCTGAAAGGGATGGAAGAAGAGCAGTTGCGGGAGATCGCGTCTGAACTGAAGATTCCTGGAATTAAAAAAATGAGCAAAGAGGACATTGTCTATAAGATTATTGACAAAGAGGCTGTGATCGACTCGCAGAAGGAGCCGGAAAGACCGAAAAAGCGCGGACGGCCCAAAAAGGTCCAGACAGCGGAGCAGTCTGTTCTGGCAGCTGAAGCCAGACCGGTGCCGGATGCAACAAGGGAGGAGACACCTGCGGCTGCTGCCAAACCTGCAGCAAGACGGGGACGCAAGCCCAAGCAGGAACAGCAGGCTGCGCCCGACAACAATGACGCTGCCGCAATAAAGTCTGCACCTGAGGCCAAGGCTCAGGAAACCTCAGAAGTCCGCGCATCTGAAGAAACAAATGCATCAGCCGTAGCAGTACAGGGCGAAGCGGTTCCGCAGAAAAGAGGCAGGAGAACAAGAATACAGAAGGACAGGACTGAATCGGCTCCGGTGAATGTACAGCAGGAAATGCCAGATCAGGCAGCGGCTCCTGAAATGCAGGAACAGGTTCCTGCGCAGTATCAGCAGGGTCAGCCACAGCAGGAGATGCAGCAGAATGCTCCGGCCCAGGGGCAGCAGAAATTCAATCAGAGGAACAGGGGCAACGGACAGCAGAACCGCAATTTCCAGAACGGACCGAGGCCTTTTGCCCAGACCGTGCAGCCGAACCAGTACCACAAGATAGAGTTTGAAGGTGTAGTGGAGGCCACGGGGGTACTTGAAATCATGCCTGACGGCTATGGATTCCTCAGGTCATCAGACTACAATTACCTGAACTCTCCTGATGACATCTATGTCTCTTCAGGACAGATAAAGGCGAACGGACTGAAGACCGGAGATACGGTCACCGGAGAAATCAAACCGCCGAAGGAAGGAGACAAGTATTTCCCTCTTGTCAGAATAAAATACATCAACGGACGCACTCCCGAATTCATAAGGGACAGGATTCCTTTCGATTTCCTTACGCCTCTTTTCCCGGATGAGAAATTCAATCTTCTGGGGCACGGACACAATGACCTTTCCTGCCGCGTGGTGGACATGTTCACCCCTATCGGCAAAGGACAGCGCGGACTCATCGTGGCGCAGCCTAAGACAGGAAAGACCGTGCTCATGAAAGCCATAGCCAATGCTATAGCAGACAACCATCCGGAAGCCTACATGATAGTGCTTCTGATTGACGAGAGGCCGGAGGAGGTCACGGACATGGCCCGCAGCGTGAAGGCGGAAGTGGTGGCATCCACATTCGACGAACCGGCTGAAAGGCATGTAAAGGTGGCCAACATGGTACTGGAAAAGGCCAAGAGGCTTGTGGAATGCGGACATGATGTGGTGATTTTTCTTGACTCCATCACCAGACTCGCCAGGGCATATAATACAGTGCAGCCGGCTTCCGGCAAGGTACTCTCCGGAGGTGTGGACGCCAACGCCCTGCACAAGCCGAAAAGATTCTTCGGAGCGGCCCGCAACATCGAGAACGGAGGTTCCCTCACCATCCTCGCCACAGCCCTCACCGATACGGGGTCCAAAATGGATGATGTAATCTTTGAAGAGTTCAAGGGCACGGGCAACATGGAGCTCCAGCTCGACAGGAAGCTTGCCAACAAGAGGATTTTCCCGGCAGTGGATGTGACGCTGAGCAGCACAAGGCGCGACGACCTGCTCTACAGCCCTGACCAGAGCAACAGGATATGGGTGCTCAGGAACTATCTCGCCGACATGAACTCCGTGGAGGCCATGGAGTTCCTCAAGACAAGGCTTGAAAAGACCGTATCCAACGAAGAGTTCCTGCTCACCATGAACGGAGACAAGCTTCAATAAAAGTTCTAAAAATCATGAAAAGGATATTCATATATGCAATGGCCGCAGCGGCACTCATGATGACGGCGTCCTGCGGCAACAGGGGAAAGAAGGCCGACGAAGCAAAGGCAGGGGAAACTATCGGAATGACTGACCTTGTACCTGCCGCTGCCGCGGCTCCCGTGGACACTGTGGCCTTGAAAAAGCAGAACTGGGAAAAGGTGGTCCCAGGCTATCAGGTGCCGGACTTCAGGCTCAAGAACCTTGACGGCGAATACATGACCCTCGAATCATTCAAGGGGAAATATGTCCTTCTGGACTTCTGGGGCACATGGTGCAGATGGTGCATCAAGGGCATTCCGGAAATGAAGGAATACTACGCCAAGTACAGGGACAGGATCGAGTTCGTGGGCATTGACTGCCGCGACACCGAAGAGGCCTGGAGAGAAGGCGTGAAGAAGCATGAGCTGCCGTGGGTCAATCTCTACAACGGACATGACCAGGAAATCGTGATTGAATACGGCATCCAGGGCTACCCTACCAAGATCATTGTGGGGCCGGACGGAAAGGTCGTGGAAGCATTCCTCGGCGAAGATCCGGCAATGTACGAGAAACTGGATGAGATGTTCAGATGAACAGGACATTAAAGACACTGACGGCTGCGGCGGCATCATGTATGCTGTCCGCGGCTTTTTTCGATGCACATGCGGATGAAGGCATGTGGCTCCCATCCCTCATTTCGCAGAGGATAGAAGACATGCAGGCAAAAGGCTTCAGGCTCACTGCAGAAGACATATACAGCATCAACAGCGCATCGCTCAAGGATGCCGTGGTGCTGTTCGGCCGCGGATGCACCGGCGAACTCATTTCGGATGAAGGGCTGCTGCTCACCAACCACCACTGCGGCTACTCCCAGATACAGAAGCACAGCAGCGTGGAGCACGACTATCTCCGGGACGGCTTCTGGGCAATGAACCGCGACGAGGAGCTGCCGAATGAAGGGCTTACTGTCAGCTTCCTCGAAAGGATGGAAGATGTGACTGATGCCGTGCTGCAAGGGTATTCTCCCGAAATGACAGAAACTCAGAGGGATTCGGTGGTCAAGGCCAATTCCGGGAAGCTTGTCGAAAAGGCTACGGCCGAAGGCAACGGACTGAGAGCCACGGTGGAAGCCCTCTATTACGGCAACCAGTATTTCCTTTTTCTCTACAGGGAATACAGTGACGTGCGCCTTGTCGGCGCCCCGCCTTCTTCCGTAGGCAAGTTCGGAGGCGACACGGACAACTGGATGTGGCCGCGCCATACTGGCGACTTCTCCATTTTCCGCATCTATGCGGACAAGGACAACAATCCGGCCCCGTATTCTGAGGACAATGTGCCGTACAGGCCGAAAAGGCATTTCAGGATTTCCCTCGGAGGGGTGGAGGAAGGCGACTTCACCTTTGTCTACGGATTTCCGGGAAGGACTCAGGAATACCTGATGTCGGAAGGAGTGAGATATATTTCGGAAGTGTCCGACCCGCACAGGATCGCATTGAGGACAATGCGGCTTGACATCCAGAAGAAATACATGGATGCCGGCCAGGCCGTACGCATACAGTATTCCTCCAAGAATGCCGGAGTGGCGAATTCCTGGAAGAAATGGCAGGGAGAGATGAAGGGAATCAGGAAAATGGGGACTGTCGGAAAAAAGCAGGAATACGAAAAGGCCTTCATGGAATGGGCCCGGGGAACGGAATATGAAGGGGTGGTGGAACGCCTTGATTCGCTCTACGGGCTTCTTGAACCGTATTCCTACGCCACGGACTATTACGGGGAGACGGCATATTCAATCGAACTGGTCAGATTTGCCCTTGGATACAATAAGAAACTGACGGAATCCATGCTTTCCTCCTCCACTGACAGGATAGCGGAGCTGAGGAAAGAAATGAAGAAGATGGCGGCGGACTTCTACAAGGATTATTTCATTCCGATTGACAGGGAATCATTCGTCGCCGTGATGGAAGCATTCGACAGGAATGTCACGGATGACTTCAAGCCGGAATATTTCAAGGAAAGCCTCACACGCTACGGGACAATGGAGGCATGGGCAGATTCGCTCTGGAACGGTTCGGTCTTTGCCGACAGTCTGAAGCTCAAGAAGGCGACGGACAGCCTTAGGCTGCTTTCGGAAGACCCGGCAGTGAAGTTCGGAGATGCCTTCGACGACTGGTACAAAAAGGAAATCCGCCCGGTGACAAAACGGCTCAACAGTGAAATCACCCTTCTGAACCGCGACTACATGCGCGGACAGATGGAATTCAGCCCGGACAGGGTCTTCTATCCTGACGCCAATCTCACCCTCCGCGTGGCATACGGCTCGGTGCAGGGCTACTCCCCTGCCGACGGCATATATTACAAGCCTGTCTCCACGCTTGAAGGCATCATGGAAAAGGATAATCCTGAAATCTTCGACTACAACATACCGCAGAGGCTAAGGGAAATCCATGCAGCAAAGGACTACGGACCATATACAGTGACGGACAGCAAGGGTAACATCACTGTTCCGGTCTGCTTCATAGCCACCAACCATACCTCCGGAGGAAATTCCGGCAGCCCGGTGATCAATGCCGACGGCGACCTCATAGGAATCAATTTCGACCGTGTCTGGGAAGGGACCATGAGCGACATCGTCTTCGACCCTGACCTATGCAGGAACATTTCCCTCGACATAAGGTATGTGCTGTTCATAATCGACAAGGTGGCCGGAGCAGGGCATCTGCTTGAAGAGATGGATTTCGTTTCCGACCGTTAAGGCTGCCATAAGCCATAAATGCTTGCAAGGATAATGCATAAAGAACCCTGCCAACTCCATTCAAGAGTAATGGCAGGGTTACTTATTGCATGTGTTCCGGGCCATCATCAATACTGGTCCCAGGACTTGATTCCAATCTCGTCCACGCCCATTGCGCAGAAGGACCTGATGAAGGCCGTCGCGAGACGGGCATTGGTGATGAGAGGGATGTTGAAGTCTATTGCCGCACGGCGGATCTTGTAGCCGTTGTCCATTTCCTGGGCGGTGTAATTTTTCGGAATATTGACCACAAGGTCTATTTCCTTGTCCTGAAGCATCTTCAATGCTGACTCATACTGTCCGGCAAGCTCCGGGTCGTCGCATTCGCTCGGCCAGAGCACCCTTGTGGCAGGGACGCCGTTCTCCACCAGGTACCTGTATGTCCCGGCAGTGGCGTAGATGGTGTAGCCATGCTCCGAAAGCAGCTTGCAGGCTCCGTAGAGGTCGGCCTTCTGCATCACATCGCCCGAAGATATGAGGATGTTCTTTTCCGGTATGGTATATCCCACTGAAAGAACAGACTTCAGGAGGGCCTCGTTGAAGTCATCACCGATACAGCCCACCTCGCCGGTCGAAGCCATGTCCACACCGAGCACAGGGTCAGCCTGCTGGAGGCGGGAGAAGGAGAACTGCGATGCCTTGATGCCTACATAGTCCAGGTCGAACGCGCTCTTGTGCGGAGCAGTCGGGTGCTTCCCGAGCATCACCTTTGTGGCAAGCTCGATAAGATTTATCTTCAGCACCTTTGACACAAACGGGAAACTACGGGACGCACGCAGGTTGCATTCTATCACTTTGATGGCATTTTCCTTGGCAAGGAACTGGATGTTGAACGGTCCGGATATTTCAAGGGCAGCAGCTATCTTCTTCGCTATCTTCTTGATGCGGCGGACGGTCTCGACATACAGCTTTTGCGGCGGGAACTGGATGGTGGCATCTCCAGAATGCACTCCGGCAAATTCTATATGCTCGGAAATCGCGTATGCTATCACCTCTCCCCCGTCGGCTACGGCGTCGAACTCTATCTCCTTGCACCTCTGCATGAACTGGCTGATGACCACAGGATGCTTCTGTGACACCTCCGACGCAAGGGAAAGGAAGCGGCGCAGCTCGTCTTCATTGTAGCAGACATTCATAGCTGCACCTGAAAGCACATAGGACGGCCTCACAAGCACAGGATATCCGACCTCGTCCACAAAGGCGTTCACATCGTCTATCGTGGTCAGCTCCTTCCATTTAGGCTGGTCTATACCGAGAGCGTCCACGATGGAAGAGAACTTGTGCCTGTCCTCGGCCTTGTCTATGCTCGATGCCTTGGTACCAAGGATATTGACCCCGCTCTGGTCGAGCCTGAGTGCAAGATTGTTCGGAATCTGGCCGCCCACGGACACTATCATGCCGTGCGGCTGCTCCAGTTCATAGATGTCCATCACCCTTTCGAAGGTCAGTTCGTCGAAATAGAGTCTGTCGCAGACATCGTAGTCCGTGGACACGGTTTCAGGGTTGTAGTTTATCATCACACCCCTGTAGCCTTCCTTGCGGATGGTCTGGAGTGCATTCACGGAGCACCAGTCGAATTCCACGGAGCTTCCGATGCGGTATGCACCAGAGCCGAGAACTATAACAGACTTGTGGTCATGGAGATACTTGACATCATTGAACGTGCCGTTGTAGGTAAGATAAAGATAGTTTGTCTGGGCCGGGAACTCTGCAGCAAGGGTATCTATCTGCTTGACACAAGGCACTATCCCATGCGCCTTCCTGAACACCCTCACAAGCCCCTGTGCCTGCTCGTTGTCAATGCGGTCCTTGTACAGGGCCCTGGCTATCTGGAAGTCGGAGAATCCCTGCTGCTTGGCGAGCCTGAGCAGTTCCACAGGCATGGCCTCGCAGCTGTCATATCCGTGCATTTCATTGAATGTGGCCACTATGCCTGCCAGCTTTTCAAGGAACCATTTGTCTATCTTGGTCAGCTCATGTATCTGGTCCACAGTATATCCGGCACGCATCGCCTTGGATATGACGAATATGCGCCTGTCTGTCGGCTCTCTCAGGGCCTGATCCACATCAGCCACCTTAAGCTCCTTGTTGCCTACGAAGCCGTGAGCACCCTGGCCTATCATCCTGAGTCCCTTCTGGATGGCCTCTTCAAAGCTGCGGCCGATGGCCATCACCTCGCCCACACTCTTCATGCTGGAGCCGATTTTGCGGGAAACCCCGTGGAACTTGGAGAGATCCCAGCGAGGAATCTTGCACACGATGTAGTCAAGGGCAGGCTCGAAAAATGCCGGAGTCACCTTTGTGACAGAATTCTTCAGGTCGAAGAGCCCGTAGCCGAGGCCCAGCTTCGCCGCAACGAAGGCAAGCGGATAGCCGGTGGCCTTGGATGCGAGGGCCGAAGAACGGCTCAGGCGGGCATTCACCTCGATCACCCTGTAGTCCATTGCATCCGGATTGAAGGCATACTGCACATTGCACTCGCCCACTATCCCGATATGGCGCACAATCCTTATGGAAAGCTCACGCAGATAATGGTATTCCTCATTGGTAAGGGTCTGGGACGGAGCCACCACGATGCTCTCCCCGGTGTGGATGCCGAGCGGGTCGAAATTCTCCATGTTGCAGACCGTGATGCAGTTGTCATAGCGGTCACGCACCACCTCGTACTCGATTTCCTTCCACCCTTTGAGCGACTTCTCCACAAGCACCTGCGGAGAGAAGGAGAATGCCTTTTCGCAGGTTTCCTCGAGCTCCTGCTCATTGTCGCAGAATCCGGAGCCGAGTCCGCCGAGTGCATACGCCGCACGGATGATCACCGGATAGCCGAGTTCGGCGGCAGCGGCCTTTGCCTGCTCCATGCTCTCAGCCGCATGGGACTTTATGGTCTTGACTTCTATCTGGTCCAGCTTCTCCACGAAAAGCTCCCTGTCCTCCGTGTCAATGATAGCCTGTACAGGTGTGCCGAGCACACGGACATTGTATTTCTCAAGGATTCCCGCACGGTACAGCTCCACTCCGCAGTTCAGCGCAGTCTGGCCGCCGAACGCGAGCAGGATCCCCTGCGGTGCCTCCTTCTGAATCACCTTCTCCACGAAATATGGGGTCACCGGCAGGAAATATATCTTGTCGGCAATGCCCTCGGAAGTCTGCACGGTGGCAATGTTCGGATTGATGAGGACAGTCTCTATGCCCTCCTCCTTCAGCGCCTTCAGTGCCTGCGAACCTGAATAGTCGAATTCTCCGGCC
>JADIMO010000006.1 GCA_017694755.1 Candidatus Cryptobacteroides merdavium
TACCTTAAATTTTCTTCATCTCCCAATTTGCATTAAATGCGATTATATGCCGCAATAAATGCACTTTTCCGAGTGACTTTTTCTTTTTCGGGAACCCAGTTACCTAATGTGGATTTTAAGGTAACTTTGAGCCGTCAGGCTTCTGAATCGTAAGTTTTATCAGATATCATCATATGCGATGATGTTTGCAAGCCGTTTTTTCTCAAGAGTATACCAAAAACCGTCCTTTTTTTCAAATACGGTGAAATTAGGTAACTTGTAAGGTAACTTGTAAAACTATAAGATGCGACTGAATGCGATAGAATGCGGTTTTTATACAACAAGCCTCACCTAAAGTTTTACTTTAAGTGAGGCTTGTAATTAACTAACAATTGGTTAGTTATGCATCAGTATTCTTCCTCGTTGAAAAAGAAATCGTCTTTGGTGGGGTAATCTGGCCAGATGTCTTCGATGCTTTCGTAAATCTCGCCGTCATCTTCAAGTTCTTCGAGATTTTCAACAACTTCAAGGGGTGCTCCGGAACGAGTGGCATAGTCGATCAGCTCCTCCTTGGTGGCGGGCCAGGGAGCATCCTCCAATCTGTACGCAAGTTCAAGTGTCCAGTACATAGTAATTTAAGTTAAATAGTTTATATTCAGTAATATAACACCATAAGTCCGTTATATCCGATATTCACGGCGCAAATATATACAAAAAAAACATATCATGAATTTCTTTTTCGTATTTTTGCACACCCGTTTATCGGCGGCAGGACCGGGCCGGTACATATCAATATCCGTACCATAACGGCAATGTCAGGAAAGAACGGAATGACAGATCTAATCCATAGAAAAACAATGGCATATAACAGAGAAGAGGCATACGATGAGAAGGTGACGGCGGAAATCGCGGCGCACTACAGGGAGATTCTGAAGCTGCTGGGAGAAGACCCGGAGCGGGAAGGGCTGCTGAAGACACCGGAGCGGGTGGCAAAGGCGCTGCAGTTCCTGACAAAGGGATACGGGCAGGACGGGGCGGAAATCTTGAGCGGGGCACTTTTCAAGGAAGAGTACAGCCAGATGGTGCTGGTCAAGGACATCGAGCTCTACTCGACCTGCGAGCATCATATAATGCCATTCATCGGTAAGGCGCATGTGGCCTACATCCCTGACGGGACGATTACCGGGCTGAGCAAGATAGCTCGCGTTGTGGAGACCTACGCCCGAAGACTGCAGGTACAGGAAAGGCTTACGGTGCAGATACGGGACTGCATACAGAAGACCCTGAATCCCATGGGGGTAGCCGTTGTCATTGAGGCTGCGCACACATGCATGCAGATACGTGGAGTGGAAAAGTCCAATGCAGTGACTGTAACCTCGGCTTTCTCAGGCGTCTTCCTGAAAGACGAAAGGACCAGAAACGAATTTCTCAATCTGATACGCCACTGACAGATAACAAGGCTCCGGCTTCCGGGACCGGCTCAGGCCCTATGAACGGAATGATGCTCCGACCTCTACAGCTTCAGGAGGAAGAACATTATTAATATATGAGAAGCCCACAAACAGCATCCGCTGAGCAAGACATATAAACAGCATCCGTTAAACAGGATACACAAACAGCACCCGCTGAACTGAATACAGGACCAATGCCGGGGCCGGTCTCAGAAAATCTTCTGAAGGAAATCGGTAAGATAGATTCTCCAGTTACGCCATATATGTCCCCCGTCCGACTCGTGGTACTCATATGGATATCCGTGACTGTCAAGATAACTGCGGAGACGGACATTCTCGTCGTACAGGAAATCATCCTTTCCTATGGCAATGTAGTAAAGTTCCACCCCGTCGGCAAACTGCCGGGCAATCTTCCTGTCGAAATCCGCATACACCCCGGTACCATCCTCAAGCTGACGCACGGCCGCGGAGAAAAGCCCGACATATCCGAATGTATCCGGATACTGCTTGGAGATGTGGAATGAATGGAACCCGCCCATGGAAAGCCCTGCAACAGCCCGGTCTTCAGCCTTACGTACCGTCCTGTAATGGGAATCCACAAACCGGACAATCTCCAAAAAAGATGCTTCATATGACCCCTCCATAGACTTGGGCGGCCTTGTTATGGGCTGATACAATCCGTCAGGCCCCTCGCCCGGAGCCGACGGAAGAGCCGCATTGCCGTTCGGCATGACCACAATCATCGGTACGGCCTTTCCTGCGGCAATCAGATTGTCCAGAATCTGTGTTGCCCTGCCCAAAGTCATCCATGCATCCTCGTCCCCTCCCATGCCATGCAGGAGGTAAAGTACGGGATATCTCCGGCTGCCCGAGTCTTCGTATCCTGCAGGCGTATACACCGTCATCCTTCTTGACATCCCGAGTGACTCTGACTCATACCATACCTTGGAGACAGTCCCGTGCGACACATCATTTACACTGTAAAGCGCACCCCTTTCCCCTGGCACTATGAAAATATTCATCAGAGAACGCACATCCCTCATAAGGAATACGTTCGAAGGATCGAGCATCCTGAGGCCATCCACCACAAATGCATAGCTGTACAGCTCGGATGCCAAAGGCGCAGAAGTCCAGCTCCAGACCCCATGCCCGTCTTCAGTAAGCCCGGCACTTCCCCATCCCCCTTCGTCGGAAACAAGAAAATCGCCGCACACCTCCACCTTTACGGCTTTGGGGGCATAAATCCTGAATGTCACTGAATTATCCTCATTAATCTGCGGAGAGGCAAGTCCCTCGGAAGTAAAAATGGCCTGCTGCCCAATTGCCGGAACCGCCATCAGCAATACCGCAAGCAATGCCAGCACATTCTTTCTGCAATATAAACCCAGATGTGTCATAACTCAAAATCAACCGATAATCATGCAAGATACACAAAAGCCGTACACATACCAAACAAAAAAAGGGCAACCCGAAAGAAAATACTCTTTGAGTTGCCCTTTATAAAAAACCGCAGGAATAAGATCCTTATACACGACTCACAGTCATTTCAGTGCGGCTCCGTCATGGAACGCATTCCCGACCTTCTCCCCGAGACGCAGATAAGCATTATTTACAGGGTCAAAGGAAATCGGCTGTAGCTTTGCCGGATCTATCCTGCCATCAGTCAGGATACTCTCATCAGCATTGACATTGACTATTTCGCCCCTCATGATACATGTATCCGGATTATAGTCGATGACCTTGCACTCGAGAGCCATCGGAAGTTCGTCAAAAAGCGGAGCATTGACAAACCCGCTCTTTGTCACATGGAAACCGGCTTTTGCAAGTTTATCAGGGACATTATTTCCGGAAGCTATCCCGAAATAATCACACTCGACAACATGCTTTGCATCAGCCACACTGACAGTAAATGCACCTGTCTTCAGTAAATTCTTCACTGTCTTATGTCCTGCGCTGAGACAGATTGAAATCTGGGTTTCCTCGCTGATTCCTCCCCATGCCGCATTCATTGCATCAGGGCGGCCATCCTCGTCATATGTCCCGATGATAAGCACCGGCTGAGGATACAGATAAGGCTTTGCTCCGAAATTTTTTCTCATGACAAGTTCTCCAGTTTTAAATAAACCTCAAAATCCTTTATTTAAGGTAGGCGTCTGCTACGACCTTCTCGCTGCGTGCAATGAAGTCGCTCAGGTCCTTGCCTTTCAGCATGCCGTTTGCAAGAAGTGCCAGGTCTGTAATCTGCTTGAGGATGCCATTGCCTGCCGCAAATGTCTCAAGCTCCTTCTTATGGGCTTCAGCCACTGTCTTTCTGGACTCCTCGACGGCTTTTTTCTGTTCCTCCGTGGCATCTTTCGGAGCATCCCCGACCTTTTCCGCAGGCTTGACATCAGCCAGCTTGGCATCCATTATCTTCTTGACGAGAGGATTTTCCATGTTGACTGTGATGTTGTATGATGCAGGCATCTCACCATAGAAATTCATTCCTCCGCCGAGGGCAGACATCTCACGGTAACGGCGCATGAACTCTGACTGGGTGATCAGGATAGGGGCAGCATCCTCTCCCATGTTGTCCGCAGCCACATAATAGTTGTTCTCCTTCGGGAGGACGGACTGGAAGATGGTATTGAGGTCGGCCTTCTCATCATCGCTGAGCTCAGGCCTGATCTTGTCTGCCTTAGGAATGAGGTTGTCGATGCTGTCAGAGTCCACACGGGCGAAACGGGTGTTCTCAATCTTCATTTCGAGCAGGTTGACGAAATGGGAATCAAGCTGGCAGTCCATCAGAAGCACATCATAGCCTTTGTTGCGGGCAGCCTCGATGAACGGATACTGGGCCTCGGCATCTGTTGCATACAGGAAGACGAGCTTCTTGTCCTTGTCAGTCTGTTCACCCTCGATGGCCTTCTTATAGTCATCGATGCTGAAATATTTCCCTTCGGTATTCTTCAGCAGACAGAACTTCATGGCCCTTTCGCAGAACTTTTCGTCGCTCAGCATGCCGTATTCGATGAAAAGCTTGAGGTTGTCCCACTTCTTCTCCAGAGCCTCGCGCTCATTCTTGAATATTTCTTCAAGACGGTCAGCAACCTTTCTGGTGATGTAGCCGGATATCTTCTTGACATTGGCATCGCTCTGGAGATAACTTCTTGAAACATTCAGAGGAATGTCCGGAGAGTCGATGACTCCGTGCAGGAGAGTCAGGAAGTCAGGTACGATGTTGTCGACTGAGTCGGTGACGAACATCTGGTTGCAGTAGAGCTGGATCTTGTTCCTGGTAATCTCCATCTTGTCCTTGATCTTCGGGAAATAGAGGATTCCGGTCAGATGGAACGGATAATCCACATTCAGATGTATGTGGAACAGAGGTTCGTCCTGCATAGGATAGAGAGCTCTATAGAACTCCATGTAGTCCTCTTCCTTGAGCTCGGAAGGCTTCTTTGCCCAGAGCGGCTCAAGCTTGTTGATCACATTGTCCTTGTCGGTGTCCACATATTTTCCGTCCTTCCATTCCTGCTCCTTGCCGAAAATGACAGGGACAGGCATGAATTTGCAGTATTTGTCCAGAAGGGTCTGGATGCGGCCCTTTGTGGCGAATTCTGCATCCTCGTCATCGATGTATAGTGTGATTTCCGTACCCCTGTCAGCCTTATTGCTGTCACCCATCTCATATTCAGGGCTTCCGTCACAAGACCAGCGGACGGCCTTGGCACCCATCTTCCATGACAGGGTGTCAATGGTGACCTTCTTGGACACCATGAAGGCGGAATAGAATCCGAGTCCGAAGTGGCCGATGATGTTGCCTATCTGGTCCTTGTATTTTTCCAGGAATTCGCCTGCACTCGAAAAGGCTATCTGGTTGATGTACTGGTCCACCTCTTCGGCCGTCATTCCCAGACCGTTGTCTATGACCTTGAGGGTCTTTTCCTTTTCATCCAGGACAATGCGCACATTCAGTTCCCCAAGCTCTCCCTTGAACTCTCCGGAGGCTGCAAGTGCCTTCATCTTCTGGTCTGCATCCACGGCATTGGCCACAAGTTCGCGGAGGAAAATTTCATGATCCGAATAGAGGAATTTCTTGATTACCGGGAAAATGTTCTCGGTGGTCACACCTATCTTACCTTTTGTAGTTTCTTTTGACATAATTATTATATTTTACAGTTTCTTTTCCATCTGAAACCGCCGTCCGCCCCGAAAGGCTACATAAAACCGGCGGAATGTCAGAACGGACTGGAAGCAGGACGCCCGTCAAGACACGCCGTCATAAAGTCAAAATATGTTCCACATCAGATATTATGACAATTTGTCAGAAGCCGCCGTCTCTGTCAGAAATTGCCGTTCATTTCAGAAATTGTCCTCTCTTTCTGAAACCATTGTCCCCATCCGTGCAGAGAACACATGGTTATCGCCCCCGATCATAGGTCTCAGGTCAGATGCCACTGTTTCTGTCATCGATCGTCATCCCTGCCGGTACTGAACTTCCTGTCTTCACCAAGCAGGGTCATGACACATGAGTCAACAGTCCTTCCGTCACGGAAAATATCCACAAAAAATGTCCCGAAGACAGAATATTCCCCGCTGAGAAGCATCACCATCCCCTCCTCATCATCAATTCTGAATGAAGTTTCATATTCTCCCTCACGCATCACACCGGAGCCGGAAAGTTCAAAGACGCTATTTCCGGAATCAAAGGTCCCGATACGGACAGACAGTTCCGATTGCGCAACCGCGCCTGAAGGTGTCCCGGAAGCAGAATACCCGGAGGATGACACATCCAGGGACCATTCCACAGCCGAAATGCAGGCAATCTCCACCGACAGGCTTTCAATCGAATATAATCCGCCATAATCATCATTCCCGTACCATGACGGGAACGATTCGGTTGTCAGGTGCCACACTGCACCGGCCTCATCAACAGGCTTTCCTCCGGTCGACACGGTGCCGAAATTTTCAATATGATATGTATTTTCCTGAATCTGTCCCACGACATATTTGAATATGGACGCATCCTGCTCATCCGAAGTCATGTCATAAATATATCTGCTCACTTCACGCATGCACAGGACATATTTTGAAGGGGTAGAAAAATAGTTTTCAAAAAGATTCTCGGAAAGGGATGAAAGCGAAGCGGAATTGGCCGAAGGTGAATCCCCGGAATATATCTGACATGACACTGCAGTCAAAGTGACCAGCAGCATTGGAAATATGTTTCTGTTTTTCATCATTTTCATTCTGTCTCCAAATTTATTCGTTCAGGCATTAATCCCGCATTGCATTCAGAAGCGGACACCCACTCCCACATTATACCCGGTGATCAGCATGCCGACGCCCATTTCAGCGAAGCCGTACACTTTCCGCCCGGCCGTCAGGCCGAAAGGAACGAAATGCAAACAAGGACTTACTATCCTCTTGTCTCGGAAAGTGCCGTATGTCACGCCGAGACCGACAGCGGAATAGAGCTTGAAATATCTGCCCGTCTTGTATGTAAACCGGACCTGGGGCAGCAGGGTCATGGAGATGCCACTGTCCCTGCGAAGAAATGCCGAAGTCTCCCCGTCGTATGTATTTCCCCATATCCCGTTGAAATTCAACCCGACCGAAAGGGTAAGCCATTTCTTGAGTATGAAACAGAATTCCGCAGAAATCACTCCTGTCATATATACCGGGCCGGAATAATCATCATAGAGAGAAGAAAGCGGACGGTCACCATAGCCATAGTAGATGCCGACATCCTCATTATACGGATTCAGATATATATCATCAAAAAGAGGATACCCGCCCCACCCGACTCGGACCTCGTATCTGAACGGGTCTGACGGGTCGATGACATCAGTTTTCCGGACATTTTTTCCGGGTTCAGATCCCGGACAGGGCAGGGCAGCCACTGCGGCCACAAGAAGCAGAATAAATTTTTTCATAAGACTTATATTTCAAGAAACAGTCACAACATTTTCCCTGATCATTTGCTCTCCTTCCCGTACCGCATGGCACAATGAAAAGCAAATAAAAGATGCATACATACACGAATATGTTGCATCTTATGTGTATTTCCGCACCCTGTCTTCTGTCTTCCACACCCCGTATTCCGCTTCCCATATCTGTCTTCGGCCTCCCGCCTTCAGCACCCAGGTTCCCGCCTTCCGGAGGGATCCGAATATCATTTGTAGAGGAAACGCCTGATGCTCATCTTCGGTGTCTTCTCAAATGGAGTGTCCATGACTTCGACCTTCGATATGCGGCTGTACGCAGGAAGAGAGCGGTTGGCCTCTGCCATCACTGTTTCCGCAACGGAAGACACTGCATCCGGAGCCATTCCGTCGGCTGCCATCTTGTCCCTGTCGAAATACACGAGGGCGACAAGGCGGGAATTCCTGTCCACCACGACAGACTCCACCACATAAGGCTGGTTGTTCACTATGGCCTCCACTTCCTCCGGATAGATGTTCTGTCCGTTGGAGGAAAGTATCATGTTCTTGCTGCGGCCCCTTATGAAGATGTTGCCTGCGGCATCGACAACGCCGAGGTCACCTGTCCTGAGCCAGCCGTCAGGGGTGAAGGCGGCCTCGGTTGCCTCAGGATTGCGGTAATATCCGGACATGACATTGACTCCCCTCACCTGTATCTCGCCCACGACATGCTCCGGGTCATCGGAATCTATCCTGACCTCGCATCTGTCAACGCATCTGCCGCATGATTTGGGCACGAAACTATCCCACGGGGCATATCCGAGCAGCGGGGCGCATTCCGTCATGCCGTACCCGACGGTGAAAGGCAGCCTGAAACGGCGGAACCACATCTCCACCTCCGGATTGAGGGCGGCACCGCCCATCACTATGGCACGCACATTTCCGCCGAGAGCGGTCATCAGCTTCTTTCTTATAGCATTGAAAATAACTTTGTTGAGCAAAGGAATCCTTACAAGTGCGCTGACAGCCGGCTTCTTCAGCACAGGGAGCACAGCCCCCTTGAAAATCTTCTCCATCACAAGCGGGACGGTGATGACAAGATAAGGCTTCACGGCAGCCATCGCCCCAAGCAGGAGGGTCGGAGTCGGCGTCTTGCCAAGGAACCAGACAGATGCACCCCCGCACAGCGGATACAGGAACTCGAACACCATGCCGTACATGTGTGCCATCGGCAGCATTGACACCATGGTTTCCCCTGGTGTACAAGGCATGAAATCATGTCCGAACTCTATGTTGGAACTGAGGCATTCATACCTCAGCATCACGCCCTTGGGCGCACTTGTGGTGCCTGAAGTGTAATTGATGACGGCAAGCTCTCCCCCGTTGTCCGCCGGATAAGAAACATCCGCCGGGGAGAATCCGCCCGGAAACTTCTTCTGAAACATTTCATTGAGACTTTCCATGGCCTTCTTCAGCTTCCTGTCGGTACAATGGGGAAGGGAAAAGTCGCCTGCGGAAATCACTCCTTTGAGAGCGGGCATCGCAGATGCATCGAGCTTCTTCCAGATGTCGTTGTCTGTGATCAGCAGAATGCTTTCCGAGTGGTCCACGAGAGCGGAAACGCTTTCAGGATGGAAATCCGCCAGAATCGGGACCGCCACTGCCTCATAGGTGTTCACAGCAAGGAATGAGATGCACCATCTTGCAGAATTCTTCGCACAGATGGCTATCTTGTCCATTTTTTCCACTCCGGCAGCAGCAAAGAGCAGATGAAACTTTTCGATGTACTCCGCCGTCTGGCCGAATGTGAACTGCTCACCCTTCCAATTGCACAAAGCCGGGGTATCCCAATGCGATTTGACCGTCTCCTCAAGACGCGACAGATAATGTCTCATAAGTTCTACTGTTGGTTCAATCTTACAAACTTACGGAAAATTATCGGAAAATGCACTATCTTTGGATGTGTGAAAAGCTGACTGCACTTCGGCTTGAATCTACATGTGAAAAGCCAACTGAAAAATTTCTCGGTAAAAATGGGAAAATACAAGAACAGAATACTCGTGGTGGACGACAATGCGGGCATAAGATCCGCACTCCAGATACTCCTGCCTCTGCATTTCACGGATGTGAAGATAATCCCGTCCCCAAATGAACTGATAAGCCAGACGGCAGAATTCAAGCCGGATACCGTCCTGCTGGACATGAACTTCCACAGGGACATCAACACGGGGAACGAAGGGCTGTACTGGCTGTCGGAGATCAAATCCAGATTCAAGGATGTGGAGGTGGTGCTATTCACGGCATACGCCGATGTGGCCCTTGCTGTGGAAGGGATGAAACGCGGGGCATTTGACTTCATTGTCAAGCCATGGGAAAACGAGAAGCTGATAAGCACCCTTGCCAATGCCTGCAGCAGGCACAGGAAAGAACAGGCGGGGACGCAGGGCGCAGATGCGGGCACGATGCTCTGGGGGCACAGCCCGGCAATGGAGGAAATCAGGAGGACGGTCGAAAAAATCGCCCCAACGGATGCATCAGTGCTGATAACGGGAGAAAACGGCTCGGGAAAGGATGTGCTTGCAGGAGAAATACACAGGCTTTCGCTCAGGAAAGGCCGGCGCATGGTAAATGCCGATGCAGGGGCCATTCCGGAAACCCTTTTTGAAAGCGAGCTGTTCGGACATGTGAAAGGAGCATTCACGGATGCCAAGTCCGACAGGACGGGACTGTTTGAACAGGCGCAGGGCAGCACGATGTTCCTCGACGAGATAGGAAACATCCCCTTCCACCTCCAGGCGAAGCTCCTGCGGGTCCTGCAGAACAGGGCCGTGACAAGGGTCGGGGACACCAGGCCGATACCGGTGGACATAAGGCTGATCTGTGCGACCAACATGGACATAAGGAGAATGGTGGCGGAAGGACGCTTCCGTGAAGACCTCTACTACAGGATAAACACCGTACACATCCAGCTTCCGCCACTGAGGGAAAGGAAGGACGAGATCGTGCCGTTGGCAGAAATGTTCCTCAGAAGGTTCGCGGCAAGATACCGCAGGGAAGTGACCGGAATGGACGAGGGAGCAAAGGCCGCCCTGTGCGCATGCACATGGAAAGGGAACATAAGGGAACTGCAGAACTGCATAGAAAAGGCTGTCATAATGTCGGAAAGGAAGACACTTTCAAGGGAAGACCTCCTGCTCCCGTCAGAAATCCCCGGCATCCAATACGAAAGCCGCAATGTACAGGCTGACATCCACGGCACACAGGCCGCAGGAGCCGCCGAAGAAAGGGAAGAAACCCTGGAAATGCTTGAAGAAAAGGCCATACGCAATGCCATGAAACGCTACGGCGGGAACCTCACCCTCGTGGCCAAGTCGCTTGACATCAGCCGTCCGACGCTCTACAGCAAACTGAAGAAATACGGGATATGACGACCTGCATCCTCATCACCGCCGGGGCTGTCATCGCCACATTCATCATCTCCGGCATATTCTTCACTGCAAGGACACGGAACAAGGTGGCCTATATGCTGGATGCCCTGGAGGACAATGAAACCAACTTCAGATTCCGTGAAGACAAGGGGTTAGGCAAGAAATTCAACAGGACTCTGAACAGGCTCCGGCATATATTTGAAAAAGAAAAGGAAGAAATAAGGGAACAGGAAAAATACTACGGACAGATGCTCGACCATGTGCAGACCGGGATAGTCGTGATAGACAGCAACGGAGACCATGTGGAATACTGCAACGCAAAAGCCCTGTCCATGCTCGGGATGGCCACATTCAGCAATGTGCGTCAGCTGAGGAGGATCAGCCCGTCACTTGCAGAGGCATTTTCAAAGGTTACAGAAGGACATGAGGAAAAGGCCAGCTGCAGCAACGAATCCTCCACAATGACATTTTCCATCACGGCTTCATCTGCAGAATTGAGAGGCAGGAATATGAAGATAGTGGCATTCAATGACATCAGCAGCGACATCGAAGAGAATGAAGCCGCCTCATGGACAAAGCTCATCAGGGTGCTCACCCATGAGATAATGAACACGGTCACTCCGATTGCCTCACTCAGCGAAGCCCTTGCACGATATGCCGGTGACACGGCTCCAGGTGAACAAAACTCCGGTCCCGACATAAAGGCAGGGCTTGAGACAATAGCCTCATCATCCAAGGGGCTGATAAAATTCGTCGACTCATACCGCAACCTGACGCATATCCCTGCTCCTGAAAAGAAGGCCTTCTACCTGAAAGAACTCGTGGAAAAGGTGATGAACCTCATGGAAAAGCAGTTGAAAGACTCCGGGATCAGCTGCACCTACGAGGAAAAGTCGGATGACATCCTGCTCTATGCCGACATGGGCCAGATATCCCAGATACTCATCAACATGCTCAGAAACGCCGCCCAGGCCGGAGCCACCAGGATAGAAATCTCCGCATATATAGACAGTGCCGAAAGCATAGTCATGAACATATCCAACAACGGCACTCCTATCAGCAGGGAGAGCCGTGAAGAGATATTCGTCCCGTTCTTCACCACCAAACCGTCCGGGACCGGCATAGGACTGAGCATATCCAGGCAGATAATGCGCCTGCACAACGGCAGCATAAGGCTCTCCCGCAGCGACAAGGACGCAACGGTATTCACCCTCATCTTCAGATGACAGACACAAGAAAAGGCCGGTCACCTGTCCGGACCGGCCTCAAAACACCTTTAATCAACCCAGATTATCCTGATCTTCCGGGATGAATGTCACCGCCTGGCCTCCGCCGGAAGCCATAGCCACGCTCAAAGTGTCGGAAGAAGTGACAATGCGCTCCGAAATGACATATGAACAAGGATTGGTCTTCCAGTCCGCATCCGGTCCGTCGGCATATATCACTGCCTTGTAGCTCTTCCCTTCTGCAAGGAAGTCAAGAGGCACTTCCACCGTCCTCGCATTGTCGCCTGTGACGGCTCCGAGAAAATATTTCTCCCCGGCACGGCGTACCACCACAACAAACTCGCCCGGCTCTCCGGCCAATGCCTCCGACCAGTCGCAGTCGGCATCGAAATCCCTGAAGAACTGGAATGCCGGATGGCCTTCATAATTCTCAATCATGTCCGAAGCCATCTGCAGCGGGGAATACAGCACCACCCAGCATGCGATCTGGGCAGCAAGCGTGGTGTTCACCCTGCTGTCGCCCTTGTCAAGGTCATTCCATTTCCTGCGGTCAGGATGGTCCTTTGTGCTTTCCAGAAGCACATCAAACACGCCAGGAGTATAGTCCATAGGGCCTGAAAGCAGTCTTGTGAACGGCAATGTCACATAATGAACCGGAGGATTGCCCGCACTCCAGGCATTCCATTCCATGCCCTTTGCCCCTTCGAGAGTCATCATGTTCGGATAAGTCCTCCTGATGCCTGTTTCCTTTATCGGCTCGTGCACATCCAGTGATATTTCATACCTTGCAGCAGTCTCCACCACCTTCCGGTAATGTCTCACAGCATACTGCCCGTGCCTGAAATGCCCGCCCGGCACGCCTCCCGCATAGCCTGTCTTCACATAATGCATTCCTTTTTCTGCAGACCACCTGTATGCATTCTCAAGCTGTCTTTCATAATTTGGGATATTGGCACCAGTCTCGTGGTGGCCGATCACGCTCACTCCCCTCTCCTTGGCATACGCCATGACCTCATCGATGTCAAAATCAGCATAAGGCCTGGTGAAATCGAAGCTCTGCATTCCGCCCCAGCTTTCCCATCCCTCGTTCCAGCCTTCAAACACCACTCCCTCTATATTGTTGTCTGCAGCGAAGTCAATGTATTTCTTTGCATTGGCCGTAGTAGCCCCATGCCTTTCGTCCATCTTCCAGGTCTGCACACCTGTATGCATTCCCCACCATATGCCGACATATTTCATAGGCTTGATCCATTCCGTGTCCTCCAGTTCACAAGGATCGTTCAGATTGAGTATCAGAGAAGAATTGATGAGGTCAACAGCCTTTCTGCCTATCTGCACCGTCCTCCACGGCGTGACGAAGGAATCCCCGGCAAAACGCGCCTTCACCCCGTCCGGCCATGGTGCAAGGCTGGTTGTGAATGCTGCTGCAGCCTGACTTCCGGAAGCCTCATCAGCCTTCAGCGTCATTTCAGGATAGTCTTTCAGAGCAGCCTCATGTATACTTCCGTATATGCCTTCCGAAGTCCTGAATGTCATCGGAGTATTGGCGTCCGGCACCTTTTCCAGTGGCATCGTCCTGTAGTCAAGCTCATATGTGTTGAAATCAGCCGGAATCGACCATGAGTCACCGTCTTTCGCAAAGGCGAAGCCCGTCCGCTCCTCTGTCACCCGCAGGCTGTCCGCCCCCGGGCAAGCCACCTCGTATCTGAATCCTATCCCGTCATCAAACACGCGGAAACGGACCGTCATGAAAGCCCCGCAATCTGAAGAAAGTGCCACGGCCATCTCGTTATAATGACATCTTATGGTCTTGTTCTCTCCCCACGGCTGTTCCCAGACATAATCCTCTCCGCCCTTCTTGACGGAAGACACTTCCATGCCGCTGACCAAGTCATGAGACGAAGGCTCCGACGAGCCTCCCGGAAAGACATCAATGTCAAACCCGAGGGATGAAGGCTCTATGAACGGCTTCCCGTCCACACTTGCCTGCCAAAGCGGACTTCCGGCAGAATCTGTCGAAAAGGAAAGGACAATGCTGCCATCCGGCGAAGAAACGCTCATTCCTTCACGGGAAGAGCAGGACTGGAAAAATACGGCGGCACAAAGCGCACAAAATGCAAAGGCTCTCATAAACAAAAGGTATGGATTAAAAAATGCAGTGACGAATATCCGTCACTGCAAAAATATGACAATTTTTCTGAAAAATTCAAATGTCCAAATCAGGAAATCCTGCAATATCATTGCATCAGTGTGCCGTCAGGAAGTACCCTGACAATCCTGTCCCTGTCATTCTCCTCAACTTCAGCCTCATAATACACCGCATCCGGAGTCTCCACATATGTGATGTCATCAATTTCCCTCCATCCGGCAAGAGTATTCTTCACCGCATCCGGAAGCATGCCGTATCTGACATCCCATTCCGTACGCACCCACTCCGGCTTTCCGTTAAAATAGACCTCCTTCTCCAGCCCATCATGCAGAATCTCAGCCTTGATGTATCCGTCATCCTCGTCAATTTCCTTTATCACAGCCCCCGGATATTTTCCGGACACGAATTCCCTGATGAAATCACCTGACACTCCGCCGCCTTCCATAGGCAGATCCATATCATCATCCGATGCACGCGACACTGTCCCGTCGGCAGTCACTTTCACGGAAATGTCATCGTCCCTTGAGTCGAGTTCAAATATGTAATACTCCTCACCCGAAGCCCTGAGATAATGGTCAATGTCGTCTACACGCATATTGCCGTATTCAGATGACTCCAAGGCGGTCCTGATTTTCTCAGGAAGAGCGGAATACTTCATTTCGGTCTTTGTCAGCAGCCATTCCATGCCCAGGCTGAAATACAGTTCCCTGAAAATCCTGTCTGCATCCACTATCTCCACCTCTATGACACCGTCATCTTCTTCAACATCAGTAATCTTCGCTCCCGGATATTTTTGCTCGACCGCCTCTCTTACTGAAGATGCCGGACGGCTTGGAATATATCCGGAATAGTCATCATCGGAATCCACAACTTCTTTCACCAGGACACCGTCTTCCGAATAATAGAGATCCACTTCCCGATGAACGCCGTCGCTGACGCCTTCCACTTCTATCACATATATCACAGCGACACCGTCCCTCCTTATGACATCTATGTCATCAATTTTCCAGTCCGCATAGGCACTGCCGGCAAAAGCCTCCTCAACTGCGGCAGGCAGCCTGTCACGCACAGTGTCCTGTTCTGTCATGTACCATTTCCCGGCACTGTCATACCAGGCTTCGCTCCTTTCAGCTGCAGCTGCGCTCCTGGTCTGCTCTGCATCATCAAATGAAGCCACCCAATAGGTGCCCCTGGCTGACCATTCCACATCAACGGCATCCGGATACATGCCATTGAATGCACTCAGTACCTGTTCCGGCACTCTGATGTCCGTCCCGTTCCCGGGCGACTTCTCACATCCGGCCGCAAAAAGCATGGCGGTTACGGACAACGCTAAAAAAAACTTTCTCATAATCGTCGTGTTTTTTTGTAGTTAGTAATTTGATATTCAATCATCAATCTCAATGAGATTGAAATTCCTGTCGAATGTCAGTTCAAGCCCGGAAGAAAGCTTAACCTCATATTCATTCCTGCTTCTGGATATCTTCCTGTAGGATACATCGGGCCATCGGGATGACACATATTCCTTCACTGGAGCAGGTATCAGTGAAACGCATAGCATGTCATACCTGCATTCCAGCTCGGTCCAGTTTCCAGACCTGTCAAAATCAATCATCACACCGCCGACGGTCATCACCTCATATTTAAGTTCCAGAAAGTCCCTTTCCTGCTTGACATATGCTATCTTTTCGGAAGCGAAATGTTCCTGAATGAATTCACGGGCCTTTTCCGGAAGCCTGTCCATCGTCACGGCCCTGTCATTGTCTGCTGACACGACACCGGCAAAGGACACAATTCCGGCAAGCAATGCAATCAATTTTTTCATATTTTCATCATTTTTCATTTTCCGGGCACAAAGGTATAGGGCAAAAATGAAGAGAATCTGAAATCATTTCCTTACCGTAAACCTGTGCCTTCCGTCATATTCATAGTCCACCGAAAGCCCGTAACTGTCGCAGACAGTCTTGACAAGGGCCAGTCCAAGGCCTGTGGAGCCTTCCTTCCTGGAATTTTCCTGATAGAACCTCGTGAAAATCTTCGTCCCGTCAAGAGGGGCTTCGCCCGGATTGGAAATGCCGAACCCGTTTTCAGAGACATCAATTTCTATCTCCGAGTCCGCAGGACTGTGGAAATACGCATTTTTCAGAAGATTGTTCACAAGCACCGAGGCAAGCTGCCCGTTGATCTTCACCACGAACCGTCCTTTCTCCCTGAATACGGCCCTTATGCCCTTGTGGGCATAGACTTCATCAAACATTCCGGCGTTGTCCTTCAGTATCCTGCCCAAATCGGCGGCCTCACTTTCAAGAAACTGCCCGTTTTCTATCTTGGACATGAGCAGCAGGGTCCTGTTGAGCCTTATCAGATCCTGCAATGTCCTGTGCATCTTTACAAGTTCCCGCGCCTGCTCCTCGGAAAGCCCCGGCGAATCAAGAAGCATCTCAAGCCTGCCGCTGCATACGGCAAGAGGCGTCTGAAGCTCATGGGAAGCATTGCTGATGAACTGCTTCTGCTGGTCATACTGCCGTTCGAAACGGTCGGCTGCACTCTGCACGGCCTCCGCCAGCTTCCTGAACTCCACAATGTCGGTGTCCGACGGCACGGGGGCATTCTTTTTTCCGGGGATGTATGAGTCAAGCCATTTCATCAGGGCGTTGAAAGGACGCATATTGTACATGATGACCGCCACCGTGATGGCAAGCACGGACACGAGCAGCACCAGATAGAGGACAATCATGCTCCAGAGCAGGGAAACTATCAGATCCTGCCTCTCGAATGTGGGCACCGCCACCGTAAGTTCAAAATACCTGCTGTCGGAATCCATGAATATCTGCCTTCTGACCCTGGCAGGCTCATATTCATTTTCGCTTGCAAGCCAGATGTCCGTGTCCTCATATATAATCCTCGGCCTGGAATCGGCATAGTCACTGCTGACCTCCCTTACATAATAGGTGTTGTTGGTGCCGTTGTCAGTGGAGGGGATATTTACTCCCGAAAGCCACCTGAGGATGATGTCCTGCGAATATTCCTCCAGCATGACGTCCGTCTCGTCATTGACCTCCGCCACCATCACACGGAAGAAGAACACGCCCCACACCGCCATGAAGACAAGCATCACGGCGGAGAGGCTGAGGGCTATCTTATAAATGAATTTCATGTGTCAGACAAGCTTGTAGCCGAAGCCGTATATGGACTTTATCTCTATGTCCGCTCCCGCCTCCTCAAGCTTGCGGCGCAGGTTCTTCATCTGGGCATATACGAACTGGAAATTGTCCGCCTGATCCACATGGTCGCCCCAGACGGCCTCTGCAAGCACCACCTTGTCCACAAGGTGACCGGGCCGCTGCATCAGATAGGCAAGGATATCGAACTCCTTTTTCAGGAGCAGCACCTCCTTACCGTCCACGGTCACCCGTCCGGAATCCGGCTCCAGGGCCACATTCCCCAACCTGTAGGCAAAGTCCCCGTCGTTCCTGCTGCGGCGGGCCACGCTCCTCATGCGGGCCACAAGTTCCGAGAGGTGGAACGGCTTGGCAAGGTAGTCATCCGCCCCGAGTTCAAGGCCCCTGACCTTGTCATCAATGGAGTCCTTGGCGGATATGATGATGACATTCAGCTTTTTGTCAAGTTTCCTGACATGCTCCAGTATATCCAGGCCGCTGCCCCCCGGAAGCATTATGTCCAGAAGCACACAGTCATATGTATAGACCGACAGTTTCTCTATGGCGGAATCATAGTCAACGGCATTTTCCACCACATATCCCTCTTTCCTGAGGGCCTTTGTCATCAGCTCCTGCAGCGAAGCCTCATCTTCGACTATCAATATCTTCATGATCAAATCTTATTGTCCGGACAAAAAAACGCATGGAATCTGAAATCATTCTGAAATCTCCGCGAAAATTGCCTCCGGGCCAAATCACCTGAATTTTCAAAGATACAAAATATAACGATTATCCGGAATGAAAGTTTCATTCCGTCACCTTGACATTTTTTTCTGAAATTCAAAATAAAAAACTATCTTTGAAAGATAATGTCTTTTGAACGGACGCCATTATGGACAGCAGACTTTTTCTCATTGATGGGCACGCGCTCATTTTCAAGATGTATTATGCCTTCCTGAGGCATCCGATGATCAATTCAAAAGGGGCGGACATGTCCATCCTCTTCGGCTTCACGAAATACCTGCTCGAACTCATAGAAAAGGAAAAGCCTACGCATCTCGCAGTGGCATTCGACCCTCCCGGCAAGACATTCAGACATGAGATGTATCCCGAATACAAGGGTACGAGGGAGGCCACCCCGCAGCTTGTGATTGACGCCCTCGAGCCCCTCACGGAGCTCTGCAGGGCCCTGAAAATCCCGGTCCTGATGGTAAAGGGCTATGAAGCCGACGATGTGATAGGCTCAATGGCCAGACATGCGGAAAAGAAAGGCTACACAGTATATATGGTGACGCCGGACAAGGACTACGGCCAGCTCATCTCCGACCATATACTCCAGTACAAGCCTGGAAAGTCCGGCTCCGAAAGCGAAATCATAGACAAGAAGGCAGTCTGCGAAAAATACGGCATAGAAAACCCCGGACAGGTGATTGAAATGCTCACCATCTGCGGCGACACCTCGGACAACGTGCCGGGAGTCAAGGGTGTGGGCGAAGTCGGGGCAGGAAAGCTGATAACCAGGTTCGGCACAGTCGAAAACATATACTCTCACCTCGACGAACTGCCTCCGAGGCAGCGGGAAGCATTCATTGCCGCAAAGGACCATATCGGGCTGAGCCATGAGCTTGTGACCATAAAGACGGACATCCCGCTCAATGTGACGGAAGAGTCGATGGAGCTGGGCATGGATTATGACCCGGCCATCGCAGACCTCTTCGAAAAATACGAATTCCAGTCGCTCGGAAAATATATCAGCCACATAGCCCGGACAAAAGATGCCGGAGCGGAAAAAAAGACCATCCAGGTGCGTGAGGCCGGGGCGGAAGAAGTGATGAAGGCGGCGTCCGCAGCCGGGAAATGCTCCATCGTGCCGGACATTTCCGGAGATACGATATTTTCGGAGATACGGAAAATCACGGTAGGAGTGGTGACGGGCACGGAAAACCTTGCTGCGGCAGGGTCCGTAAAAGACTTTGCCGCCCTCATATCAGACCCGGATGTGACAAAGGCAGGATATGACCTCAAACGGCAGTGCAATGTCCTGCAATACAACGGAGTGACGATGCAGGGCAAGCTGATGGACATAGAACTGATGCACTATCTCATCAATCCGGAAAAAAGCCACAGGATCGACATCCTCGCCAAAAGCTATCTGGGCACAGACATGAACGACGAGGCGCTGCTTGGAAAGCAGGCGGAGGAAAGGTCACTGTTCGACCAGGAGGAGGAAGAAGGAGAACCTGCATCCAGGGCAGTGGAGGCAGTGGTCACGGCCATGCTCGCTGACAAGATATGGGAAGAGATGGAAAGACTTTCTGCAGCAAGGCTTTATGACAGCATGGAAGAGCCGCTGCTGAGAGTGCTGGCATCAATGGAGAGGACCGGGGTAAAAGTGGATTTCGGGCAGCTCTCGGACTACACCGCAAGCCTTGAAAAAGAGCTGGAGGAAAGGGAGAAGAAGATCAGGGACATGGCCGGAGAGCCGGATCTCAACATATCCTCACCCAAGCAGGTCGGCGTTCTTCTGTTTGAAAAGCTCGCCCTCGACCCCAAGGCAAAGGCCAAGACAGGGGTCAGATACAGCTATTCGACAGACGAAGAGACCCTGAATGCACTCGCCTCGAAACATCCAATCATAAACGAGATTCTTGAATACAGGGCTGTCAAGAAGCTGCTTTCCACATACATAGCACCGTTCCCGAACTTCTGTTCCCCGGTCACAGGAAAGATACACACCACCTTCAACCAGGCCCTGACCGCCACGGGAAGGCTGAGTTCATCGAAGCCAAATCTCCAGAACATCCCCATCCGTACGGAAAGGGGCAAGGAGATAAGGAAAGCGTTCGTGTCGAGTTTCCCGGACGGGGTCATCGTGTCCGCCGACTATTCCCAGATCGAACTGCGCATAATGGCCCACCTGAGCCAGGACACACATCTGATAGAGGCTTTCCGTGAGGGGAAGGATGTGCATTCCATCACAGCCTCGAAGATATTCGGGATTGCCCCGGAAGAGGTGACCCCGGACCAGAGGCGCATAGCCAAGACGGCCAACTTCGGGATAATGTACGGCATATCCGCCTTCGGGCTTTCGCAGAGGCTGAAGATTCCGAGAGCCGAGGCCAAGAAAATCATAGAAGACTATTTCACGAATTTCCCTGCGATATCGGCATACATCAACGATGTGATTGCCGCCACTCGGGAAAAGGGATATGTGGAGACCCTCTTCGGCAGAAGGAGATACCTCCCTGACATCAATTCAAGGAACGCCACTGTCCGCTCCCTCGCCGAAAGGAATGCCATCA
Source organism: Candidatus Cryptobacteroides merdavium (assembly GCA_017694755.1). Classification (GTDB taxonomy): domain Bacteria; phylum Bacteroidota; class Bacteroidia; order Bacteroidales; family UBA932; genus Cryptobacteroides; species Cryptobacteroides merdavium. The sequence continues at coordinate 20,603 of JADIMO010000006.1, forward strand.
ACGCACCTATCCAGGGCACCTCTGCTGATATCATCAAGCTTGCCATGACCGGAGTCAGCCGCAGGATCACCGAAGCCGGGCTGAAGAGCCGGATGGTGCTGCAGGTGCACGACGAACTCGTCTTCGACGCCGAAGCCGGAGAAGCAGAAGAACTCAAGAGAATAGCAGTGGACGAGATGGAGAATGTGATCAGATTATCAATACCTTTGACAGTCGAATGCAATTATGGAAAAAACTGGCTTGAAGCTCACTGAGATGTCCGACAAGGAACTTGTGGAGCTTGCCCTCGAACAGAACCAGGCGGCTTTCATCGTGCTGTACACCAGGTACAATGCAGGAGTGAAAAGCCACATATCCAAATACATCACCCAGGCCGAGGACAAGGAAGATGTGGCGCTTGAAAGCTTTCAGAAAGCCTTCAGCCAGATAGGCAGCTACAATCCCGAATACAGGTTCTCCACATGGCTGTACCGCATAGCAAGGAACACGGCATTCGACCACATAAGCAGAAAGGACAGGGAAAAGAGCAACCTTCCCACCACATCCATCAATGAGACCATGTCCGAGCTGAATGACATTCCAGCGGCCATGCACAATCCTGAGGAAGACATAATCAACCAGCAGGAATACGACAAATGGCTGGCAAACATCGAAAAGCTCAAGGACGACTACAAGGTTGTGGCAAAGATGAACCTGATAGACCATTTCGGCTACAAGGAAATCGCTGATGAACTGGACCTTCCGATAAATACCGTAAAGACAAAGATAAGGAGGGCCAAGGCCCAGCTCCTGAAAATGATGGATGTGTCAGACGAACTGCAATAGGAGACATCCCGGGCGAAGCCAAGGGATCTGTGTGATAATAAATATTTGACTCATGGACTTTAAGGAATTTGAAAATACAGTCAGAGGATTCTTTCCCGACATCACGGACAAGAAACTGGAACAGTTCAGAGCCCTCGGACCCTTGTATGAGGACTGGAACTCAAAGATAAATGTGATTTCCCGCAAGGACATAGACAGTCTCTATCTGCATCATGTCCTCCATTCGCTTGCCATAGCGGAATACATCAGGCTCAACCTGCCAGAACTTTATGCCATGATATCTGTCGCACCGGGAAAAAACACGGGCGCCATGGAGTCTCCAAAGGGCACACCGGAAACATCAGATGCCGGGAAGACGACTCCTGCTGAAATCGCGAACCCGGACGGGAGCGCCGGAGATTTCCGCCGCACATTCCTTGACCTCGGCACGGGCGGAGGCTTTCCGGGAATCCCGCTTGCCATAATGTTTCCTTCGGCACACTTCACTCTCTGCGACTCGGTCGGCAAGAAGATACTTGTGGCAGGAGCCGTTGCCAGGGCCTGCGGACTTGAAAACGTGACTACGGTAAATGCCAGGGCCGAATCCCTCACCGGGAAATACGACTATATAGTGTCCCGCGCAGTGACATCCCTTGACAAGTTCATGCCATGGGTGAGGGGAAAATACGGCAAAGGGATATTCTATCTGAAAGGCGGAGATGTGGTGGAGGAAATTGCAGAAACAATGGGCCGGTTCAGGCTCCCGAAAGGCTCGGTGCATGTATGGAAGATAGACGGGAAGTTTGCAGACCCGTACTTTGAGGGCAAACTCGTCATTTTCATTGAAGAGATGAAAAATCAGCGAAAATAATTTGCAATTAATCTGAAAAACACTACCTTTGCACTCCCAAACTTTACAGGGCACACAAATCTTGAATATAAAAGCATAAGATAATGAAAAGAACATTCCAACCATCACAGCGCAAGCGTCGCAACAAACACGGATTCCGTGAGAGAATGTCCACACCGAACGGCCGTCGCGTATTGGCTTCACGCCGCCGTCATGGACGCAAGAAACTGACCGTATCTTCTGAAGACAGATATTGATCAGATTCATTCATTGTCAGCCCGTGGCATGTTCTCCATTGTCTTGCGGGAAGAAAGATATCTCAGGGACTGTCCATGATGGTGCAGTCCCTGTTTTTTTGTCTGCAAGCCTGGAATGTCATTATGATTCCCAGAAACTTTCTTGATCGGATCTGCAATGGAAGAAAATGAGAAATACATGAGAGAGGCGCTGCGTGAGGCGCAGGTCGCAGCCGAAGAAGATGAAGTGCCTGTGGGTGCCGTCATAGTGTGCCGGGGAAGAATAATAGCCAAGGGGCACAACATGACCGAAAGGCTGAACGACCCGACAGCCCATGCCGAAATGATAGCCGTCACCGCCGCCACGGAAGCCATGGGTGGCAAATACCTCAACGAATGCACCCTCTATGTCACAGTGGAGCCATGTCCGATGTGCGCGGGTGCCCTGGCCTGGGCGCAGATCGGGAAAGTCGTCTACGGAGCCATAGACCCCAAACGGGGCTTCTCCCTCTTCTCCCCTTCCCTGCTGCATCCAAAGACGGAAGTCATAGCCGGCGTACTTGCGGAGGAATGCGGGGGAATCGTGACAGACTTCTTCCGCGGAAAGAGAAAATAGCATCGGAAACTGATTTTTATGTTCGGACTTGAAGAATTCGGCCTTCTCGGGCTTTTCATCGGCACCTTCCTGGCGGCGACCATCTTCCCGTTCAGTTCCGATGCCCTGTACCTTGCCGTGCTTGCCGCCACCGGCAACCCTGCCGGATGCCTGATTGTGGGAACCCTCGGCAACTGGCTCGGAAGCGTCTTCACATACTGGATAGGCTGGATCGGGAAATGGGAATGGATTGAGAAATGGTTCAAGGTCAAGCCCGAAACCCTCCGGAAACAGAAGGCAAGGATAGACAGATACGGGGTGTGGGTTGCCCTCCTGTGCTGGGTGCCGGTTGTGGGGGATGTGATAGCCATTGCCCTCGGCTTCTACAAGACCCGCCCATTTTGGACCATCGTCCTCATGCTCATCGGCAAATTCGCCCGCTTCCTCATCTGGAACCTCGTCTACGGTCTTTTCTGACAAGAACCTGGCCGGACCCCGACAGGTATCCCCCGCATACATTTTGGACCCTTCCGGAATGATGGTTTGAGAGTATTTATGCCGGCCGACATATTTTTATTTTTGAAGAAAGCCAAAATAATCTTAACTTTGCAGCCGGAATTGAGATATGGTGTAATGGTAGCACTACAGATTTTGGTTCTGTCTGTCCAAGTTCGAATCTTGGTATCTCAACACTGATCGTCTGAATCATAAACAAAATTGATTCAGACGATTTTTTATTACTATCTTCGCAATCTATGCCAGGAAAAAGATACATATCCGTCATTCTTCCGCTCAAGCTCGGGTGGGAGCCTTGCTACAGGTGCAAGGAGGATGAGATGCCGTCCGTCGGGGACAGGGTTCGGGTCGCATTCGCCGGAAACGGGAAAGGCAGGGAATATATCGGCATAGTGAGCGGGACTGATATCGAGCCTGAGATAGCAGAAGACAGGATAAAGGATATAGTCGGCATCGAACAAGGGCTGGTCCGCATATCTGAGCAGGAAATCGCCCTGTGGAGAACAGTAGCCGACTATTATATGTGCAGCATCGGGGAAGTCTACAAGGCAGCATATCCGGCACAGAAAATACAGGGTGAGGAAGTGCAGGCAAGGATGGAGGCGAGGGCGCAGAAAAAGACGGAGCAGGAAGAAGCCAAGAGGAAAAGAGAGGAAGAAAAAAGGGAAAGGGAGAAAGCCAGAGAAGAAGAGAAAATACAGAAGAAGAGGGAAAGGCTTGAAAAAACTGAAGAAAGACTCTCAAAGGCAAAGGAAAAACTTTCCAAGGCCCAAAAGGACAGTGTCCGGGACAGGCTGACAGCTGAAATTCATGAACTGGAAAAGGCAGCCGCAGAAATTGCGGAAAGCCTGAAAACGCTGACTGGAAATGCCTCTGCAGGAAACACGGAAGCAGAAAACACAGAGGCCACGGCCAGCAGCATCACAGAAGGCACATCATATCCGGACATACAGGCAATGATCGGCAGGATATCCACTGACAACGGCATCGGGCCAGTGACAACCTCCGGCATACAAATGGCAAACAGGGAATCCTCTGCTGACGGCGTGGGCTCTAAGGACCTCATTTCCGACGGCATAGTGCTGTCCGATGCACAGAATGCCGCATACATCAGCATAAAGGAAGCCTTCAGGAAAAGGCAGCCGGTCCTGCTGAAAGGTGTGACCGGAGCAGGAAAGACAGAAATATACATCAAATTGGCCACTGACTGCCTCAACGCGGGAAAGAATGTACTCTACCTCGTGCCTGAAATAGCCCTGAGCCGGCAGCTGGAATACAGGCTTGAAAAGATTTTCAGGACAAGGCTAATGACTTTCCATTCAGGGGAAAGCCTCACGCAGAGACGGGAAACGGCTTCTGCTGTCCGCCAGGGACAGGGGACAGTATTGCTCGGGACAAGGTCGGCGCTCTTCCTTCCGCACCATGACCTCGGGCTGATAATTGTGGACGAGGAACATGACTCCTCCTACAAGCAGGACTCCCCCGCCCCGAGATACAACGGCAGGGACACTGCGGTGATGCTCGCCGGAATACACGGATGCAGCATCCTGCTCGGCTCAGCCACCCCGTCCCTTGAATCCATGCACAACTGTGACACCGGGAAATATGCCCTTGTAAACCTCGATGTGCGGTACCACGCATCGGAAGATGCTGACATAGAGATAATAGACACCATCGCCGAAAGGAAGAAAAGGGGGATGAAAGGCTCCTTTTCGATAAAGCTGATAGAGCATATAAATGAAACTCTTTCTAAAGGAGGGCAGGTGATGCTGTTCAGGGCCAGGCGGTCCTTCTCCCCGGCAATGCAATGCACAAGCTGCGGCCACATCCCGAAATGCCCGCACTGCAACGCAAGCCTGAGCTGGCACAAAAGCCGCCGCAGCGGACAGGAAACTTCCGGCACGGCGGAAAATGAAGATATGATGCCTGAAGGTGCAGCTGCAGGAGGCAGGCTTGTATGCCACCTGTGCGGATACAGCAGGCCGTTTTCAGAAAAATGTCCGGAATGCGGAGGCGAACTTCGCGGTCTGGGGGCAGGGACGCAGAAAGTGGAGGAAGAGGCGGCTGCCCTCTTTCCCGGAGCACGCATAGCACGACTGGACAGCGACACGGCCCGGAGCGCATCCTACGGCAAGGAAACCATCAGGGCCTTCGGAAGAGGCGAAATCGACATCCTGATAGGCACGCAGATGGTCACGAAAGGATTTGACTTCCCCAACCTTTCGCTCGTGGCAGTGCTGCAGGCCGACACCCTCATGAGCGTGCAGGACTTCCGGGCGGACGAAAAGGCCGCCCAGCTGCTGGAACAGTTCATGGGAAGATGCGGCAGACGTGGAGCCAAAGGGCTTTTCGTGGTGCAGACCTCCATGCCGGACCACCCTGTGTACAGCATAATCCGTGGCAGGATGACCGGGTCGGAGGGCTCCCTTCTGAACGAAAGAAAAGAGTTCGGCTTCCCTCCATACACAAGGCTCGTCAACATAGTCATCAGGGACACCGATGAAATGAGGGCAGTCAGAATGGGGACCAAGCTCGCCGGCCTTCTCGAAAGCGGCACTCCCCCATACACGGTCACAGGTCCGTACATTCCTGCGGTCGACAAGGTCGCAGACAACCACATCCGCATCATAAGGCTGGGTCTGCGGAAGGACAGGCAGCTCGCAGCCGTCAAAAGGCACCTGATGAAAATGCTCTCCGAATTCATGCAGAAGGAAAAATACGAAACCCACATAGTCATCGATGTGGACCCGTCATAATAAAAATATCAGTATCTTTGTAGGTTGAAAAAGTGATTATGGACGGAACGGCATCCAGAAATACGATATGGGATCCGCTCAGGAAGAAGGAAGTGGCCCTCACGCCGGAAGAACATGTGCGGCAATGGTTCATCGGACAGCTGCACGGCCGGATGCAGGTACCTCTGCACATGATGATGAGCGAAACATCCTTCAAGCTCGGCTCCAAGGTGTTCAGGGCAGACATCCTCATATACGGAAGGTCGGCAAGGCCGCTCGCCGTGGTGGAATGCAAAAGACCGGAAACGGAACTGGACAGAAAGGTGCTGGACCAGACGATAAGATACAACATGGTCCTGGATGTCAGCTACATAATCATCACCAACGGGAACAGGACCATCATCTGCCGCAAGACCGGCGGGAGCGGGACAGACACTGAAACCGACCCGACGACAGCAGGATATGAATTTCTGGACCATGCCCCCACCTACGGAGAAATGCTCCGTGAAGACGCACTGCCTGACGGCAAATGATGACATCAGACGGAAAAACATACTGAAATGACGATCACACAAGGATTTCTCGACCACAAGATATTTTCAATCATATCGGACATAGCGGAGCAGAAAGGCGTAAGGGCCTTCGTGATAGGAGGCTATGTACGCGACTGCTTCCTGGGATGCCCGAGCAAGGACATTGACATAGTGGTGGAAGGCAGCGGCATCGGTCTTGCCGAAGCCGTAGGCGAGGCCGTACACAGCAATGTGTCCGTTTTCAAGAACTTCGGCACAGCAATGCTGCGTTACAAAGGCATTGAAGTGGAATTTGTGGGAGCAAGGAAAGAATCCTACAGGAAGGACTCCAGAAAGCCCATTGTGGAAAACGGGACCATCGAGGACGACCAGAAAAGAAGGGACTTCACCATCAATGCCATGGCATTCAGCCTCCAGAAAGAGGATTTCGGAGCACTGATAGATCCTTTCGGAGGAATAAAAGACCTTGCCGCAGGCATCATCCGCACCCCTCTTGACCCGGACACCACCTACAGCGACGATCCACTGCGCATGGTCAGGGCCATCAGATTCGCCACCAGGCTCACGACTCCGGAGCATGAATTCAGGATAGTGCCCAAATCCCTGGAATCCATCCGCAGGAACAGGGACAGGATGAGCATCCTTTCTAAGGAAAGGATTACGGAAGAGCTCAACAAGATGCTCGTCTGCCGCAGGCCGTCCATAGGATTCAGGCTGATGGACGAAACCGGGCTGCTGGATTTCATCCTGCCGCAGCTGCTGTCCCTGAAAAGTGCGGATGAAAAGGGGCACAAGGAGAACTTCTCTCATACCCTCGAAGTGGTGGACAATCTGGCGGAGCTTGAAACCGCCCTCATTGCCGAAGGAAAGCTGACAGACCGGTACTTCGAAGACAACGAAGAGAAGGAGAAGGTCAGGACCGAGCCATATCTCTGGCTCAGATGGGCCGCCCTGCTCCATGACATAGGCAAGCCTGCCACAAAGAGATACGACCCTCAGGCAGGATGGACCTTCCACGGACACGAGGTGGTCGGGGCAAGGATGGTACCGAAGATTTTCCAGGCCATGAAGATGCCTCTGAACGAGAAGATGAAATATGTCCAGAAGCTTGTCAGCCTCCATCTCAGGCCGATAGCCCTTGTCACGGAAGAAGTCACCGACTCCGCAGTGCGCAGGCTCCTGTTCGATGCCGGCAACGACATTGACGACCTCATGGTGCTGTGCCGGGCTGACATCACCTCCAAGAATCCGAAGAAAGTCGAAAGGCTGAAGCATAATTTCGACATCGTGATGCAGAAATTCGCCGAAGTCGAGGCAAAGGACGCCATCAGGAACTTCAAGAACCCGATAAGGGGCGAATATATAATGGCGACATTCGGCATCCCTCCGGGAAGACCGATAGGCATTCTGCAGGAACATGTCAAGAACGCCATCCTTGACGGCCTGATAGAGAATGACTTCGAAGCCGCCGACAGGCTCATGAGGGCCAAGGCCGCAGAAATGGGACTTGTCCCCGTCACAAAGGACACTGAATGGACCTTATAGACAAATACATAAGATATGTCGGCCAGATAAGGAGATATTCCGGAAAGACCGTCAGGACATACACCGATGTCCTGAATGAATTCGTGACCTACGCTTTCCGAGACGAAAAGGAAGCGGCAGGAAAGGCGGCCTGGCAGAATACAGCCGGGAACAGGATTGCAAGGGAAGATGCCAAGCCCGCATCCGGTACGGAAAAAACTGATTCTGAAATATTGGAAATCCTGAATCCGGGCATGATCCGCAGCTATGAAGTCCACCTGATGAACGGAAGAAAGCTGATACCCAGGACAGTAAACCTCCATCTCTCGGTCCTCAGCGGCTTCTGCCGTTTCCTGATGAAGGAAGGGCTGCTCAACTCCAATCCGGTCAGGACAGTGGCCCGTCCCAAGGTCCCCAAACGGCTTCCCACAGTGTACAGGGAGTCCGCAATGGAAAAATATCTGAAAGACACGGACATTTTTGCAGCCTGCGACATCCGCACTCCCCCGGAGCAATTCATGGAACAATACAGGTCCTCCCGCAGACGCGGCTACAGGCCCGAATCGGACAGCCTGTGGCTCAAGATGTCCTGTCTTTCCGATGACATCTCGAAATTCTCCCGATGGCTATATGAAAAGAAGCTCGGCAGGGTCATGCTTTTGACCCTGTACTCGACAGGAATGAGGCGCTCGGAACTCGTGTCGCTGCATGCCGGGGACATTGACCTGGACAGGAAAAATGTCAAGGTACGGGGCAAGGGAGATAAAATGAGAGAAATTCCGCTCACATCTTCATTATGTGAAGAAATTTCACTATATTTACAAGCAGTTGAGATGATTTGTGGAGAAAAAGACCCTCAACGGCCGCTTTTTGTCACTTTCAGAGGACGCGGAGTCTATCCTGAATATGTCGACAGAGCCATACGGGCCGAACTGGAGGGCGCAGAAGGATTCACCGGGAAGAAGTCGCCTCATGTGCTCAGGCACACGCTGGCAACGGAACTGCTCGACAGGGGTGCGGACCTGTTCTCGATAAAGGAACTTCTCGGACATTCCTCCCTTGCAGCCACCCAGGTCTACACCCACAATTCCATCGAAAAACTGCAGAAAGTATATCAAACCGCCCATCCAAGGGCTAAAAATGGAGGTAAAAATGGAGATTAGAGTACAATCCATCAAGTTTGATGCAGATCAGAAACTTCTGGACTTCGCAGAAAAGAAACTTTCCAAACTTCCAAAGTTCCATGACGGGATCACAAGCGTGGAAGTGGCCATGTCCCTTCTCCCTGACCACCAGAACAAGAATGTCAAGGTTCATGTGAGGATCCCGGGAAATGACCTCGTCATCGAAAGGAACGCCCGGACATTTGAAGATGCGATTGTCGACTGCGTGGACATCCTCAAGGACAAACTCGTCAGAGCCAAGGAGAAGATGGCAAACTGATCCGCCGGAAACATACATACTACCATACATCGAAAGGCTGCCCTCGGGCAGCCTTTATAGAAATTCCTCCCCTATGAAAATAAAACATTTCATCATTATAATAATCTTTTCACTGGTCCAGTTCATTGTTTCCCTATTTTTGGGGAACGACACCTGCACTACATTTTCTTTTGCACTATTATGCTGTTCCGCAGGCTGGCTGCCGGGAAATCACTCTTGCCACCATAATCATAGGCATCCCATTGATCTCATATCTGTTGCACCATAAACGGTGACCGGCCATCAACCTGGTCATGGGATGAGCAGGTGGGTCATCTGGCTGATGATGGTGTCGCGCCAGGCGGGGGAAGGATCGTCGGGGCGGTCGGAGCCGAAGATGACGGAGCCGAGGTTACCGGAAAGATACGGAAAGAGAAGAAGGCCGTAGAAGGTGTTGAAGACGACCTTCAGAGGGACGGTCTTCAGGTGGCCTTTCTCCATTTCGGAGGAGATGTCATGGATGATCATGTTGCCGTATTCGGCGATGCCGAGTGCCCTTGCGGTGGAGAGAAGATGTTCGCGGTCGCGGCGGGTCTCGTTGAGAATGAATGACGGGAGATATGGATTTTCTGAAAATATCTTCATATAGGTGTCGACCACACGGCTGATCTTGTCCTCAAACGGGCTGTCGGACACAAGGATATCATGGACGGCTGGGACCACGGTCATGATGATATTCCCAAAGACGGCCTGGAACATCCTGTCCTTGGTCCGGAAATAATAATGGAGGGCGGAGCGGTTCATCCCCGCTTCGGCGGCTATGTCGCTCATGCTGGTCTCGGCAAAACCCTTCTGTGTGAAAAGGCGCTGTGCAGCCTCTATTATCCTGTGCTCCTGGTCAGTGTTTTCTGTCATGGCTATATGTGATCATTCCGGGATTGCCCCGAAATCATTTTTCTTTATCAATGTCAATTCTGTGAATCTATAACACTCGCGGCACCCCCGTATCAGCAGGCAGGCTCGGAAACCGTTTCCCGGCTCTTATACTCCGCGGCCTCCGATGCGGCGGCGACAGTATCATTTGTCTGCTTCCCTGCCCCGGGAGCATCGGCACCTATGCCGGAACGCCTGTGGATATTGTCGAGGAAGAGCAGAAGCCTGTTGGTGACATTCACATCGCTCACTCCGCTGTCGAAATCAAGGGCAAGCAGATTGAGGTCCGGATAAAGGGTCTTCAGCTTCTTTTCCACGCCTCGGACAACGATATGGTTGGCAATGCATCCGAACGGCTGGAGGGAAACCACATTCTTCACGCCGCTCCTGTAATAGGAGATGATCTCGGCAGGAAGAAGCCAGCCTTCGCCGAACTGGGCATTCAGGGTGATGACATCACGGGCCTCTTCCGCTTCATGGAACACATCGTTGAACGGCATGAAATATCTGAAGCGGCTTCCTATGCGGTTGAACTTCGCTATCCGGTCCATCGCAAGCCTGTATATGAAGTCATATATGAACTCCGGAACGGATGAACCTGTGACAGCGGTCTGAGCCTTTACCCTGCGGTTGACGAAGAACTGCATGAAGAAGTCAGTAAGGATCGGAGGGGCCACCTCCACTCCCTTTTCTATGAACCAGTCAGTGACATTCTTCTGGGCGAAAGGATTGAATTTCAGATATATTTCTCCGACTATCCCGACCCGCTCCGTCTTCATGTCACGGCAGATGGCATTGAATTCGTCAGCCGCCGTGCAGAGCAGGTCCGTCAGCCTGCCGAGGCTTTCCTTCTTTTCTATGACCTCAGCAGCAAGGCGCAGATATTTGTCCTTCAAGGCAGCGGCACTTCCGGACACCTTCTCGCGGACAGCGGAGGCATAGTAGAACTTGGCTATCATGTCGCTGTACAGCAAGGCATAGAGAGCCACCGGAATGACTTTCTTCCAGTCAGGCTTGAAGCCCGGCTGATAGTTGTCTATGCCGCTGGCGAATGTCACTGCGATCACCGGCACATCCTTGAATCCGGCATCCACAAGGGCGGTCTTTATGAGAGGGACATAGTTGCTCGCCCTGCACTGGCCTCCCGTCTGGGTCATGGCGACGACTGTGTTATCCGGGTCGTATTTTCCGGACTTGAAAGCCTTTATTATGTCACCGACCACAAGTGTGGCAGGATAGCATACTTCATTGTTGGCATATTTCAGTCCCCATTCTGCAGATTCCCTGTCGCTGAGCGGCAGATTCTCCACATCATAGCCGAGAAGCTTCATCACCGGAGGGATGAGCGGGGATATGAAAGGGGTGAAGAACGGGGCAAGTATCTTTCTGTTCCTGTGCTTCTTCTCATATACCGGGACGGTCACGAACGGCCTCACCTTCCGAGCCTCAGTGTCCCCAGACACAGAGAGTCTTATGCTGTCAATCATGGATCTGACACGCAGCTTCATGGAGCCCACATTGTTGATGTCGTCAAGCTTGAGCAGGGTCAGGGCCTTGCCGTGCCTCATCAACAGTTCCCTTATCTCGTCGAGCATGAAGGCATCAGGGCCGCACCCGAACGAAGTGAATTCTATGTACTGGACATCATTGCCCTGCATGGCTGCCCATTTGGCGGATTTCAGGATTCTGTTGACATAGGCCCATTGCGGCAGCAGGTTCACATCGTCAAGAGGTATTTCCATGTCCCTTGCAATGTCATCAGTAATCACATTCACGCCCATGTCGGCTATCATCTCCGAAACCTTGTGCTGGATGAGCGGGTCGGTGTGGTACGGCCTGCCGGCAAGCAGCACAGTAAGCCGGCCTTCCTGCCTTGACTTGTCAATTATGTTCCTGCTCACGGCGGCAACGGCCTTTTCATATTCTTCCTGTGCCTTCTCTGCCTTTACAAAGGCTTCCATGGCCTTCCTGGCATCTATTCCGTAGCCTTTCAGAATGTTGCGGCACTGCCTGCGCAGAAGCCTGCGTTCCTTGAATGACACCACAGGGGAATCGAACGGGATGCCTGTCTCCTGGACATTCTTCACCACCGCCGAATATCCGGCCACGATAGGGCAGTTGTAGCTGTTCTGCTCCTCCCCTTTCTTCTCAAAGACCACGAAAGGCATGAAAATGCGGTCCGGACGCTTGCCGATAAGATTGTCTATATGGCTGTGCACCAGCTTGGCAGGGAAGCAGATATTGTCCGACATGACCATCTTGGCGCAGAACTCGTAATGCCTGTATTCAGACACATCGGAAAGCACCACCTGAATGCCGCAGGAAGTGAAAAGTGTGTGCCAGAAAGGATATTCCTCGAACATGTTGAGCACCCTCGGGATGCCGAGCGTCATCACCGGGGAGGCGATTTCGGCCTTACGGTCAAACAGGATGGAGTTCTTGGCGATGTAGGCGTTCTCACCCTTCACGGCGTCCTTTCCTCCGTTGGTGAACACCTTTTCGCACCTGTTGCCTGAATAATATTTCTTGCCTCCGGCAAATCTGTACCTTACGACAGCGCAGTTGTTGTCGCAGCCGCGGCAATGCAGGAGGTCTGATTCATACTGCGCCTTTCCGAGCATGTCGTCAAGGGTGACAGGAGCCTCAAAGGCATGGTCCATGGCATAGAGGGCACAGCCGAACGCCCCCATGAGCTCAGGCCTGTCACAGCGGGTGACCTCGGCGGAAGTGAGAAGCTCTATGGCCCTGACCACAGCATCGTTGCGCATTGTGCCTCCCTGCACCACTATATTCTTGCCGAGCACATCGGAATTTTTCAGTTTCAGCACCTTGTAGAGGCAGTTCTTCACCACGGAGTAGGCCAGTCCCGCCGAAATGTCCTCCAATGTGGCCCCTTCGCGCAGCACCTGCTTAACCTTCGAGTTCATGAACACCGTACACCTCGTGCCGAGGTCACAAGGTGACTGGGAGCGGCAGGCCGCCTTGGCGAAATCCTCCGCGGAATATCCGAGGGACATGGCGAATGTCTCTATGAACGACCCGCAGCCGGAAGAGCAGGCTTCGTTTATCTCTATCCTGTCAATCACCCCGTTATGGACGAAGATGGCCTTCATGTCCTGTCCTCCTATGTCAAGGATGAAGGACACGTTCCTGTCAAGATAACGGGCTGCGATGTAATGCGCTATTGTCTCGATGATGCCGTTGCCGAGCTGGAAGGCGGCCTTCACAAGGTCCTCGCCGTAGCCGGTGGAGCAGCTTCCCGCTATGCTCAGCACAGCCCCACGCTCCTTGCATTCCTTTTTCAACGCCTCAAGCCCGGTCTCCACTGCCTTGACGGCATTTCCGCCGTTGTGGCTGTACCATGACCAGAGGAGGCTGCGGGAACGGTCCATGACGGTTATCTTGGTGGTGGTCGAGCCTGAATCTATCCCTATGAAGACTTCATTGACTCCCGGCTTCAGTTCCGCCGACGGAATCCTGTGGCCGGACATCCTCTCCAGCCACCTGTCATGCTCCGCCTCGCTTCCGAATACAGGTTCAAGCCCGGTGAATGTCTTTACGGCGGATGTCATCCCTGCATTTATCCGGTCTATGAGTTCTGACAGCATGGACACATGCTCCCCGTTCCCGGCCACATCGGCAGCGCCTTCGGCAGGGATGAGGTTGGCATTTTCCGGAAGGATTATGTCATTTTCCGACAGGGAAAGATAGTCGGCGAAAGCCTTTCTGAGTGACGGGATGAATGTGAGAGGCCCCCCGCAGAAGACCACAGGCGGACAGATGTCGCAGCCGTGTGCAAGGGTGACGACAGTCTGTACGGCAACGGCATGGAAAATGGATGCCGCGATGTTTTCCCTGCTGACATTCTTGGCGACAAGGTTCTGGATGTCCGTCTTGCAGAAGACCCCGCACCTCGAAGCCACCGGATATATCCTGTCGGCACGGGAGGCAAGGTCGTTCAGCTCATCCGCAGTCACCCCGAGGATGATGGCCATCTGGTCAATGAATGCCCCGGTGCCTCCGGCGCAGTTCCCGTTCATCCTCAGGTCGGAAGCCTCGCCGTCCTTGAAGAAGACCACCTTGGCATCCTCCCCTCCTATGTCAATCAGGGCTGCAGCCTGCGGGCAGGTCTTTCTTACGGCTCTCGTGGCGGCCACGACCTCCTGCACGAATGGCAGGGAGCATTTCTCGGATATGCCCATCCCCACCGACCCGGTGACGCAGACCCCCGTCTTTACATCCCCGGTCACTGCCATCAGCTTTTCCAGCAATCCCGTGACGGTTTCCCTTGCACGGGCGTTGTGCCTCTCATACCCTGTGAATATGACATTTCCGTTTTCATCCGCAGCAACCACCTTGGCCGTGGTAGACCCGGCATCTATTCCTATATTTATCATTTTCCGATAATTTTCATTGTTGACATACATGTCTGACACCTGTGTCAAACTCAAATGTCAGGTGCAAATGTAGGAATTTCCGCGACAATTGCAAAAGCAGCGGCAAAATTTTCTAATCGAGAATTCATGAGCTCGGATTCCCGGACAGGGCGGTTGAGAACACTGAAACGGAATAACTTATACCATTTCCGCACATCTGATCCCGTCGAGGGCGGAAGACACTATGCCGCCGGAATAGCCGGCGCCCTCACCGCACGGATAGAGGCCTTTGAGCTGCGTATGCTCAAGGGTGTCAGGGTCGCGGGGGATGCGGACAGGTGAAGATGTACGGGACTCAACTCCGAGAAGCAGGGCCTCATTGGTGTAATAGCCCTTCATCTTTTTGTTGCCGATCTCAGGAAAGGCATATTTCAGACGCAGGGACACATGCTCAGGAAGCAGCTCGTGCAGCGGGGCATTGACAGCACCCGGATGATAGGAGGTGGCAGGAAGTCCGGAAGATGGAGTACGCCTGCAGAAATCCATCATCCGCTGCGCCGGGGCCTTGATGGAACCGGTGAAATCATACATCCGCTTCTCCACATCCATCTGGAAATGCAGGAGAGAAAGAGCGCCGTATCTGGAATACTCCTGAATGTCTTCAGGCTCGACAGAAACCACGACACCTGCATTCGCCCACCTGGAATTGCGGGCAGAATTGGACATGCCGTTCAGGACAGTTTCCCCGGGTCCTGTGGCTGAAGGCACAAGGATGCCGCCGGGACACATGCAAAACGAGAAGACTCCCCTGCCCTCAATCTGGGTCACGAAGGAGTATTCCGCCGCAGGCATGTACGGCTGGTATTTTCCGTGGTACTGGATCCTGTTGATCAGGGACTGCGGATGCTCGACACGCACTCCGAGGGCAAATCCCTTGGCCTGCAGTTCCCAACCCTTTTCTGCAAAAAGATTGTATATGTCCCTTGCGGAGTGTCCGGTGGCAAGAATCACCTTCCTTGAAGAAAATGTCCGGCTTCCTGCAACTACATCGAAGCCGCCGTCCTCCATTTTGCGGATGTCTGTGACTCTCGTGCCGAAATGATATTCTCCGCCGTGGCTGATGATGCAATGGCGGATATTCTCGACTATGGCCGGAAGCCGGTCGCTCCCGATGTGAGGATGGGCATCAATCAATATGGACGGGTCAGCCCCGAATGTCACCAACTGGTGCAGCACCTCACGGATGTCCCCCCTTTTGGAAGAACGGGTGAAAAGCTTCCCGTCAGAGAATGTGCCAGCCCCGCCCTCTCCGAAACAATAGTTGGAATCGGGGTCCACAATGCCTTCCCTTGAAAGCCGGGCCATGTCGAACTTCCGGGCATGGACATCCTTTCCCCGTTCCAGAATGACGGGCCTGAACCCCCGCATCAGGAGATGAAGGGCGGCGAACATCCCGGCAGGACCTGCTCCGATGACGGTCACCGGCTCAGCCTGTGACACATCCCTGTATTCCGGGAGACGGTATTCATTGAGGTCTTCCCCGGCCTTGTATGCCTCGATTCTGTAACGGTATAGTATGTCGCCCCTGGCATCGATGGAGCGGCGCACAATCCTGTATGACGCCACTGCCTTCGGGGCAACGCCCATAGCTTTGGCTGCCGCAGCGGTGATCTGCTCGGAAGAAGGTTCCCGACCTATCGGAACGGAGATCTCAATTTCTTTCATAATTAACGTCAGTCCGACGAATTTATTATACTACGACCCAGGGAATTCGTCGAACTGTCGTTAAGGATTTCTTCGAAATCCGTCTGTCTTAATCCCCAGTCGCTTCGCGACAGCCCCTTTTCAAGGGGCGTCACCCTCCTTTCTCCTCCCTACATAGGGAGGACTGTCGCAGGATAAATCCTGCTCCTTAAGCGGTTGTTCGATGAAATTCAATGAATTAAATTTCATCGAACTCACATATATGCCGGAATTTTTTCCAAACGGGACAAATTTAATAAAAATCACCTTGTTTTCCATAGTGTAAACCGGACTCCGGCATAAAATCTTGCCCCCATTATCGGTCCCCAGACCGCACTTGCGTCAAATGACGGCTGGTGGGCCGAGACAAGCCCGGTGGAGGAGTCACGGCTGCCGAGGATGACATTCTTCTGGCGGAAATTGGTGAGATTCTCGCCGCCGATGTAGACATCCACACCCTTGAAACGCCGTGTCACCTGCAGGTAAAGCAGCGGATACACAGGTGTATATCCATTGACATACAGCCGGTTCCCGTCCGCATCCTTCAGATCCCTCATGAAGTCATACACGCGGCAGGGACCGTTGACAGATGCGGTGAAGTCAAATATCCATTTGTTCAGATTGGTGGCATACTGCATGTTGAGCACGCCCTTGTAGCGGCTTGTCATCGGCTTTTCCACAAGTCCCTGACCTTCAAGCGTCACCCTTGCATCCGTATACCGGAAGGTGGCGGTCACCGTGAAGCGCTCCACCGGCTCCACATTGAAATCCACCTGGAAATTGTCGGTATAGGACCTCCGTCCGTCCAGATTGTAGAATGATATCGTATTGTTCAGATGTTCATAGTCCACTATCATCTGCTGTGAAAATGCCGTCCTGAAATAGTCGAAGCTGATGTATGTGTTTGAGGAGGCCCCGAATGGAAGGTAATATGTGAGATTGCCGCCGAATGTCCAGGCATCCTCAAGGGTATGCTCCTCGAAATTGCCGGAAAAGAGTTTCCCGGTGGAGAAGACCCCGATATTGTCAATCAGAGGATTGGCATATCTCAGGCCGCGTCCTCCGTTCAGCCGTATGGCAATCTTGTCCACAGGGGAATACTTCAGCGTCACCCTCGGTGAAAACTTGAATCCGTCCCCCTTGTACCAGTCGCCCCTGAGCCCGACTATGGAAGTGAATTTCTCTCCGGCGGTGAAAGTGTATTCCCCGAAGACACCCGCCGTGGCAAGGCCGGTAATCCTGTCGTTGACATAGGCTGGAGCCATTGTCTCCGACCTGACATACTTGTTGATGTATTCGTCGTATCTGTCGAATGTGCCGCCGAGTCCGACCGTGAACCTGTGCGACTCATTGATCTCATTCTGGTACATGAGGTTGCCGAAAACGGAATGCTGGCTGCCGAGCCATGTGGACTGGCCGAACCATGAATCCATGTCCGTGTATGAATAATCGGCCACAATGGCTATGTTCTGTGAATTGTCCTCCGAAAGGGGGATGCCAACCTTCAAGTAGCC
>JADIMO010000042.1 GCA_017694755.1 Candidatus Cryptobacteroides merdavium
TTCCGCAGCTATGTGGACCAGACATTCGTGCCGGGGACTGCCGTAGGTGATTATGTGCATTCCAAGATGGGAACCGTTGATACTGACTGGCAGGACCTTATCTTCCGCACGGCCATATCCCATGACCATAATGTCAGCGTGCTCGGAAATGTCAATGAAAGAATGCCTTACAGGGCTTCAATCGGTTACACGGGACAGCAGGGAACACTTGAGACTTCAAAATATGACAGGGGGACCCTCGACCTCAGCCTTTCTCCTAACTTCTTCGACAAGCACCTCACCGTCAACCTCAACGCCAAGGGTGTGTACACGCACCAGAAATATGCAGACGGAGGAGTTGTCGGCTCTGCGGCTTTCTTCAACCCGACGCAGGATCCATATTGGAGAAATGAGGACGGCTCCATTGACTACAGCACCACCAACGGTTTCTGGAACTATGGAGAAGGAAGGGGTGAGAATTTCACTCCGAACACGCTTCTCGGCGCCGGACCTCTTTCGCTCCTGTATGACAGGAACAACTATGTCAATGCCCTCCGTTTCATCGGAAATGCCCAGATTGACTATAAGGTACATGGTTTCGAGGCCCTCAGGTTCAATCTCAGCCTCGGAATGGATATCTCCAACGCCAATGTGTATGACGGTGTGAACCCTGGCTCGTTCCAGGCCTATTCCGACACTGAGGCAAGGGGTTGGGGACAGTACACGGAAACCACGAATTTCCGCCGCAACCAGGTGCTTGAATTCTATGCCAACTTCAACAAAGAATGGGGCATGCACCATCTTGATGTGATGGCCGGATACTCTTGGCAGCATTTCTTCAGCTCTGACCGTTCAGTGACATATTTCAATGAGACAGGAGAACAGAAGGGAGAGGATTCCCGCTATCCGTTCAACAATCAGGAAAGCTACCTCATCTCATTCTACGGGCGTATCAACTATTCCATTGATTCAAGGTATCTCTTCACATTCACCCTCCGTGACGATGCCTCTTCCCGCTTCTCTCCTGACACCCGCTGGGGTCTTTTCCCGTCAGGCGCATTCGCATGGAACATCAAGGAGGAGTCTTTCCTGAAATATGTGAGGCCGGTGACCCAGCTCAAGCTCCGTCTCAGCGCCGGACAGACCGGACAGCAGGAGATAGGCTCCAACTATCCTTATCTTGCCCGCTACTCGATGTCTACGGACGTGTACCATCAGTACAACATGGGTTCTGACGGGTACATGTTCTACCTGACCCCTCAGGCCTATGATCCTAACATCAAGTGGGAGACAACCACTACCTATAACGTCGGTCTCGACTTCGGATTCCTGAATGACCGGATCACCGGTAGCGTGGATGCCTACATCAGGGACACCAAGGACCTCCTGAACAGCGTCATCACCCCTATGGGCTCCAACTTCGGCAACACTGTCCTCACCAACATCGGTTCGATGAGGAACAAGGGTATCGAGTTCGCCCTCAACTTCATCCCTGTGCAGACTGATGACTGGAACCTATCCATCGGCTTCAACGGTACTTTCCAGAACACCAAGTTCACCAAGCTGAACAATACCGATGACCCTACATATTCCATCCAGACGGGAGGAATCACCAAGGGCACGGGAAACCTGCTCCAGAGACACATGGTGGGCTACGCTCCTTATACTTTCTATACTTTCCAGCAGGTGTATGACAGCGAGGGAAATCCTGTGCAGAACGCCCTTGTGGACAGGGACGGCGACGGCTCCATCACACAGGCTGACCGCTACATGACAGGCAAGAGCCCTAATCCGGACTTTTTCTACGGACTCAACATAAAGCTCTCATATAAGAATTGGGACTTCGGCCTCAACGGACATGGCTCTGTCGGCAACTGGGTATTCAACGATTTCGCCTCGGCCAACTCCACTTCCAACCTCGATGTGAATGCCGGCAATCTGCCGAACTTCGCCACGGTCGTCACAGAGACAGGCTTCACCGCAGCCAACAGCGGGGAGCAGTGGTATTCGGACATGTTCCTTGAGAATGCCTCCTTCTTCCGTCTTGACGACGTCAACCTCGGCTACACGTTCCGAGGCATAGGGAAATGGGAGACCGACATAAGGCTCGCCTTCGCGGTGCAGAACGTGTTTGTGATCACGGGCTACAGCGGAGTCGATCCTGAGGTGCCGAATGTGAACGGTATTGACCGCTCCATCTGGCCGCGTCCGCGTACATATTCTTTCCGTCTGAACATTAACTTCTAAACCGAACGAACAATGAAATTCAATATGAGATCAGCGGCAGCGCTGGCGGCGGGAATGGCCCTCATGGCGACATCCTGCATCGGGGACCTCAACACGCTGCCTCTTAACGAATCCGATGCCGTCTCTGAGACCGTCTATGGCCAGGATGAGGCCGGCTATCTTTCCGGTCTGACCAAGATATATTTCCATTTCGTCTCCAATGAGACCACGGACCTTCAGGTGAACGACGGCGGTGCCTCAGAGCTCATCAGGGCATTCTGGTCAACTCAGGTGGTGACTACGGACGAGGCGAAATGCGCGTGGGAAAATGATGCATGGGTACGCGCCCTCAACACCAACACATGGTCGGATGCCGACAATGACGCCACATATGCAGTGTATGTGCGCACCCTCCAGGGCATTGCTTATGTGAATGAATTCCTCCGTCAGACTGCCGCTGACAGGCTTGACGACAGGGGTGTGCCGGATGATGTGCGTGCCAAGATCCAGCAGTTCAGGGACGAGGCCCGCTTCCTCCGTGCATATTTCTACTGGATGGCTCTTGACACATTCGGAGATGTGCCTTTCACCACTGAGGATTCTCCTTTCGGGGGCGGAATCAACCCTACACAGTCCTCAAGGGCAGACGTGTTCAGCTACTGCATAAACGAACTCACCTATCTGGCTTCAGACCAGAGCGCCATGCCTGCCGCAAAGTCCAACTATCCGCGTGCAGACAAGGGGTCCGTACAGGGACTTCTCGCCCGCATGTATCTGAATGCCGAGGTTTATACAGGCACGGCCAGATGGGCTGAAGCAAAGGCAGCCTGCGAGGCAATATTCAATATGGGATATTCACTCTGCGACAACTATGCCGACCTTTTCAGGGGTGACAACGGAGAGAATCAGGACGCAAAGGATGAGATGCTGTGGGCAGTGTCGTACAATGCGGAACAGACGCAGTCATACGGAGGAACATCATATCTCACCCTTGCCGCCATCGCCTCGACCGATGTCGGTACTTTTCCTAACGGAGTGAATGGCGGCTGGGCCGGTATCAGAGTACCTTACGAGGAGCTTTCAAAATACTTTGAGATAGCGGACCCGAACTATACCGATGGCACATATACAGTCAGCAATGGAGACAAGAGAGCAGAAGTGTTCTATATCAACGGAAGGGAAGAGTCCATGGAGGATGCCCTGTATGTGTTCCTCAACGGATGGAGCTGCCTCAAGTTCAACAATGTGCCTCACGGACAGTCAAGCGGGGATTTTGCCTCCACAGCCCAGACAAAGGCATACAGTGACATCGACTATCCGATGATAAGGCTCGGCGAGATCTACCTCATCTATGCGGAAGCCTGCATGGAACTCGGAGATGCCTCTCCGGCTATGCAATATGTGCAGGATCTTTGCGAAAGGGCAGGCGTGAGTGCCCCTTCAAGCATCACTCAGGACTGGCTCGTCGCAGAGAGATTCCGCGAGCTTCTCTGGGAGGGACACCGCCGCACGGACCTCATCCGCTACGGCCTGTTCAACTCAAACCAGTTCACCTGGACATATAAAGGCGGGGACAACTACAGGGGACAGGGCTTTGATTCGCACATGAACATATTCGCCATACCGGCATCCGAACTTGCTTCCAATCCGGAACTTCATCAGAATCCGGGATATGGCGCAGCCTCTGCCGAATAGTCCATATAACGATTAACCAAGAAGAAGTATATTTATGAAAATATTGAAATATATGACAATGCTGGCTGCGGTGGCCGGAGCTGCCTCCGCCTGTCAGGAACTTGACAAGGCCATGACATATTCTCCGGAGGAGGTCGTGGCTCCCGTCCTGCACGAGCTTCCGACTTCCGTCGTGATCACGTCTGAAAACATGGGCGAAAGCATGACCTTCACATGGGATGCGGCCGATTTCGGAGTCAGCACGCAGGTGAACTATTCGATAGAGGCGTCATACGGCTCTGACACCCTTGTCATCCTCACGGGCCTTTCCGGCACTTCGACCGCTCAGACTTATGAGGTGCTCAACTCTCTCCTTGTGCTTCCGGCAGAGGATGGCGGACTCGGCGTGCCTGCGGACACTCCTTCCGACGTTAACTTTTTCGTCAGCGCCACGATAGGAGACACTTTCGGAACATACTGGTCCGAGCCTGTGGCCGTGAACATGACCGTCACGGAGGCGGAGAGGACATATCCTATGGTCTATGTGATAGGCGACTTCTGCGGATGGGCCGACGGACAGACCCAGGAGCTCTTCAGCTTCTCGGGCGATGAGGTCACCTATTCCGGTGTCATCGGCTTCAACGGAATGGCATCCAACGGCTTCAAGATCAAAGGCACTGAGACAGGCTGGTCTGATGACTGCAACTGGGGACTTGACGGCAGTGCTGCGGCTCCGGAGCCTGAAGCGGCTTCAATCCAGCTGATAACCTCAGGTGGCTCGGCAAACATAGCCAATGTATATTCACACGAGTTCTACCGCTTCACGTTCGACCGCAGCTCTCTCGTGCTGACCACCGATCTCTCATTCGATCAGATCGGCGCCATCGGAGACTTCAACGGCTGGGGAGAAGACCTCGTGCTGAACTTCGACACCGGGACCCAGAGGTTCTGGGCTGACATAGAGTTCCCTGCCGAGGGAGGCTTCAAGATCCGCAAGGACGCCGACTGGGCTGTGTCCTGGGGTGCAGCCGATGGAAGCGTTGCCGCTACGGAAGGAGTCTTTGACGGAGGCAACAACATAACTGCCCCTGCCGGCAACTACCGTCTGTACGTCAACTTCAACGACCCGGCTAACATGACCTGGGAACTTGTGGCTGAAGACTACGGGCTTTGATGACAAGACGGGAGCGGATGGGACGCGGTCCTTTCGGGGCTTTTGACCTGTCCGTTCTTTCATGAGCCGGAACTCCTGTTCCGGAATATGTCGGGACGGCTTTCCGCGCCTGTCCTGCAGAATACTGAAGGGGCCTGACTTTCATATCTAAGTCGGCCCCTATTTAAAAAAGGGATTGAATGAATATGAGAAGAAATGCTTTCTTTATCATTGCGGCTGCAATCATTGCGGCAATGTTTTCTTCGACCGTGTTCACTTCCTGCGAGAAGGAAACTGATGCCCAGACCGGGCATTCTCTGACCGTGACGCCTTCAGAGCTTGAGTTCACTCTCGACGAGGGGAGGGCCATGCTGGAAGTGAGGACTGACGCCGGCTCTTGGTCGCTGACCGTGAGTGAGGACGCGGCGGACTGGTGTGTGCCTGAGCGCACTTCCGGCAAGACATCCACCTCGTTTTATGTGTCTGTGACGGAAAACGCAGGTAAGGCGCGCTCAACAGTGCTGACTTTCACAGCACCGGACTGCAGCCCGGTGGAGGTGGCCGTAAGGCAGGAGGGTATCGGACTGGAAGTCTCTCCTGGCGAGTGGGACGGAGTCAAGAGAGGCAACATCACCTATCAGACTCTCATCTACAGCTTTGCGGACGGAGACGGAGACGGCATCGGAGACCTCACAGGTCTGAAGAACCGTCTTGACTATCTTGACGGCCTCGGAGTGTCGGCCATCTGGCTTTCTCCGATTCATCCGTCTTCTTCATATCACGGATATGATGTGATTGACTATTCCTCCGTCAATCCGGACTTCGGAACGGAGACGGATCTGCAGTCGTTCATCGACGCGGCGCACGAGAGGGACATCAAGGTGTATCTGGACTATGTCCTCAACCACACTTCAAAGGACTGCGAATGGTTCATCGATGCAAAGAAGTCCGAGGCCAGCGAGTACCGCGACTATTACATATTCTCAAAGAATCCTCAGCAGGACATAATCGACGGCAGGATTCCGCAGATCGCCACGGAAGGCGCGGCGGGATATGTGGCCGGCCAGTGGTTCTCGACAGGGGAGGAGACCGGAGCGACAGGCCGCATGAAGTTCGTACTTGACTGGGGCGACGGCACAAGCCCGGTGATCACCGTGACGCAGACCGATGAGCCTGCGGATGAGCCTGACGACGACATCTCTGCCGGAGGAAAATATCTGTATTACGGGGAGGAGCAGCTGAGCCGCTTCCAGGACGAGGACGGCGACAATGTGTATGAGCTTGTCCTTGACTTCGACTCCAGCTGGGGCTTTCTCGTGAGGACTTCGGCGACCTCGTGGAATGCCGGAGAAAAATACGGAGCAATTAACAATCAGACGATAATATCATACGGAGAGCCTTTTGACCTGCATCCGAGCACGGCTTCGTTCGATCCGGCCAATGTGCAGTTTTCGATTCCGACCATGTACCATTCGCATTTCAGCACGGACTGGTTTGCCGACCTCAATTATGGTCCGGTGTCCACGGCCGAGACTTCGGACGCCTTCATCGCCATGACAGAGATTGCGGACAAATGGGTCGAGATGGGCGTGGACGGCTTCCGTCTCGACGCTGTGAAGCACATCTATCACAATCAGGCGACCGACGAGAACCCTACTTTCCTGCAGAAGTTCTATGACCGTATGAACCAGACCTACAAGGCCGCCGGAGGAGAAGGCGACTTCTACATGGTAGGCGAGATGCTTGACGAGGCCGCAAATGTAGCCCCTTACTACAAAGGACTTCCGGCTCTTTTCGAGTTCTCCTTCTGGTACAGGCTCAAATGGGCGATACAGAACGGCATAGGCTGCTATTTTCTCAATGATATTCTTAGCTATCAGGCTCTTTATCAGTCTGTAAGGCCTGACTATATCGAGGCTACCAAGCTCTCCAACCATGACGAGGACAGGACCGGCTCGGATCTCGGACAGGATCAGGACAAGATGAAGCTGGCTGCAGCCGTGCTTCTGACCTCGGGCGGAGAACCATATGTCTATCAGGGCGAGGAGCTCGGCTACTGGGGCACAAAGAGCAACGGAGACGAATTTGTGCGTGCCCCTATCATGTGGAACAGGGACGGCTCGGGCCTTGCTGACGGCAGCCTTTCCGATAAGGTGGACATAGCTATGCTCACTTCAGCGATCTCGGTTGAGGCTCAGTCGGAGCGTGCTTCATCAGTTCTGACCACCTACCGCAACTTCGCAAGGCTCAGAAACACCTATCCGGCTCTTGCCGAGGGACAGATGACGAGGCATCCAGTCTATAACGAGACTTGCCCGCAGCAGCCGATAGCCGCATGGTATATGGTCAGCGGCAGCGACAGAATGCTTGTCGTCCACAATTTCGGAGCAGAGGAGCAGACCCTCGCCTTTGATGACGACCTCTCTCATCCGGTGGGACTTCAGGGCGACGCCTCAGTCGACGCTGCAGGATCGGCTTCAGCTTCTTCCGGTGCTGTCCTCACCATTGCAGGCTACTCTTCGGTGGTCTTCAAACTCTGAATTGGGTGCTGCCTCTTATTTTGGAATTATGTAATTGATTGATATATTATTATGAAAAAATTGCTGACATTTTTCTCTGCGGCCATCGGGGCGGGTATGGCGCTCCTTCTGGCGGCAGGCTGCTCTCAAAAGGGGGCGGTGACTGTTCCCGTGCATCCGGAGTGGGCGTACAATTCGGTCATTTATGAGATGAATGTGCGGCAGTACACGCTGGAGGGGACATTTGCCGCAGCGGCTGAAGAGCTTCCGAGGCTGAAGAAGCTCGGGGTGGATGTCATCTGGCTGATGCCGGTGTACCCTATCGGAGTGGAGCAGAGAAAAGGAACCCTCGGCTCTTATTATGCCATTTCGGACTACTGCGCCATCAATCCTGAGTTCGGGACAATGGCTGATTTCGACGCCTTCCTGGACAAGGCGCACAAGGCTGGTTTCAGGGTGATTTTGGACTGGGTGGCCAACCACACTTCTCCGGACGCTGTCTGGGAGTCGCAGAAGCCTGCGGACTGGTATGTGCGGGACTCGCTCGGCAACACGGTCACGCAGTACGACTGGACCGACATCGCGGAACTGAATTACGACAGCCGTGAGATGCGTGAGGAGATGCGCAATTCCATGCGGTTCTGGCTCGAAAGGGGAGTGGACGGCTTCCGCTGCGACATGGCGTGTGAAGTGCCGGTGGACTTCTGGCGCGAGACCCTGCCTGTGTTCAGGGCTGAATATCCTGGAACCTATTATCTGGCTGAAGGCGAGAATCCTGAGCTGCATACTGATGCCTTCGACGCTTCATACGCATGGGAACTCCATCATCTGCTCAATGACATCGCGCAAGGCAAAAAATCCGTTTCTGACCTTAAATCATATATTGCAAAAGATGCGGCAGACGTCCCTGCAGAGGCTTTCCGGCTGATGTTCACATCCAACCATGACGAGAATTCGTGGGCAGGGACGGAGTTCGAGCGTATGGGAGAGGCAGCTGATGTAATGGCTCTGCTTACCTTTGTGCTCCCGTCAGGCCAGCCGCTCATCTACACCGGGCAGGAAATCGGATATGACCACCGTTTTGAATTCTTTGAAAAGGACCCTGTACCGGCATGGGAGTGGAATGCCCGTTCCGATTTTTACAGGAGTCTTGTGGATCTGCGTCATGCCCATCCGGCTCTTGCTGCCGGTGAAAAGGGCGGAAAGGCCGACTGGCTTGCCCCTGAGGTTCATGAAGGACCGGCAGAGAATCTCCTTGTGTTCAGCCGGGCTGTTTCTGCAGAGGAAAGTCTGACTTCCACTGCGGATGAGGTGATTGTCATTGCCAATCTCGGTACTGAGCCTGTCACATTGTCGCTGCCTTTCAGCGGCTCCCGTGAGGAATATTTTTCGGGAAAGACATATGGCGGAGGAGACAGAGTCACCATTGCCCCGTGGGGCTGGATGGTATTCTGACCCCTTTGTGTCATTCCGACCGGAGGGATTGGTCTTTTACAGATACCTCGGCTTCGCTCGGGATGACAGGCGGGTGTCTTTTGTGGGTAATCAAACAAGTGATTGGATATTGGATTTTCTCGGATCATTTCTAATTTTACAGTAAATATGAATTTAAGGAATATATTTATGGCAATGGCTTTTGCCGGGCTTGCTTCCTGTGCGGGAGGCCCGGCTTTTGACCCGGCTTCTGTCGGGGATGCGGGGGAGCGTGTGGCCCGTGTGGAGCCTCTTTCGTGGTGGACGGGTATGAAGACCCCTCTGCAACTTCTGGTCGGAGGCGAGGGCATCTCTCAGTATGATGTCCGCATCGAGGGCGGAAATGGTGTTGAGGTGAAGGCTGTCCACAAGGCTGACAGCCCGAATTATTGTTTCGTGGATGTGGCTGTCGCGGAAAATGCCGCCCCGGGCACATATTGGCTCGTTTTCAGCAGAGGGGAGGAATCTTTCAAATACCCATACGAGATAGCGGCCCGCGCCGAGGGCTCCGCTACACGCGGCAGCTTCACGACCGCCGACATGATATATCTCATCATGCCGGACCGCTTCGCCAACGGCGACCCGTCAAATGACGCCACTCCTGACACGGCGGAGAAGCCTGCCCGCGATGAGTTCTTCGGCCGTCACGGCGGGGACATCCAGGGCATCATCGACCATCTGGACTATATAGCCGACCTTGGCGCCACTGCCATCTGGAACACCCCTCTGCTTCTGGACAATGAACCTGAAGGCTCGTATCACGGCTATGCCTGCGCTGACTATTACCATATCGACCCCCGTTTCGGCTCCAACGGGCTTTACCGGGAGTTTGTGGACAAGGCTCACGGCAAGGGACTGAAGGTTATAATGGACATAGTCACAAACCATTGCGGTACCGCCCACTGGTGGATGAATGACCTGCCTTTCAAGGATTGGGTACATGTGTTCCCTGAATATACGGGGACAAATGTATGCTTCTCCACCAATATGGACCCGAATGCCTCGAAATATGACCTCAATCTTCAGGAGAGCGGCTGGTTCGTGCCTTCAATGCCGGACATGAACCTGGACAATCCTTATGTCCTGCAGTATTTCAAACAGTGGGCAGTGTGGTGGATAGAATATGCCGGGCTGGACGGGTTCAGGGTCGACACCTATCCTTACAATGAGAAAGGGCCTATGAGCGAATGGTGCGCCGCCGTCCTGAATGAGTATCCGGACTTCAATATCGTCGGTGAGTGCTGGACATCGTCCATCCCCCAGCTCGCCTACTGGCAGGGAGGAAACGCCAACAAGGACGGCTTCGACTCCCATCTTCCTTCCATCATGGACTTTCCTCTGCAGGAAGCCATCTGGCGTGCCGTGCCGACCGATTCCCAGGCTTGGGGAGAAGGCATGGCGCGGGTTTATGACTGTCTTTCACATGATTTTGTGTATCATGACCTGTCTAAGATGATGATTTTCCCGGGCAACCACGACACCGACCGCATTGGCGATGTGCTGAAGCACAATCCTGACCGCCACAAGATAGTCATGACCATGATGGCCACCATGCGCGGCATTCCGCAGATATTCTACGGCGACGAGATGATGTTCGTATCGAAGGACAGGTCCCAGGGCCACGGTGGCCTGCGTGTGGACTTCCCGGGCGGCTGGACCGGCGACAAGGTCAACCTCTTCACCCCGGAAGGCCGTGCGGCTGCTCTCACCGGCACTGACGGAAAACCTGTTCCGGAAGGACAGCTGGCAGACCTGCACGACTTCACCCGCAGGCTCTTCCAGTGGAGGAAGGACAAGAAGGTCATCCATGACGGCAAGACCATGCATTTCCTGTCAAGGGACAATACCTACGGCTATTTCCGTTATGACGACACCGATGCCGTGTTTGTCTTCATCAACAATTCCCGCGGCAAGAAGCATGTGCCGTGGTCGCATTATGCCGAGATAGCCGACGGCCTTCATGACGGCCGCAATGTGCTCACCGGCGAGGCCGTTGAGGTCACGGATTCGACCAGTGTCGGCCCTCGCCAGGTGCTTGTCGTGGAATACAAGAGATAAGAATATAATACAGACAATCACTGAATTTTATGAAAAAGATACTGATGCTTGTTACAGCCTTTGCGTCCGCAGCCGCACTTTCGGCTCAGGATGCCGTTCCTGCAGGAGTGCAGACTCTTTCTTCTCCTGACGGGGACCTTTCTCTCAAATTCACTGTCACGGAAAGGGGAGAGCCTTGCTACTGGCTCGACTACAAGGACAGGAATGCCATTCTGCCGAGTACGATGGGATTTGAACTCAGGGGCAAGCAGCCCGTGCTTGAGTTCGGGGAGGAGATAGAGAGGGGAAGTGTGGGGGAGCCTGTTTCCCTTTATGACGGTTTCCGTCTTGAGTCAGTGGCCCGCAATACCTATGACGGAACATGGACTCCGGTCTGGGGCGAGGAGTCGCAGATCCGTGACCACTACAATGAAATGGCTGTGTCCTTGAAGCAGGCCGGTACCGGCTATGAGATGGTTGTCCGTTTCCGGCTCTATGATGACGGACTGGGATTCAGATATGAATTCCCGATGCAGGAGAGCCTGAGCTATTTCGTGATCAAGGAGGAGTTGACGAAGTTCGCCATGACCGGGGACCACAAGGCCTTCTGGATACCGGGGGACTATGACACCCAGGAGTATGACTATGTGGAGTCAAGGCTGTCTGAAATCCGCGGTCTGATGCCTTCCGCCGTTACTCCGAATTCCTCCCAGACACCGTTCTCGCCTACGGGTGTGCAGACTTCACTGCAGATGAAGACCGATGACGGCCTCTATATAAACATTCATGAGGCTGCCCTGGTCGACTATTCATGCATGCATCTTGACCTTGATGACGAAGATTTTGTGTTCACGTCGCATCTTACCCCTGACGCCCAGGGCTGGAAAGGCTATATGCAGACCCCTTGCAAGACCCCGTGGAGGACTGTCATGGTGACTGACGATGCCCGTGAAATCCTTGCATCGAGGCTGGTCCTGAATCTGAACGAGCCGTGTGCATACGAAGATGTCTCCTGGATCAGACCGGTGAAATATATGGGAGTATGGTGGGAAATGATCACCGGAAAGAGCGACTGGGCATATACCTCAGACTATCCTTCCGTAAAGCTTGACGGCATTGACTATGCCTCCTCAAAGCCTACGGGACGCCATGCCGCCAACAATGAAAATGTGAGGAAATACATAGACTTCGCCTCGGAGAACGGCTTTGACCAGCTTCTCATAGAGGGCTGGAATGTGGGCTGGGAAGACTGGTTCGGCCACAGCAAGGACTATGTATTCGATTTCGTCACCCCATATCCGGACTTCGACATCAAGGCCCTGAACGACTATGCCCATTCCAAGGGGATGCGCCTGATGATGCACCATGAGACCTCCAGCTCGGTACGCAACTACGAGCGTCACATGGAGGCCGCTTACGACCTCATGAACAGATACGGCTACAATTCCGTCAAGAGCGGCTATGTCGGCAACATAATCCCTCGCGGCGAGCATCATTACGGGCAGTGGATGAACAACCATTACCTTTATGCCGTGAAGAAGGCCGCCGAGCACAGGATCATGGTCAACGGACATGAGGCAGTGCGTCCTACCGGCCTGTGCAGGACCTATCCGAACCTGATAGGCAACGAGTCCGCCCGTGGTACTGAATACCAGGCCTTCGGCGGCAGCAAGCCTCACCATGTGACCATACTTCCGTTCACCCGTCTGCAGGGCGGGCCTATGGACTACACTCCTGGCATCTTCGTCATGGATGTCGCCAAGCTGAATCCGGGCAACAATTCCCATGTCAATTCGACCCTCGCCAACCAGCTTGCCCTGTATGTGACCATGTATTCTCCGCTGCAGATGGCGGCCGATGTCCCTGAGCACTATCAGGCGTACATGGATGCCTTCCAGTTCATCAAGGATGTGGCTGTCGACTGGTCAGAGAGCCGCTATCTTCTGGCCGAGCCGGGCGACTACATCGTGATTGCCCGCAAGGCAAAAGATGTGACGGGGGATGCCGATGCCCCTGAATATGCGGTGAAGGCTTCCGGCCAGTGGTTCGTGGGCGGAGTCACCGACGAGAATGCCCGCACTCTTGAAGTCGCCTTCGATTTCCTTGAGCCTGGCAAGAAGTACGAAGCCACGATCTACGCCGATGCCAAGGATGCCGACTACAGGACCAATCCTGAGGCATATGTGATTTCCACAAAGAAAGTCACCTCAAAATCCACCCTCAAGATGTATATGGCTCCGGGCGGAGGCTTCGCCATTTCCCTCAAGGAAATAAAATAGTGT
Organism: Candidatus Cryptobacteroides merdavium; assembly: GCA_017694755.1. Classification (GTDB taxonomy): domain Bacteria; phylum Bacteroidota; class Bacteroidia; order Bacteroidales; family UBA932; genus Cryptobacteroides; species Cryptobacteroides merdavium. Next base: position 13,344 of record JADIMO010000042.1, read on the forward strand.
CTTCCACTCGCTTTGCTCAGGCGGAATGACTCCTTAGGATCCCCTGACTGTCTTCATCGGCAGCCAGGGGTATTTTTTGTTTTCATGTTAACCTCCAAACCTTTCTCACATACAGATGAGCAGGCATTTGCCAAAAGTGCAAATCAGGAACTTCAAAGTGCAATTGCTGTGCTGCGTATCGTGCAGCAAAACCCTTCGGCAACCCCAAAAAGAAATAGCCTCCAGTATAGGCAAGTCGGAAAGGACGGTCAAATCCATTGCCCTTTGCAGGAAAAGAATATAATTCAGCGTATAAACGGCAAGCGCGATGGATATTGGGCAATCATAAAATAAAATTGAATAATTAAAAATATCATCTATCTTTGCGACCGGATTAAAGAGGAAACAATAACTGACGATTTATGGAAATCAAAGAGAAATTCAAGGACGGCGCGTGGAGCCGTGGAATTGACGTGTCTGACTTCGTTTACAGGAACATTACTCCTTACACCGGAGATGCATCATTCCTCTGCGGACCGTCTGAAAGGACGAAAAAACTGTGGAACGAATGCCTTGCCGCACTTGACGAAGAGAGGAAAAACAATGGCGTGCGGTCAATCGATGCAGAAACTATTTCGACAATCACTTCACACAAAGCAGGTTATATAGACAGGGAGTGCGAACTGATCGTGGGACTCCAGACAGACGAACTTCTCAAAAGGGCCATCAAGCCTTTCGGCGGCTACAAGGTGGTGGAGAAGGCCTGCAAGGAAAACGGCATCGAGATTGATCCGAAAGTAAAGGAGATTTTCACGCATTACCGCAAGACCCACAATGACGGAGTGTTCGATGTCTATACGGAGGAAATCAGAAGATTCAGGTCCCTCGGCTTCCTGACCGGGCTTCCTGACAATTATTCCAGAGGCCGCATCATCGGCGACTACAGGAGGCTTGCCCTCTATGGGGCGGACAGGCTCATCGAGGCGAAGAAAGATGACCTCAGCAGGCTTACAGGCCCGATGACGGAAGCAAGGATAAGGCTGCGTGAGGAAGTGTCTGAGCAGATCAGGGCGCTCAACGAAATCAAGGTGATGGGCAGCTATTACGATCTCGACCTCAGCAGGCCGGCCCTCAACGCACGTGAGGCCGTACAGTGGGTGTATATGGCCTATCTCGCAGCCGTCAAGGAGCAGGACGGGGCGGCCATGTCGCTCGGCAATGTGTCATCCTTCCTTGACATATACATCCAGTATGATCTTGACCACGGGCTCATAGACGAGAGCTATGCGCAGGAGCTCATCGACCAGTTCGTCATGAAGCTCAGGATGGTGCGGCATCTGAGGATGCAGTCCTACAACGAGATTTTCGCCGGGGACCCTACCTGGGTGACTGAATCCATCGGCGGAAGGTTCAATGACGGGAAGGTGAAGGTCACCAAGACTTCATTCCGCTTCCTCCAGACCTTGTACAACCTTGGGCCGGCACCGGAGCCGAACATGACTGTGCTCTGGAGTCCGGAACTTCCGGAAGGCTTCAAGGAGTTCTGTGCGAAGGTGTCCGTGGACACAAGCTCGGTGCAGTATGAAAATGACGACCTTATGCGCCATGTCCGCAGCTGCGACGACTACGGCATTGCCTGCTGCGTGTCATATCAGGCCATCGGAAAGGCCATCCAGTTCTTCGGGGCCCGCGCCAACCTCGCCAAGGCCCTACTCCTCGCCATCAACGGAGGCCGCTGCGAAAACACAGGCACCCTCATGGTGGAAGGCATCGAGCCTCTCAAGAGCGATGTGCTTGACTTTGAGGAAGTGCTCACCAATTATAAGAAGGTGCTTCATGAAGTGGCCAGGGTCTACAACGAGACCATGAATATCATCCACTACATGCATGACAAATACGACTATGAGCGCTCACAGATGGCATTCATAGACACTGACCCGGAAATCAATCTCGCATACGGCGTGGCAGGGCTTTCAATCGCTGTGGATTCCCTCTCCGCCATAAAGTATGCAAAGGTGACAGCCCACCGCAATGCTGACGGGCTCACTGACGGATTCGACATCCAGGGCGAATATCCATGCTTCGGCAACGATGATGACAAGGTGGATTCACTTGCCGTGGATCTCGTGCACTTTTTCAGCAAGGAACTTTCCAAGCTTCCGATATACAAGAATGCATTGCCGACCCTCTCTCTCCTCACCATCACTTCAAATGTGATGTACGGCAAGAAGACAGGAGCCACTCCTGACGGAAGGGCAAAGGGCGTCGCCTTCGCTCCGGGTGCCAACCCTATGCACGGCCGCGACTGTCACGGTGCCATTGCATCCCTCAGCTCCGTTGCCAAGCTCGACTACCATGACGCCATGGACGGCATAAGCAACACCTTCTCCATAGTGCCGAAGTCACTCGGCCCTACTTCCGAGGAAAGGGTGGATAACCTTGTCACCATGATGGACGGCTATTTCTCCAAGGGAGCACATCACCTTAATGTGAATGTCCTCAACCGTGAAATGCTTGAAGATGCAATGGAGCATCCTGAGAACTATCCTCAGCTCACCATCCGTGTGTCGGGGTATGCGGTGAACTTCACGAAGCTGAGCAGGGAGCATCAGCTGGAAGTTATAGCCCGTACATTCCACAACAGCCTATAAAATTTAAAACAGGGCGGATAACGGCGTTGTGCTTGTCTTCCGGTCCTCACAACCGGAAGGTTGCTCCGGTCCTCGGAGCTGCGCACGCCTTGTTCTCCACCCTGTTTTGGAAATTTTACATATTCAAAAAAAGTACCCCGCCAGAAGTCATCCAGGACGCAGTCGAGGAATCTGCTATAACAGGCAGGAACGACAACGAGGGGTATTTTGGGGATAATCATAATGTTAGTCCGATGAAATATATTTCCTCGGACAACCGATTAAGGAGCAGGATGTCATCCTGCGACAGTCCTCCCGGAGAGGGAGGAATAAGGAGGGTGACGCCCCTTGACAAGGGGCTGTCGCGAAGCGACTGGGGATTAAGATAAATGGATTTCGAAGAAATCCTTAACGACGGTTCGACGAATTCCTTGGGGCTGAGCATAATAAATTCGTCGAACAGACGTTAATTATATGAAGTTGAAAGTACATTCATACGAATCGATGGGGACTTACGATGGGCCGGGACTCCGGCTCGTCGTTTTTTTGCAGGGCTGCCCTTTCAGGTGCCTGTATTGTGCCAATCCGGACACCATCCCGTACGAAGGCGGCAAGGAAACCGACCCGGAGGAGATTCTCCGAATGGCAGTCAGCCAGAAGCCGTTTTTCGGGAAACGCGGCGGGGTCACATTTTCCGGCGGCGAACCCACAGTCCAGGCGAAAGCCATTGTCCCCCTTGTTCATCAGCTGCATGACCAGGGCATAAATGTATGCCTTGACTCCAACGGCGGCATCTGGAACAGCGATGTGGAAGAGCTTCTCTCCCTCGTTGACCTTGTCCTCCTCGATGTCAAGGAATTCAACCCCGAAAGGCACCAGTCCCTCACCGGCCGCAGCAATCATCAGACCCTGAAGACCGCCGCCTGGCTGGAGGAGCATAGCAGGCCGTTCTGGCTCCGCTATGTCCTTGTTCCCGGCTACAGCGACTTCGAGGAAGACATCCGTGCCCTCGGCGAGCATTTCAGGACCTATAAGATGCTGCAGCGCGTCGAAATCCTCCCGTACCACACCCTCGGCGTCAACAAATATGCCTCCCTCGGCCAGGAATACCCCTTGAAATCCGTCCCCCTCAACACCAAAGCCCAGCTTTCAAGCGCCGAAGCCCTCTTCCGTGAATATTTCCCCTTCGTTGTCCTGAACTGACAGGTTCGTGTCTGGTTCATGGACTGACTTTTACTGAGCTTTACTTGAAGGCAATGTGTATGGAGAAAGGAGGCGGACCGAAATGGGATTGGGCCGCACTCCTTTCCCGGAGGTACATATGGGCACCTCTTCAGCATTGAGGGGCGGATGTCATTCGCCGCGCTCTTCGATTACGAGCTTGTTGGCGACGACTTCGTAGGACTGGCGTTCGACGCCGTCGCTGCCGGTGTACTTGGAGCTTTTGAGGCGGCCGCAGACATAGACCGGGCAGCCTTTGGTGATGAGGCTGAAGTCGGGCATGCCCTTGGTGTTCCATGCTACCACATTGTGCCAGGTGGTTTCGACCACGGCTTCGCCGTCGCGGTTCTTGTAAAGGAAATTGGTGGCGAGGGAGAACCTTGCGACCTGGCCGGAGCCTGCGGCCGAAATGCGGATGTTGCCGACATTTCCCTTCAATTCGATTCTGTTCAACTGTTCCATAGTAAATGCTTTTTGTTCGGTTTCTTCCCGCATGTCGTGCGCACTTCTGCTGGGCATTGGCAAAGTAAGGCAAAATAATCAGCATATTATGCGGGATATTTCTCGGAAAATGCAGGTATTTCTGTTTTTTGTGCAGGTTTTTTCTTTTTCTTTTGAAAACATGATTTTTTTATATGGATGACAATTCATTTGGAGGTCTGAAGCCGGGCATGAAAATTTATTTTTACGAAATGCGGGGCGGTATGGAACGGTGTAAAAAAGAGAAAAAACAGACATTTTTGTGTGGGGATTGCAAAAAAGAGAAAAAGTTTTCCGGAAGCTGGAAGATTCCGCCACATTTATTTGCATAAGGGCCGGGCTTTGTGCACATTTGGGCAAACCAAAGACGATGCCATGAGATATAACACGGAAGAAGAACACAAGGCGGTTGCCTGCCTTGAATGCGGGGATGAGATCAAGTATGGACGGCCTGACAAGAAGTTCTGCTGTGAAAGCTGCAAGAACAGGTACAACAACAGGAAATCCAGGAACAGCAGGGTCACGAAACTCAAGGTGATAAATTCCCTTGAGCGGAACCACGGGATATTGGACAGGATGCTGAAGCTCGGGATGGATTCGATGGACCTTGTGGAGCTGAAGCATCTCGGATTTGACACGGACTATGTGACCTCGTACCGGAAGATACGCAGGCATGACGAATTCTGCTGTTTTGACATAAGGTTCATCCTCACACCTACAAGGATATGTTCGGTTTCAAGGATCCCTTGCTCCCTTGACCCCGGCAATTCAGTAAAAAATTCCGTAAATTCGCATCCGGAACATAAAGGGAACAAATGATGAATGACAAAAATCCATTGCTGGAGGTGTCCCGATGTCCTTACGGGGCACCACAGTTCGACAAGATAAGGAACGGACATTATATGCCGGCATTCAGGGAGGCCCTGAAGGAAGCACGGGCAGAGGTTGACGCCATTGCTGATGACCCTTCGGAGCCGACATTTGAGAATACCATTGAACGGCTGGAGCATAGCGGGCGTACATTGGACAGGGTGTCGGGCATATTCTTCAATCTTCTGGAGGCGGAGTCGGATGATGAGATGCAGAAGATTGCGGAGGAAGTTTCCCCGCTTCTGACTGAGCATTCGATGTATGTGTCGCTGAACAGCAGGCTTTTCGAGCGGGTCAGGAAAGTGTATGAAAAGAAGGAAAGCCTCGGACTGGACAAGGAGGCGGCGATGCTGCTGGAAGACACCTACAAGTCCTTCACACGCAACGGGGCGGCCCTTTCCGGTGAAGACAAGAAGACATACGGGAAATATGCCGAGGAACTTTCCCTGCTTTCTCTCCGTTTCGGGAAGAATGTCCTTGATGCTACCAATGCATACATGCTCAGGATAACGGACAGGTCAAGGCTGGAGGGGCTTCCGGACTATGTGTTGGAAACGGGAGCGGCAGCTGCAAAGGAAAAAGGTGTGGACGGCTGGGTCTTCACCCTGGAATATCCGAGCTACAGTCCTTTCATGAAATATTGCCGGGACAGGGAGCTGCGCAGGGAAATGTATATGGCCTACAGTACAAGGGGCGCATCAGGTAAGTACGACAACAGGCAGACGGTCAAAAGAATCACCGGGCTGCGCATGAAGATGGCTGAATTGCTCGGCTACGGTACATACGCCGACTATGCGCTGGAGGAACGGATGGCAAAGACATCCGCTGCGGTGGACTCTTTCCTTTCGGGGCTGCTGGGACGGACGCTTCCGTTCGCCCGGGTGGAGGTTGACAGACTGTTCAGCTTTGCAAAGGAAAACGGATTCACGGACAGCAGGCTCCAGCCATGGGACTTCCCTTATTGGGCGGAACGGTATCAGGAGGCAGAATTTTCTCTGAATGAGGAACTTCTGAAGCCGTATTTCCGGCTTGAGAACTGCATTGAGGCAGTGCTGGGCCTTGCAGGGACACTGTATGGGCTGAGGTTTGAGGAAAGGCATGATATCCCTGTCTATCATAAGGATGTGAAGGTCTTTGACGTGACTGATGAGACAGGCAGGCATCTGGCTCTTTTCTATGCCGACTTCTTCCCGCGTCCGGGCAAGAGGGGAGGGGCATGGATGACCGAGTTCCGTGGGCAGGGCGTCTTGAACGGCGTGGAGGAACGCCCTTTCATAAGCATAGTCACCAATTTCACGAAGCCGGGGAAGGATTCTCCGTCGCTCCTGACACATTCGGAACTTGTCACATTCCTTCATGAATTCGGACATGCCCTCCACGGCATCATGGCAGAGGGCCGTTATCCTTCGCTCACCGGGACCAATGTGGCGAGGGATTTCGTGGAACTGCCGTCGCAGATAATGGAGAATTGGGCTTACGAGCCTGAATATCTGGATTCGTTCGCAAAGGACTGGCGGACAGGTGAGCCGATTCCGCATGACCTCGTGAAAAAGATTGTGGATGCGCAGAATTATCTTGCCGGGTATTATCAGGTGCGCCAGCTCCAGTTCGGCATACTTGACATGGCCTGGAATACGCTAAAGACCCTTCCTGAAGAAGATGTGGAGGCGTTCGAGCGCAGGGTGCTGGAGCCGTCTTCAGTGCTGCCGAAGGCTGAGGGAACCATTATCTCGACATCGTTCAACCACATCTTTTCCGGTGGCTATGCTGCAGGATACTATTCCTATAAATGGGCGGAGGCTCTTGAAGCAGATGCATTCTCGCTTTTCAAGGAGAAGGGGATATTCAGCCGGGAGGTCGCGGGCTCATTCAGGGAGAATATCCTTTCAAAGGGCGGTTCGGAAGATGCAGCGGTCCTGTACCGCAGGTTCAGGGGCAGGGATCCGGAGCCTGAGGCTCTGATGAGGAAGCTGGGACTGACAGGCAGGCCTTCGTAACGGTGGGGAATATATTTCTGGTCAGGACCGGAATGCCTCTTAGGGAGTTTTTCCGGATAAGGATATTGAAAAATACAGACAGGCTGCAACATTTTGTGCCGTCTTTCTGTCTTATATAAGCAATGCCAATTACAGGCATTGCAGGGAACTGATTGACTGGATGGCGTGATCCGTAACGGTACCTTTGATTGCGCTTCAGGATAAGGATATTTTGTATATAATCACAAAACAGATAAAAATTGATATGAAAACTGTTGTCCTTATTGCGGCCGCGTGCGCCGTATGCCTTAATGTGTCTGGCTGCTCTGCCGGAGAAAAGCTATCGGGAATAAAAGAGACGAAAGGTTATGCAGTAGAGCCGGACTATGCTTCGCTGGATATTTCCAATGCCATGGAGGTTTCTTTTTCCGAGACTGCGGATTCTGTCTACGTGACGGCAGATGAGTCGGTCATTGACTATGTGAGAGTGGAGAGAAACAGGAATGAACTCTGCCTGTATATCAAGTTCCCGGCACAATTCAGGAACTGGAATTATGGTGATGTCACTGTCGTGTTGCCTTACAGCACTTCCCTTGAAAGAGTGGATGTCAGCGGGGCAAGTTCATTGACTGCCGGAAGGGTATTTGAAGCGGAGCAATTTGCGGTTGATGTCACCGGAGCTTCTGATTTTGATGCGGCAGTACATGCGGACAAGGTGTCTGTTTCAGGTTCCGGCGCCTCATCCGTTTCTTGCGAAGTGGAAGCTTCATCTCTTGACATTGACCTTTCCGGAGCTTCTGACGCAAGGCTTTCCGGCAGGGCAGGTATATGCAGTTTATCTGTGTCCGGGGCCTCATCTCTCAAAGGCCAGTCCGACTCCTGGATTGTGACGGACAATACTTCATGCGACATTTCCGGAGCCAGCAGAGCCCGCATAATATGCAACAAGTCGCTTTCCGGGGAAGTGTCAGGGGCTTCCACCCTTATCTATTCAGGAGATGCGGAGAGTGATGTCCATGTGTCAGGTGCCTCTTCGGTGAAAAAGAGGTAGAACATAAAATAAGGCGGGTCAAAAAAGATTTGATAGGGGATGGCTTTCATTTTTGAGCCATCCCCTTTGTGTCATTTATTTCGGTGCGATCTTGTACAGGAGTCCAGCCACTATGGCAAAGAGGATGTTCGGCACCCACAGGGCTATCCCTGGCGGCAGAAAGTCAGTGTAGACGAACATCTGGCTGAACCGCATGAACAGGATATATGAGAAGCTCAGAGCAATCCCGATGCCGATGTTCCAGCCGATGCCGCCCCTCCTCTTTTTGGATGAGAGCGACACTCCCATTATGGTCAGGATGAATGCGGAGAACGGGAGGGCAAACCGGGTGTGCTTTTCGATGAGCGCTACCTTGACATTCTCGTCCCCACGCATCTTCTGGACTTCTATCATATTGTTCAGCTCCTTGTAGGACAGGGTCTCTATGGAGCCCTTCTGGATGTAAAGGTCGCTCACATTCAGGTCTATGACGGTGTCCAGCTGGGCTCCTGTCCTGATCTGGTCTCCGAGGGCCGAGGTGTAGTCCCTGATGAAATATTTCTTCAGTCTCCAGGAGGCGGAAGTGCTGTCCCATACGGCGGTCTCTGCAGAAAGCTTTGACACAAGCCTGTTGTCCTTTATCTTTTCGAGGGTGAACCTGTATGCCGTGTTGTTCCATGAGCTGAATGATTCGACGAACACGAATTCTCCCGGGGCTATCTGGTAATGGATGTTCCTCGCGGTGGTCTTGTTGTGTCCCTTTATATACTTGCTCTCGAATTCGACCCTTATCTTGTTTGACTGGGGGATGACGAAAAGGTTCAGACTCAAGGAGAATATGGCGATCAGGGCTGCGGAAATCATATATGGCACCATCATCCTGTGGAAACTGATGCCGCATGACAGGATGGCCACTATCTCGGAGTTGGCGGCCATCTTTGAAGTGAAGAAGATGACGGTGATGAACACGAACAGAGGGCTGAACATGTTCATGAAATAAGGGATGAAATTGAGATAATAGTCGAATATGATGGCCTTGAGCGGGGCCTCCTTGCTCACGAAGTCATCGATCTTCTCGCTTATGTCGAAGATGATGACTATGCCGATGATCAACAGGAGAGCCACGAAGAAAGTCAGGATGAATTTCTTGATTATGTATATGTCAAGCAGTCTGGGTTTGAGTTCCATTGCCCTTCCGGTTTAAAGTCGTGTCATTATCTTTCTGACGGTTTCTTCTTTCCATGTGCTGAAGTCCCCCGCCTTGATATGCTTCCTTGCCTCGCGGACAAGGTCAAGGTAGAAGGCTAGGTTGTGTTCGCTGGCGATTTGTCCAGCGAATATTTCTCCGGCTACGAAAAGATGCCTCAGATAGGCTTTGCTGTATGTCCTGTCCACAAACGAGGAACCTTTCGGGTCAAGCGGCGAGAAGTCGTCCGCCCATTTGCGGTTGCGCATGTTCATGATTCCGTCCCATGTGAACAGCATGCCGTTCCTGCCGTTTCGCGTAGGCATCACGCAGTCGAACATGTCCACCCCCCTTGCGATTCCCTCAAGGATGTTGGCCGGAGTGCCCACTCCCATAAGATACCTCGGCCTGTCATCCGGAAGAATCGGGCAGACCACCTCCAGCATCTCGTACATCTGCTCCGTGGTCTCTCCCACGGACAATCCTCCTATGGCATAGCCTTCCCTGTCGAAGGACGCCGCGTGCTCGGCCGCCTCCCGTCTGAGTTCCGGGTAGACACAGCCCTGGACTATCGGGAAGAATGTCTGTGAATATCCGTACAGGGGGGCGGTGCTGTCGAAATGTCTTATGCACCTTTCCAGCCATGATTTGGTCAGATCGAGAGATTTCCTTGCGTATTCGAATGAAGCGTCCCCCGGAGTGCATTCGTCGAGGGCCATGATGATGTCGCCGCCGATGATGCGTTGGGTGTCCACATTGTTTTCAGGTGTGAACACATGCTTCGAACCGTCTATGTGGGAGCGGAAGGTACATCCGTCCGGAGTGAGTTTCCTGATGGGGGAGAGGGAGAATACCTGGAATCCGCCGCTGTCAGTCAGTATCGGCCTGTCCCAGGAAATGAATCTGTGGAGACCTCCGGCGGCCTTGAGGATTTCCAGCCCCGGTCTGAGATAAAGGTGGTACGTGTTGCCGAGAATGATCTCGGCCTTGATGTCCTCCTTCAGATCCCTGTGGTATATACCCTTTACTGAACCCACCGTGCCGACGGGCATGAATATCGGCGTCTCGATCGTCCCGTGGTCCGTGGTGATGACTCCGCACCTGGCCGAAGATCCGCTGTCCGTATGTGTCTTGACGAATTTCATCCTTCGTAGTCTTCCGTTTTGCACAAAATTTCAAACTTCAAAGATAGTAAGAAACTGTTTAAAAATTTTCCAAAAAATCTTTTATGAAGCTTTCCTTCGTAAATTTCCTGAATTTTTCAGTCATACGGCATTGTCATACCGGGCACAGACAAGGTACTTTGGCCGTCATTCCCGATAATCATCAAATATTTCATGAAATTTATGCAGTAAAAATTTCAAGCAGTTCCTGAAAGTTGAAGAAAATACTTGTATCTTTGTTTCCATTGCCGCAAAATCGGCTTGTGCCACATAAAAAACAATGTCATGAAAAGCAGATCCGTACGCATCAGACTGATCATAATGAACTTCCTGCAGTTTGCCATCTGGGGTGCATATCTCACTTCAATGGGCAATTATCTCGGAAAGGCGGGACTTGCCGAAAACATAGGCTGGTTCTATTCCATGCAGGGTATAGTATCCATATTCATGCCTGCCCTCATAGGAATTGTCGCCGACAAGCTCATGCCTGCGCAGAAGGTCCTGAGTCTGTGCCACGGGATAGCCGGGGTGGCGATGCTTGCTGCAGGATACTACGGGATGACTGCCGGTCCCTCAGTGGAGTTCGGCGTGCTTTTCCCCCTGTATGCCCTGAGCGTGGCGTTCTTCATGCCCACGATTGCATTGTCCAACTCTGTGGCGTATACCGTGCTTGAAGACAACGGTTATGATACCGTGAAGGATTTCCCGCCCATCAGGGTCTTCGGAACCATCGGTTTCATCTGCAGCATGCTTTTCGTGAATTTCATGCGTGATGCGGACGGGGTGCAGTTCCAGTCCACATACAACCAGTTCCTCACATCCGGAGTGCTCGGTCTTGTGCTGATGTTCTATGCTTTCACTCTCCCGAACTGTCCTGTCAAGGCATCCAGGGAGAAGAAGGGGGTTGCCGACGCTCTCGGACTCAAGGCATTCACCCTGTTCAAGGACAGGAACATGGCCACATTCTTCATATTCTCCATGCTTCTCGGAGTGGCCCTGCAGATAACTAACGGCTACGCCAATCCGTTCATCACCAGCTTCAAGGCCATTCCTGAGTATCTCGGCACTTTCGGGGCCGAGAATGCCAATGCCCTCATTTCCATATCACAGGTGTCCGAAACCCTGGGCATCCTTCTGATACCGTTTGTGATGAAACGCTTCGGCATCAAGAAGGTCATGCTTATAGCGATGATCGCATGGGTATTCCGTTTCGGACTTTTCGGTGCCGGAAACCCCGGGCCGGGCGTGTGGATGTTCATCCTCTCCATGATAGTGTACGGCGTGGCATTCGACTTTTTCAACATCTCCGGCTCCCTCTATGTAAATGACAGGACCACTGAAGACATCCGCTCCAGCGCACAAGGCCTGTTCATGCTTATGACCAACGGGGTAGGGGCTTCGATAGGAATGATAGGCGCCCAGGCGGTGGTGAACCATTTCACGTATCCTGCTGAAGTGGACGGCATCATATACACCGTCGGGAACTGGAGCGCCGCATGGTACGTATTTGCCGGATATGCCCTCGTTGTCGCCATACTTTTTGCCCTTATATTCAAGGATCCCGGAGCAGAGAAGGCCAAGGCCGGGGCTGGCGCTTCCGGGAAATGATAATAAAAAAATACCCCGTCACATACTGTGGCGGGGATTATTGTCTGTTCCCGGACGAAGCCGGGACCATCAGCTCTGTCCTATTCCACGAACACGCACCATCCGAAAGGATCTTCTGTTTCTCCATACTGGATGCCGGTGATCATGTTGTAGAGACGGAGACTTTTCGGCCCGCATGCGGTCTTTGATCCGAAGGTGTAGGATGTCACCTCGTCTGATTCAAGGAACGGCTTGTCGTCGATCTGGTATACCGGGGTGATGACCACGGCGGTTCCGCATTCTCCGGCCTCTTCGAAGCCTGACAGTTCCTCCACTTCGATTTTTCGCCTTTCCACATCCATTCCCAGATATCTTGCAGCCGCCTCAAGTGACTTGTTGGTGATGGACGGGAGAATGGAGTCTGATTCAGGAGTGATGTAGGTGTTGCCTTTGATGGCGAAGAAGTTCGATGAATTGAACTCATCGATGTATTTCTTCTCCGCAGGGTCGAGATACAATACTGCCTTATAGCCCTGCTTGTGGGCAAGGTTGTATGAGTAGAGGGAGGCTGCATAGTTTCCTCCGAGCTTGTAGCAGCCGCATCCGTTAGGGGCAGCCCTGTCGTAGTTCCTGGCTATGACTACATTTATAGGTTCGAGATTCCCGCCCGTGTATGCACCTACCGGTGAGCAGAGCATCAGGAAGATGCAGTCCTTAGATGAGTTGACACCAAGCTGCGGATTGACTCCGATGAGGGTCGGTCTCAGATACAATGAGGCGTGGGTCCCGTAAGGCGGCAGGAAGTCAATGTTCTCCTTTACGGCACGGATGCACATTTCTATGAACATTTCCGTTGACGGGGCTTCTATGCCGAGGAATTTTGCCGACCTCTGCAGTCTGGCCGCATTTTCATCCGGCCTGAAGATGCGTATCTTGCCGTCCTTGCCGCGGAAGGCCTTCAGTCCCTCGAAGCATTCGATACTGTAATGCAGGGCACCTGCAAATGAACTGATCCTGATGGTGTCGTCGGTGTGGCTTTCCACTTCTCCCCATTTGCCGTCCTTGAAACTGCAGCTGAGAATGGTGTTTGTCTTCGTGTAGGAGAATGTTAGCCTGCTCCAGTCTATATTTGTTGCCATTGCCGTATAAGATTTAAATCAATATTTCAAAAAGCTTGTTGTTCTCGTTGATGTATTCATACGTGATGTGATGGGCTTCCATCCTGTTGATCAGCGCATGATAGTCTTCTTTCGAGGAGACCTCAATTCCTATGAGGGCCGGGCCTTCTTCCTTGTTGGTCTTCTTGATGTACTGGATGTATACAAGGTCGTCGGTCGGGCCTATCACATCCCTGACGAATGAAAGTATCGCTCCGGACTTCTGCGGAAAATTGACTATGAAATAGTGCTTGAGGCCTTCGAAGAGCAGGGATTTTTCCCTTATTTCCTCCATCCTGGTGATGTCGTTGTTGCTTCCGCTGACGATGCATCCCACCTTCTTGCCTATGATCTTGTCTGCATAGAATCTCATGGCCGCCACAGAAAGCGCTCCGGCCGGTTCCACGACTATCGCGCTCTTGTTGTACATGTCTATGATGGTGGAGCATACGGCGCCTTCCGGCACAGGGATGATGTCATCCAGCACCTGACGGCAGATTTCGTATGTGTATTCTCCGGCCTTCTTTACTGCAGCCCCGTCAACAAACTTGTCAATATGCTCCAGTTCCACTATCTCTCCTTTGTCGATGGCCGTCTTCATGCAGGCCGCACCGGCCGGCTCCACGCCGATGAGCTTCACTTCCGGCCACATCTGGCGCAGGTATGCGCCCACTCCGGATGCCAGTCCTCCTCCCCCGATAGGAATGAAGACATAGTCGAGCGGCTCTTTGCACTGCCTGGTCATTTCATAGCCAATGGTTCCCTGGCCTTCTATGATTTTCGGATCATCAAAAGGCGGGATGAATGTCTTTCCGCTCTTGCGGGCATAGTCGATGGCGGCATTGTTGGCGGCATCGAAAGTGTCCCCGGTAAGGACGATGTCAATGTAGTCCCGTCCGAACATCTTCACCTGCTCGATCTTCTGTTTCGGGGTGGTGGTAGGCATGTAGATTGAGCCCATTATCTGCAGCTTGTTGCAGGAGAAGGCCACTCCCTGGGCATGGTTGCCTGCACTTGCGCATACGATTCCGTATTTCAGGATATCAGGCGAAAGGGAGCGGATCTTGTTGTATGCCCCGCGGATCTTGTAGGAACGCACGATCTGGAGGTCTTCCCTCTTCAGAAAAACATCCGCCTGATATTTTTCCGAGAGATTGTTGTTCCTCATCATCGGTGTGGGCTCAAGGATTTCCCCCAGCACAGTTTCTGCCGCCTCGATGTCACTGACGGCAGGGAAATATTTCTCTTCAGACATTTTAGCTTATGTTTTTGCTTATATTTTCGTTGTTTTTATTTCATTAACATACAAAAATATGACTAAAATAATGATTTTCCTAATAAATTTCAGTTATTTCAGTCCATCATTATGAGAGCCATTGACCTGTGGCTGAATATGAGCTTTACGGTGTCTTCGGAGCTCCTGTTGAGGGTGGCTTTCCACCAGTTGTCGAACACTACGCCGTCTGTGGGCCATTCAAGCCCTTCCGACCTGATGCGCAGGGTGCTGTCCGGGGTGAATATGGATATCCTTCTGCCTGTCCCGCATTGCAGTTCCACAGTGTCTGTGGCCGGTATGATGGTCTCGTGGTCGGATATGATGTCCACCGTGATGCCTTTGGTCTCGAGATCATAGGACCTGGCATATTCCATGAGCAGGGATACATTTCCTATGGTGTGGTCTGTACGTATCCCCGTGGCCCCGAGAATGTGTATTTCAGTCACATCCGGCCATGCGGCAAGCACATGCCTGAAAGCCTTGGTCTGGTCATTTGTCTCCTGGTCGGGATCGCGGATGATGATGTCTCCGTATTTTCTCCTCTTTTCGGCGGAGATGGAGTCCAGGTCTCCCACCACGGCATCAGGCAGCCTTCTTTGGCCGAATATCTTTTCCGTGGCCCTCATGAACCTGTCGAGGGCCCCGTCGCAGCATACGATGATGTCTGCATTTCGGATGACATATCTCGGGTATTCCCGCGAAGGGAACTCCCCGTTGCAGATGATGACGGCTGTTTTTCCCATATTCATTGTCTGTCAGGACAGGGACCAGGTCTCAGGCTCACGGAAGCCTGCAAGGAAGTCCCTGACATTCATTCTCTTCTTTCCGGCAGCCTGGAGGTCAGTCACGGATACTGCACCGTCGGCAGTGGTAATGGCAAGCCAGTTCTTGCCGTCGGAAAGGATTCTGCCCGGGGTCATGCTTTCTGCTGATGCAGATTTGCCTGCTTCTGCAAGGAGCGGGCCCAGCTGCTCCTGTGTGAGCTTTTCTCCTGCGTATATCTTCATCTGGAGAGACTTGTCGTCCTTGACGAGTTCCGTGTAGGCCCCCGGATAAGGACTCAGTCCTCTTATCAGATTGTAAACGTCCCTGGTCTTCCTGTCCCAGACGATGTGGCAGAGTTCCCTTGTGAGCTTCGGTGCCGGCTTCAGCACTTCATCGCCCTGGATGTAGCTCTTCTGAAGCTTGAGTTCCACATGCCCGTCTATTATGGTTTCGACTGTCTGCACGACTGCCTTTGCCCCGAGTTCCATGAGCCTGTCGTGGAGATCTCCTGCCGTGTCGGTGTCTGAAATCCTGCATTGCTCCCTGAGTATGATATGGCCTGTGTCCATGCCGTCATCTATCATGAAGGTGGTCACTCCGGAGAAATGTTCCCCGTTGATTATGGCCCAGTTGATAGGGGCTGCACCGCGGTATTGCGGTAGCAGGGCCGCATGCAGGTTGAAGGTGCCGAGCCTCGGTATTTCCCATACAACCTTCGGGAGCATGCGGAAAGCCACCACTACGAACAGGTCAGGCTTCCATGCCTTCAATGCCGCAATGAATTCCGGGTCTTTCAGCGACACCGGCTGCAGCACAGGAATCCCGTGCTCCACTGCATATTTCTTTACTGCGCTTTCATTGACCTTGAGCCCTCTTCCGCTCGCCTTGTCGGCCACGGTCACAACGCCTGCAATATGGTAGCCCTTGCGGATGAGTTCATCCAGCGGGGCCACTGCGAATTCAGGCGTGCCCATATATACTATCCTTGTTTTCCGTATCTTTCCCATAATCTTCATTTTCAGTTTCGTGAACCATGTCTTCATGCTGTCCGTACTGAAGATGGACGAGTCGTTTATGGCCTTCCATGTGAGGAAGATGCCTATCGGGAACAGCACATATGATGATATGAACACACCGGATGCGGCCGAGATGGCTCCGTCGTTGGCCAGCTTGGTCCCGGAGATGTCTATCACCCAATACACTACGAAGAAAAGCACGGAAATGATGGCCGGAGTACCCAATCCTCCTTTCCTGATGAGGGCACCCAACGGGGCTCCGATGAAGAAAAATATGAAGCAGGCAATCGCCACTGCGAACTTCTTCAGCGTTTCCACGTCAATTCTCCTGAGGGTGTATGAATAATAGAATGTCTCTCTGCCGAAGGTGGTGAGTGTGGAGATGTATTCGTTGGTCTGCGAGAGGGATTTTTCGTATGCCCTTATCTCACTTTCGATGTTGTCCCATTCCCCGAAGCCTTCAAAGCTGAACGGTCTGGTGGCTGTCTGCTTGACGGATGTGTCGAGCTGCTTGTTGTACAGCAGGATATTGCTGCTCTGGAGCCGTTTCAGATGTTCCAGCTTCGATTCCATGCTCAGGTTCCCTATGGAGTCCTCTCCATGTCTGAGCTGTTTGAGGTTCATGGATTTGACCTCATCGCCGAACCTGGTCTCATCGGACTTCTGGAACGCATAGTTTTCCAGAGGTATCACCATTTCCTGCCTGTCGAACTCCACCTTCTGGAGCTGCAGGGTCGTATCCCTGTATTTTCTCGTGTTGGTCTCCTCGTAGTTGGCCCCGTGGTACATGATGAAGGTAAGGTAGCTCTTGTCCTTGGACATGTTCATCAAGGCGGAATCCGCCAGGGTAAGGCTTGTGTTCCCCTTGTTGCCGTTGTGGTTGTACACCATCACGTCATGCATCATGCCGCTCTCCTCGTCCCTTGTGTTTACCCTCATTATGTAGCCTTCGATGCCGTCGTAGAAGGTCCCGGTCGGGATTTTTATCTCCTCCTTGGTCTTCAGGATGTCATCCCTGAGGGTGAATATCTTGTTGTATGCCACAGGCACAAGATTGTTGGTGGCGAAGAATGTGCCCACGCTTATGATGAACGAGGCTATCATCAGTGGAGTGAGTATCCTTTTGAGGGAGATTCCGGCCGCCTTGATGGCCAGCAGCTCGTTGTTTTCTCCAAGTGTCCCGAGGGTCATCATGGATGAGAGCAATGTGGCCAGAGGCAGGGAAAGGGGAAGCAGAGTGGCACATCCCCATCCGAGGAATTCAAGTATAACCTTGATGCTCAATCCTTTCCCTACCAGCTCGTCAATATAGAGCCACAGGAACTGCATCATAAGAATGAAGACGACGACCAGCAGGATCGCAAAGAACGGTCCTATGAACGACTTGAGTATGAATGAGTCGAGTTTCTTCATCCTTCCTGCGGCATTTCTGTATGGCTATTTCGTGGCGAGTTCCAGCATCGTATGGAGGGCGTCGCCGAGTCCTGCGGCATTCTTTCCTCCTGCGGAAGCCAGTCCCGGCTGTCCTCCGCCTCCACCCTGGATGGCCTTGGCTGCCTCCTTTATGTCTTTTGACGCATTGTGTCCGGCCTCCACGAGATCTGGTGAATACATAAGGAGCAGCTGAGGCTTGCCTTCATATTCGAACGCTCCGGCAACCACCATATTGTTTGCTTCCTTCTGGAGCATGAATGCGGCATTCTTCAGCATTACCGGGTCAATGGCATTGTCGAACACGACGACATTCACCCCGTTTATCTGGCGGCTCTTTTCCAAAAGCCCGTTCTTGAGAGCTACGGTCTTCTCCTTCACCACGGCTTCGATTTCCTTCTTGAAGGATTCGTTCTCCTCGATGAGTTTTCTGATGGATGCCGCGAGGTCAGGCGTGTTGTTGAACAGCAGCCTTGCCGCTCTGAACATGTTTTCCATTGCGTCCACGACATCTTCTGCTGCAGAGCCTGTGGTGGCCTCTATCCTCCTCACGCCGGCGGCTATGGCTGATTCCGAAACAATCTTGAAGAAGCCAAGCTGTCCTGTGGCTGCAGCATGCGTTCCTCCGCAGAGCTCCACAGAATCACCGAATTTCACGATTCTCACCCTGTCGCCGTATTTTTCTCCGAACAGGGCCATGGCACCCAT
Source organism: Candidatus Cryptobacteroides merdavium (assembly GCA_017694755.1). GTDB lineage: Bacteria > Bacteroidota > Bacteroidia > Bacteroidales > UBA932 > Cryptobacteroides > Cryptobacteroides merdavium. The sequence goes on from JADIMO010000042.1 coordinate 31,819, forward strand.
GTCCTTTGCCTCTTCCATTGTGGCTGACCTGTTCTCCTCCAGGGGATTGTTGGCCCTGATGAGGCTGTTCACCCGCCTTTCCACAAGGTCTGTCTGCTCGTCGGTCAGTTTCTCGAAGTGTGAGAAGTCGAACCTGAAATAGTCAGGGGAGACGAACGACCCCTTCTGCTCCACATGCGTGCCGAGAATTTCCCTAAGAGCCCTGTGCAGGAGATGTGTCGCCGTATGGTTGTTTTCAATCTTGCGCCTCCTCTCTGTGTCCACATGGAGGGAGAATGCGCCGGAGCAGTCTGCCGGAATCCTTTCAGCAATGTGGATGGTGAGGTTGTTCTCTTTTATTGTGTTGATTATCTGTATTTTCTCCCCGTTTTCGGACATTATCCAGCCGGTATCTCCCACCTGACCGCCCATCTCTGCATAGAACGGGGTTCTGTCGAACACGAGCTGGTACATCACCTTGTTCCTGGCCTTCACGGTGCGGTGCCTTGCAAGGACGGCTCCTTCTGCATCGGTGAAGTCATATCCGATGAACTCCACATTGTCGCAGTGGTGGTATTCCACCCAGTCACCGGATTCGAGGGCAGTGGCATTGCGGGCTCTTTCCTTCTGCTTCCGAAGCTCCTTTTCAAAGCCTTCAATGTCTATTCTGTAGCCGTTTTCCGCTGCTATAAGTTCGCTCAGGTCCACAGGGAAGCCGTATGTGTCATAGAGCACGAATGCATCCTCCCCCTTGATCAGCTTCGTGTCCTTGGACTTCTCCATTATGTTGTCCATCAGTTTGATGCCGCGGTCGAGGGTGCGGAGGAAAGCCATCTCCTCCTCCTGTATCACCTTTTCAATCAGCTTCTGCTGCTTGGCTATCTCCGGATAGGACTCTCCCATGTCATCCACGAGCTGGCCTACGAGCCTGCAGAGGAACGGTTCGTTGAAGCCGAGGAAAGTATATCCGTACCTTACGGCACGGCGGAGGATGCGCCTGATCACATAGCCCGCCTTCACATTCGACGGCAGCTGCCCGTCCGCTATGGAGAAGCTTATGGCCCTGATGTGGTCTGCGATGACCCTCATTGCCACCTCGGTCTTTTCAGATTCATGATATTCATGTCCGGAGAGGCTGGAGATTTTGGCTATCATTCCGGTGAAGACATCCGTGTCGTAGTTGCTGGTCTTGCCCTGGAGTGTCATGCACAGCCTTTCGAAGCCCATTCCGGTGTCCACATTCTTGTTCGGGAGCGGCTCGAGGTGTCCGTCGGCCTTGCGGTTGAACTGCATGAACACGAGATTCCAGATCTCTATCACGAGGTGATGCCCCTTGTTGACCAGTTCACGTCCGGGCAGTGCCGCCCTCTCCTCGTCCGTCCTGAGGTCCACATGGATCTCGCTGCACGGGCCGCATGGCCCGGTGTCGCCCATTTCCCAGAAATTGTCATGCCTGTTGCCCATCAGGATCCTGTCTTCCGGCAGGTATTTCTTCCATTCCTCGTATGCCTCGGCATCCATTTCCGTATGGTCTCCGGCATCCCCCTCGAACACGGTGGCATAGAGCCTTTCCTTGTCGATTCCGTACACTTCCGTCAGAAGTTCCCAGGCCCATGCTATCGCCTCTTTCTTGAAATAGTCCCCGAAACTCCAGTTTCCGAGCATCTCGAACATGGTATGATGGTAGGAGTCATGCCCAACCTCTTCGAGGTCATTGTGCTTTCCGCTCACCCTCAGACATTTCTGACTGTCGGTCACGCGCTTGTGAGCCGGCTTGCTGTTGCCGAGGAACCAGTCCTTGAACTGGTTCATTCCCGCGTTGGTGAACATCAGCGTCGGGTCGTTCTTTACCACCATCGGTGCCGACGGTACTATGACATGCCCCTTTGAGGCGAAAAAGCCAAGGAAAGCCTGTCTTATTTCTTTGGAAGTCATTTCTTTCATCACAATTCAAATCTGATTTTAGACAAATTGACCTGCAAAATTATAAACTATTTTGAATTTTACCGACAGAATGTAGGGTTGCTGATGAATTTTTGGGAAAATTAAAACAGGTATTGTTGCCGTTTTTACAAATAAAGGAGTATATTTGCGTCATGCCCAAATTCAAGAAGTATATTTTCAACAGCGACACCCTCAGCTACGAGATGATAGAGAAGTCTCCCCGGCGCCGTTTCCTGAAGAGCATTTTCCTCTTTCTGGCAAGCGTGGGGGCGGCGGTCTTCTATGTCTGGATATATACTTCCGTGCTCGGTCATGAACTTCCCAAGACGGTGATTCTGAAGAAGACCAATGCGAAATGGTGCTCGAAGGTGGAGATGATGAACCGGCAGCTCGACATGTATGACGAGGCCCTTTCCGCCTTTGCCATGAGGGACAATGTCATCTACCGTTCGGTATTCGGCATGTATGAGATTCCGGACGAGGTCCGCAATGCAGGTTTCGGCGGTGTCAACCGATATTCCTATCTCGATTTAGCAGACCATTCCGGGCTGCTTAAGAAGACAGTCGTGCGTCTGGATGTACTGACCAAGAAGACCTATGTCCAGAGCAAGTCCTTCGACGAGGTGGCGGCCATCGCAAAGCATTCGGGCGACATGGTGCTCCGGATTCCGGCCCTTTCCCCGATATGCCCCGCAGCCGGTACATACCACATATCAAGCTCGTTCGGTTACAGGACTGACCCTGTCTATGGCAGGACAGCTTTCCATGAGGGGCTTGACTTCGCGATGCCTCCGGGCAACAGTGTCTATGCCACTGCCGACGGGGTGGTGGAGAAGGTGAGGCATGAGTTCTTCGGCTACGGCAATTCCGTGCTTGTGGACCACGGGTTCGGCTACAAGACCCGCTATGCGCACATGAAGACAATTTCCGTGCATGAGGGGATGACTGTCAGGCGAGGCACATTCCTCGGCCTTTCAGGCAATTCTGGCAAGTCGACCGGCCCTCATCTGCATTATGAGGTGATATACAAGGGCAGGCCTGTCAATCCGATCAATTATCTTGATCTATCCATGGATACAGGCGAGTACATGGCCCTTGTCGGAAATGTGCAAAGCGGTGAGTCATGAGCAGCAGATATATAATCGACAAGGATGACTTCAGGATAAGAAAAGACCGGCCTTCTGTCCGGTCTGTTTTCATGCGTGCCCTCAAATACCTTGTCGTGAGCGTGGGCCTTGCCGTCATATATTATATAGTATTCGCCCTTTTCATCAGCACCGACACCGAACGCCGCCTGAAGCAGGAGAACAGGATGTTCGAGAAACTCTATCCTGAGATGGAGGAAAAGGAGGCCCTTCTCGGTGATGTGGTCGCCGAACTTCAGCAGAGGGACAACAGCATCTACGGTGAGATATTCCATTCGGCTGCCCTCCCGTCGATGGACTTCGGATATGCCGACTTCGTTTCTGCCGGAGACTCGGTCTCTGATGAGGGCGTCGTGAGGTATACAGAAATGAAAATCGCTTCGACCGGGAAGAAGGCAGCAAAAGTAGATGCCTCATTCAAGTACATCCTGGAGAAATGTGCCTCGATGCGGGATTCCCTGCCGCCTCTCCATCTTCCTCTGAAGGATTTTTCTTATGCACAGACAGGAGCCTCTGTCGGCAGCAAGATCAATCCTTTCTACAAGGTGCCCGTAAGCCATGACGGTCTGGACCTGCTTGTGCCGTCCGGAACTCCGGTATATGCTTCTGCGGCAGGAGTGGTCGTTGAAACGGTGCGCTCGGGGCGAGGTTCCGGCAATGTGGTGGTGATTGACCACGGGAACGGCTATGTGACAAGGTACGCCCATCTCAAGGAAATCCATGTGCGCCGGGGAAGGCATGTCGAAATGGGGGACAAGATAGGCCTTTCAGGCATGACAGGCCGCGCCTTCGCCCCTCATCTGCACTATACGGTCATGAAAGACACCGTTGTCCTTGATCCTCTTAACCATTTCTTCGGTTCCGTCACCCCCGAAACATACATGGAAATGATGATTCTCGGTGAAAGCATAGCCCAGTCAATGGATTAGATTTTATGGAAAAACTTTATTATTCAATAGGTGAAGTGGCCGATACCCTCGGCGAGAATGTTTCCCTCGTGCGTTTCTGGTCCGACTCGTTTCCGAAGCTCCTCAAACCCGTGCGCAATGCCAAGGGCAACCGGATGTACACTTCCGACGACCTTGAGACCTTCCGCCAGATCCACTTCCTCGTGAAGACCTGCGGCCTCACCCTCGAAGGCGCCTACAGGAAGATGCTCTCCGAAAAGGACAAGGTCGCCCAGGCATCCCGTATGCTTGCCCTCCTCCGCCAGGTCCGCTCCGAACTGGAGGATGTCCGGAAAAATCTGAATGTTAAATAAGACAATGAAAGAATATAAGGTAAAGGATGTGGCGGCGGTGATAGAGGAATTTGCACCGCTGGGAATACAGGAAAAATGGGACAACAGCGGGCTGTGCATCGGGTCGCCGGAGGCGGGGGTCAGCTCCGTTCTTTTAGGGCTGGACTGCACGCCGGAGCTGGTGGACGAGGCTGTGGCGGCGGGGGCTGACATGATAGTCACGCATCATCCGCTGATATTTTCAGGACTGAAGAAGATCAGTCCGGAGGACCCTGTGGGGCTGGCGGTGATGAAGGCCGTGGCAGCGGGGATTTCTGTGTATGCGGC
>JADIMO010000043.1 GCA_017694755.1 Candidatus Cryptobacteroides merdavium
TCAGTGGCGACAGGCACCACCTTCACCCCTGCTGCAGCGGCAAAGGAAAGGTAGTTGGCGTATGTCGGTTCGACGGTGATGATCTCATCCCCCGGATCAAGGCATGTCAGGAACAGAAACAGAAGGGCCTCAGAAGCACCCGTGGTCACGATTATCTCCCCGGGAGAATAATCCATCCCGTAGACGGCATAATATTCCGAAAGTTTCCTGCGCAGTGAAAGGAGTCCTTCGGAAGGACTGTATTCCAGCACTGTCCTGCCGATGTCCTTGAGAGCGTCCAGACCACACTTCGGAGTCTGAATATCCGGCTGGCCAATATTCAGGTGATATACCTTCAATCCCTTTGACTTGGCACTGTCTGCAAGCGGGGACAGTTTTCTGATGGGAGAATAGCCTATCCCATCCATCCGTTTTGACAATTCCATGTGGAAACCCGTTTTTGTGTTATTGCATATACGGTATGCCGCCAAAGGCAGCAAAATCAGAACCTGATACCGACAGAGACATAGAACTGGTCCCGGTTGACCTCGATGCCGTCGCCGCGGTATCTGTCAATAAGTCCCCAGTCATACCCTGCCCTCACCTCAAGAAACCTGAAGAACTCCAGGCCGACACCTGCACCTATCTGCACGTCGAACCTGTTGTAGAGCCAGTTTGAGAGCATTCCCGCATAAGGGTCAGAGGCATCGGCAGGCACATTCACCCCGTCATATTTCACATTGCCTGTATAAAAATTATATGAAATGTCCCCGTTCACAGTTGCCCCAGCATATTGTCCCGCCACAGTATATTTTTCCTTCGACACAAGCCCGGCGGAAAGTGTCGGTCCGGCAAATAGGGAAATCTTCATGAAAGGCAGGCCTATCTTGTATTTGAGCATTATCGGAACGCTCAGATAATGGTCGGTCCTGCCGCCGTTGGTGACCAGATCCACATATTCCCTGCGCTCCCTGGATGTCAGATACAAATAATAAAGCCCGGTCTGGATATGAAATCCAGCAAAAAGGCGCACTTCCTGAGTCAATCCGGCATAGAATCCATCCTGCGAATAACCGGCTGGTGCTGCAGTCCCTTCGGCAGCAGACTTGAAGCTGTACCTTGAATTGAGATATCCCGCCTCGATACCGCTGCGGGCGGATGCTGTCGTCGCAAAAGACAATACCGCCGCTGCAGCAAGCAGGCCCCTGACGATGTTCTTCATTTCAAAACAATAAAAATGTATGGACGTAAAGGTACAAAATATCAATTGATATGCCACCACAAAAATACCGGGACAGTCATTCCGGGCTCAGGCACGGGATTTTCATCGTCCGGATGTCATCTTCCACGGTACATTTCCTCATAATATTTCATATAGTCACCGGAAGTCACATTGTCCATCCAGTCCTGATGCTCAAGATACCATCTGACAGTCTTTTCGATGCCTTCCTCAAACTGCAGTGATGGCTCCCAGCCGAGTTCCCGGTGCAGCTTGGACGAGTCTATCGCATACCGCATGTCATGTCCCTTGCGGTCGGTCACATATGTGATCAGGCCGAGGGAATGCCCCTCAGGCTGCCCGAGAAGACGGTCTACAGTACTGATTATCACCTTGATGATATCAATGTTCTTCCATTCGTTGAATCCGCCTATATTGTAGGTCTCCGCAATCTTCCCCTTATGGAAGATGAGGTCAATCGCCCTCGCGTGGTCCTCAACATAGAGCCAGTCACGCACATTCTCCCCCTTTCCATAGACCGGAAGCGGCTTCTGGTGACGGATATTGTTGATGAACAGTGGAATGAGCTTTTCAGGGAACTGGTACGGCCCGTAGTTGTTAGAGCAGTTCGTTACTATCGTCGGCATCCCGTATGTGTCATGAAAGGCACGGACAAAATGGTCGGAAGAAGCCTTTGATGCAGAATACGGGCTGTGCGGATTGTATTTGGTGTCCTCACGGAAAAAGTCCGTACCGTACACTTTGTGCGCTGAAATATCTGAATCCATTCCCTCCGGACAGGTCATCTCCAGTGCACCGTACACTTCATCAGTGGAAATATGATAGAAACGGCATTGCACGGCAGCGTTATCCGCACATGACTCATCCTTTCCTTCTGAAACAGATTCCGCACTTCCGTCACATCCTCCATCTCCTGCTGCCAAAGGCATCTGCCATCCGGAAGGCTCCCACACAGTCCTCGCCGCCTGCAGAAGGCTCAGAGTCCCCATCACATTGGTCCTGGCAAAGGTGAACGGATCCCTTATGCTCCTGTCCACATGGCTTTCTGCAGCAAGGTGGATGATTCCGTCCACCGCATATTTCTTCATCAGGGAGAGGATCGAGTCGAAATCGCAGATGTCCGTCTTCTCAAACACATAGTTCGGACAATCCTCGATGTCCTTCAGATTGGCAAGGTTGCCCGCATATGTAAGCTTGTCCACATTTATTATCCTGTATTGCGGATATTTCGTGACAAATAGGCGGACCACATGGCTTCCAATGAAACCGGCCCCGCCGGTGACCATTATATTTCTCCTGAATTTCATATTTCTGTTCTGAATTGAATGTTTCCTGAATGAACCGGTCAGAAGGTCATGCCTCTTCCCCGGAGCGGATCTTTTCAAGGCATTCCCTGAGAGCATCTGTCCAATAAGGCACTGCAACTCCGAAAGTCGCCTTGATCTTCGTCTTGTCAAGCACGGAATAGCTCGGTCTCCGGACCTTGCTCGGAAACTCGTCGCTGTGGCACGGAAGGACATTGCATGAGGAATGTCCTGAATATTCGGCTATCATCTTCGTAAAGTCATACCATGAACACACCCCCTCATCCGAATAATGATATATGCCCTCATTACCATCGAATTTCCGGTTTTCGACAATTTCATATATTGCCCTGGCAAGGTCCCTTGCGTATGTCGGGGTACCTGTCTGGTCAAATACCACCTTCAGTTCCGGACGTGAAGCCGTAAGCGAGAGCATCGTCTTCAGGAAATTTTTGCCGAACCCGCTGTAGAGCCATGCCGTACGCAATATTATATGGCGGCATCCAGATGCGGTAATGTTCTGCTCCCCACGGAGCTTTGTCCTGCCGTAGACTCCTGTCGGATTGGCCGGCTCATCCTCCCTGCATGGGGTGTTGTTCAGGTTTCCTCCGAACACATAGTCCGTCGAGACATGTACCATGAAGCCTCCGTTCTTCTTTACGGCATCGGCGATATATCCCGGGGCCTCCGCATTGAGGAGGTCCGCAACGGCAGCATCGTCCTCGGCCCTGTCCACATTCGTATATGCGGCGCAGTTGATGACCATGTCAATCTTTTCCGAAACGGGCCATCTTCCCGCCACGGCGTCTTCCACCGCTTCCCTGTCGGTTATGTCGAGATGCACCGTCTCCGCTCCCTGCACTTCATTCACATCGGTGAATATGTATCTGTCCCGGCTTCCCTTTGAAACAAGCCTGAGCTCATTTCCGAGCTGTCCGTTGGCACCTGTCACAAGTATGTTCATATCTTCGTCTGAATATCATTCTGAATGATTGTCCGCAAAGTATCCCGAAACTGCCTTCAAAAGCGAAGTCCGGTGTTTATCGGACATCTGCATAATAGTCTGTTCCATAGTCAAAAAGCCACTCGGCATCCTTCAGGCGGCAGTGATGTCTGTCCTTCTCGGAAAGAAGCACCCTGCCGGCCGGGATGCGCCAGTCTATCCCGAGATCCGGATCATCCCAGGCAAGGGCACCCTCGCTCTGAGGGGCATAGAAACTGTCGCACTTGTACTGGAACACTACATCGTCGGTCAGGACGGCAAATCCGTGGGCAAACCCGCGCGGGATAAAGAGCTGCCGGTGGTTTTCCCCGCTCAGCTCCACCGCCACATGCTTTCCGAAAGTCGGGGAACCGCGCCTGATATCCACAGCGACATCCAGAACAGCACCGCTGAGCACACGTACCAGCTTGCTCTGGGCATAAGGAGGTTTCTGGAAATGCAGTCCCCTGAGCACGCCGTATGACGACCTGCTCTCATTGTCCTGCACAAACCTTACCTTCCTCACCTTTTCATTGAAATCCCTTTCGGACCAGGATTCGAAAAAATATCCCCTCCCATCCCTGAAAAGACGCGGCTCAATGATGACCACATCTTCAATTTCAGTTCTTATGATTTCCATGTCTCAATCAAGATTTGCCTTTACGGTGCGTTTCACCTCGTCTATCACTTTCAGCAGATACTGCCCGTACTGGTTCTTGAGCATCGGAGCCGCTATCTCGCGCATCTTCTCCTCGCTTATCCAGCCGTTCCTGTAGGCTATGCCTTCAAGGCAGGCTATCTTCAGACCCTGCCTTTTCTCTATCACCTCCACGAAAATCGAGGCGTCGGCAAGAGAGTCGTGTGTGCCCGTGTCAAGCCATGCAAAGCCTCTCTCCATCGTCTGGACCTTCAGCTCCCCGTCTTCAAGGAAACGCTGGTTCACCGAGGTTATCTCAAGCTCTCCCCTCGCAGACGGCTTAATGCCCTTTGCTATCTCCACGACCTTGTTAGGGTAGAAATAAAGCCCGACCACGGCATAGTTGGACTTCGGATGCTCCGGCTTTTCTTCTATGGAAAGGCAGTTGCCGCGGCTGTCAAACTCGGCAACTCCATAGCGCTCAGGATCGTCCACCCAATATCCGAACACAGTAGCTTTGCTTTCTTCTTCAGCCATTCTCACCGCTTCTGTCAGAAGTTCCGTAAGCCCCGCTCCATGAAAGATGTTGTCTCCCAGGACCAGGCAGACACTGTCGTCACCGATGAATTCCTCCCCGATTATGAATGCCTGCGCGAGTCCGTCCGGGCTCGGCTGTTCCGCAAATGAAATACTCACCCCATAGTCGGAGCCGTCGCCCAGCAACCTCTTGAAACCGGGAAGGTCCGCCGGAGTGGAAATCAAAAGTATTTCCCTTATCCCGGCAAGCATAAGCACCGACATGGGATAATACACCATAGGCTTGTCATAGATGGGAAGGAGCTGCTTGCTCACGCCCTTTGTAATAGGATAGAGCCGGGTGCCCGACCCTCCTGCCAATACGATTCCTTTCATATCATGAGTTTGGTATCACGTAATTTCCAAAATTAAGAATTCTGCGACAATATTCAAAATTCCGGCATTGCATTCAGACCTTTTCATTTTATCATGCGTGCCTGCTGCCGCAATATCAGATAAACTGCATGCATAGGGAATATCCTGAGCATTATGTGATTGAGCAGCCCGTCATGAAAAGAGGAGGCCAGTCTGCGGGCAAATTCAATATGTTCACGCGTCTCCTCGAAAGTATGTGAAAGGGCATATCTGCCCAATGCTACCTTGTACCAGTACACGATTGAAGGCAGCCGCAGCTTTCCGGAAGAAGTTCCCGCTATTTCATATATGAGTTCCACCACCTTTCTGAAGGCATCTATCCCGAAGTCATATTTTTTCATGAAGTCAGGCGGAAAACGGTAGTCATACCCGCATTCGGGAATGCATATCACCTTGCCTATATGCCTTATATAACCGAGCACAAAATATTCATCCTCGAAAATACTGAAAGACTCTTCGAACCTGTGCCCTGCCTCCCTTATGATGTCCAGATTGAAAAGCTTGTTCCATACGAACTGGAGCAGTCTTTCCCTTAGAAGAGTTTCGAGAAGGACATCGTCATCAGTAAAAATCTCCGTATGCCCGAGAGTATGCGATGCCCATCCTTCAGGTTCAGTTCTGTGGATGTTGTACCCGCATACCACAAGCCCAGCCTTTCCTGAAACGGACATCATGGAGGAAAGCCAGAAATCCTTGACACTGTCATCACTGTCGCAGAACGCCACGAACTTTCCCGAAGCATTGTCAAGTCCCAGGTTCCTTGCAGCCGACACTCCCCTGTTCGGCTGCGACAGGACACGCACGCGCGGATCTTTCCGTTCATATTCCCGGCATATCCTCACTGAAGCATCCGTGCTGCCGTCATTCACCAGAAGAAGTTCAAAATCCCGGAATGACTGGGCGAGGATGCTCTCCACACACCGCTCCAGTGTTGCCGCCGCATTATACACGGGGACAATCACCGTGACCGAAGGTCTGCTGATTGCATTTCCGTCCATAACTACAATGTTTTATGACCATATTCTTTTGCAGCCGGCCTCAAGTCCGGCCACACAAATGCATTCACATCAGGCCGGACTGATCCTGTTCCGCATATCCGGTATCCGGAAGCAACCCCGGAGAAACGGCAGCAGCCACAGCCAGGGCATCGCACCTTTCATTCTCCGGATGGCCCGCATGGCCCTTGATCCAATGGAAAGTCACCCTGTGCTGCCGATAAATGGACAGAAAACGCTGCCACAGATCTGGATTCTTCACCTTGGCAAAGCCCTTTTTCTCCCAGCCTGCAAGCCATCCCTTGTTGACTGCATTCACCACATAGGAAGAATCGCTCCACACATGGATCTCGGCATTCTTCCATTTCACTGCCTCGAGGCCGCGGATGACGGCAAGCAGCTCCATCCTGTTGTTGGTGGTGAGCGAATAGCCTCCGGAAAGTTCCATTTCCCGTCCGGCACATTTCAGCACCACGCCATAGCCCCCGGGGCCGGGATTGCCCCTGGAGGAACCGTCAGTGTAGATGAAAATCGGAGGTCTCACTCTATGATCCTGCCTTTGTCCTGACGGACATTCTGCTCAGGCTGTCTCACTTCCATCTTTCCGGCCTGCAGTTCATCGTATGCAACCCTGTTGTTGTATATGTCGATGGCCGTGTATATTGACGACATCATAGAGCGAGGATCCGCCATGTCCCTGCCGGCCATGTCGTATGCAGTGCCGTGGTCCGGAGAAGTCCTGACAATAGGAAGCCCTGCGGTATAGTTCACTCCCAGTTCGAACGCCAAGGCCTTGAACGGACTGAGTCCCTGGTCATGATACATCGCCAGTGTGGCGTCGAAGCGGCTGTAGTTGCCCAGTCCGAAGAACCCGTCAGGAGAATAAGGCCCGAATGCAAGGATGCCTTCCTCATTTGCAGCCTTGACTGCCGGCAGGATGATGGACTGTTCCTCGTCTCCGAGAAGCCCGCCGTCCCCGCAATGCGGATTCAGCCCGAGCACCGCAATCTTCGGGGCGATGATGCCGAAGTCCCTCTGCAGGGAAGCCTTCATGATGCGCAGCTTCTTAAGTATCAATTCGGAAGACAACCTCTGAGGCACTTCCTTCAACGGGATATGCCCGGTGACCACAGCCACCTTCAGCTGGTCGCAAACCATAATCATAAGTCCTTCCTCGACTCCGAACTCATGTTCCAGATATTCAGTATGTCCCGTATATCCGAACCCTTCGCTCACCATTGCCCGCTTGTTGATCGGCGCCGTCACCAGCACGTCGATATATCCGTTGCGGATATCGTCCACAGCGCATTTAAGGGCAGTCATCGCCGACTTCGCAGATTCCGGCGTAGGCTGTCCCGGCTCGACGAACACATTGTCCGGCAGACAGTTGACAATATTCACCCGTTTCTGGTGCACATCCTTTGCGGAAGTGATGACATTGGTGTTTATCTGTTCGATATTGTGTAACTGTTTCCGGTAGAACCCGAACACCTTTGAAGACCCGTAGATGACCGGAGTGCAGATGTCCAGCATACGCTCATCCGCCAGAGCCTTGATGATGACCTCGTATCCGATTCCGTTCCCGTCTCCCTGGGTTATCCCCACGACCAATTTCTTTGCCATATATTTTTAACTTTTAATCTGCAAAAATAGCAAATTTTATAAAGAAAATGTTACAGTTTTCTCCAATCTGAAAATTCTTGACAGTCCGGTGACTTTTGGACAATCCATGCGGATAATCATCAAATTCTTCGTATTTTTGCATACATCATGGGAAAAAGCGCAACTGACACGGAAATAAAATATCTGCCGGGGGTGGGGCCGAGAAGGGCAGAACTGCTGCACAGGGAACTGGGAGTGGACACTTTCGGAGACCTGATACGGCTGTATCCATTCAGGTACATAGACAGAAGCACGATAATCCCGATATCGGCCATAGTGCCGGACATGGCCTATGTACAGATACAGGCAAAGGTGATGGCGCGGGAACTGTTCGGTGCCGCAGGGCCGGTGTCGATGGATTACCCGCAGATGGGAATGGCTCCGGACGGCGCGGTTTCAGAGAGTGCCTTGAATGCAGGGCAGGAAGCACGACACATGGGAATGACGGCTGACGAAGGCCGTGCACGGCAGGTGGGGACAGAAGGGTCAGCAGGGGCGCATCAGCTGAAATTCAACACTATAAAAAGAATGTCGGTGCTCGTGGCGGATGCTGGCGGGCAGATGGAGCTGGTATTTTTCAAAGGGATAAAATGGATGTATGAAAAGCTTGTCCCGGGAAAGGAATTCATATTTTTCGGCAAGCCTTCATATTTCAAGGGAAGGGTGAACATGGTCCATCCCGAGGTGGACGAAGTGCCTCAGACATCGGACGCGCAAAAATCCGCCGGCTCCGGAAAAGCAGCGGGGGAAACAGTGTACGGATTCATCACGGCGGGGAGCATGACCGGCATATACACCAGCACTGAAAAGCTGAAAAACGGAGGCATAACAGCCAAGGCCATGAACAAGATGCAAGCGGCAGCCCTCAACGCATGCCTCCCCGACATAAGGGAATCCCTCCCTGAATACATTCTGAAAGAAAAGGGGCTTGTCCCAATACATTTCGCATTGCGGAACATCCATTTCCCGAAGGACCAGGACGCATTGGCGAAAGCCAGATACAGGCTGAAATTCGAGGAACTCTTCTATCTCCAGCTATCTCTGCTGAAGCAGAAATACATCCGCAGCAGAGGTGAGCACGGCATAAAGATGCCCAAAGTGGGCGAGCCGTTCAACCTGTGCTACAATTCCCTCCCCTTCCCGCTCACCGGGGCACAGAAGAGGGTGATAACAGAAATCCGGAACGACATGAAGAGCGGCCATCAGATGAACCGGCTGCTCCAGGGGGATGTGGGCAGCGGAAAGACAATGGTGGCCGTGCTCACCGCACTGATAGCCATCGGGAACGGATACCAGACCTGCATCATGGCCCCGACGGAAGTCCTTGCACAGCAGCATTACAAGAACATTTCAAAATATCTCGGTCCGACAGGAGTGAAGGTGGCCCTGCTCACCGGCAGCAGCAGGACGGCTGAACGGAGGGAAATCCATGCCGGACTGGAAGACGGCTCCATCGGCATCATAGTGGGAACCCATGCCCTTCTGGAAGACAATGTGGTCTTCAGCAACCTCGGGCTTGCAGTCATAGACGAACAGCACCGCTTCGGGGTGGAACAGAGGTCGAAGCTCTGGAGAAAGTCTTCTTGCGGACTGCCGCCGCATGTGCTCGTAATGACTGCCACACCTATTCCGAGGACACTTGCCATGACCCTGTACGGAGACCTCGATGTCTCTGTGATAGACGAACTGCCTCCGGGAAGGAAACCAGTGCTGACAATGCACGCCACAGAAGGGAGGCGTCCGGCCCTTTTCAAGTTCATGAAAGACCAGATAGCCATCGGAAGACAGATATTCGTGGTCTACCCTCTCATTTTTGAAAGCGAGAAGATGGACTACAAGAACCTTGAAAACGGCTATGAACAGATTGTCCAGGCATTCCCCTTCCCGCCCTACAGGACGGCCATAGTGCACGGGCAGCAGAGCAATGAGGACAAGAAATTCAACATGGACGCATTTGCCGCAGGCAGGGCAGACATCCTTGTCGCGACATCGGTGATAGAAGTGGGCGTGGATGTGCCGAACGCCTCGGTCATGGTCATCGAAAGTGCGGAAAGATTCGGTCTGAGCCAGCTCCACCAGCTCCGTGGACGGGTGGGAAGAGGTTCGGAAAAGTCATACTGCGTCCTAATGACAGGGCATAAGCTCAGCAAAGAGTCGCAACACAGGATAGAGCTGATGTGCGCCACGGAAAACGGATTCGAACTTGCCGAAGAAGACATGAAGATGCGCGGTCCGGGAGACCTTGAAGGCACCCAGCAGAGCGGGCTTCCGGTAAGCCTCAACATAGCCTCGCTCGCAAAGGACGGGCTGATACTCAACGATGCAAGACAGTGCGCCGAATCCGTGCTTGCCGCCGACCCGACACTGTCATCGGACCGGAACGCCATACTGAGGTCCGAACTGAAAAAGGAGAAATACCAGATACGGGACTACAGCAAAATCAGCTGAAAAACAATGGTAACAGAACTTCTTCAGAAATACATCTGGCTGATCCAGACATTCATCCGGGCGGGACAGAGAGGCCTTGACCTCAAGGAACTTTCCGTCCGCTGGGAAAACCGTTTCGGCTCCCCGTATGCCAGAAGGTCATTCAACAACCACAGGGAAGCCATCGAGGAGATATTCAACATAAGAATCGAATGTGACAGGAGCACGAAGAAATATTTCATCCGCTACTCTGATGATGTATCGGACGAAAATGCCGCATCCGCATGGCTGGTCAACACATTTACAGTCAACAACATGCTCTCATTGGGCAAGGAACGGCTTTCGGGACGGGTTTCGGTGGAGGACATACCGTCTGGCCACAAATATCTCGCGGAAGTCATGGATGCCATACTTGAAAACAGGGAGATAGTGATAGGTTACCGCAAATACACCGGAAGCGACATTTCAGAATACACACTGCGGCCATACGCCGTGAAAGAAAATCTGCGCAGATGGTACATCGTGGCATTCTGCATTGAAAGACAGCAGCTGAGGGTCTACGGGATGGACAGGATAACGGAGATGAAATCCACTGAAAACCGTTTCAGCATGCCCCATGGCTTCGATGTGGACGCCCTTTTCGCCACAAGCTTCGGCGTATACCTGCCGTCGGGAAAGCCGGAAGAAATCATATTCAGGACATCCGGCAAGGAAGCAAGATACATCAGTGACCTGCCGCTTCACAGGAGTCAGAGAATCATTTCCTCGGACGGGGATTCCGTGACATTTTCTATATTTGCCTGTCCTGACGAAAGTCTTGTCATGGAACTGTTCAGGCTCAGTCCGAGGATAGAAGTGCTGTCGCCAGAAGACATCAGACAAGAAATTGCCCGCAGGGCAGCCGGCACACTTGAAATATATGCAAAACAGAAATAAGATGAAAAACAAGAAAAAGGCAGCATCGGGAGCAGGGGCAATCATACTTCTGCTCATAATCATCCTTGCAGTCATTGATGTAATGACAGGGTTTACAGAAAAAGGCATCGACAACATGAAAAATGAAAAGAAAACGAAAAGTGAATACATCGGGAAACCGGAAATCAATGTGAAAGACAGGGCAATGACCCCTGACGTGCTTCTTTCCTTCGGCAGGCTTTCCGACCCGCAGGTATCACCTGACGGGAAATGGATATTATATGGAGTGTCATACACCTCAATAAAGGAAAACAGGTCATGCACCAACCTCTATATCTGCAATGCCGACGGCAGCGGAAGGCAGCAGCTGACCCGTTCCGGGAAAAGCTTCAGCAATGCAAGGTGGAGCAATGACGGGAAGCACATAATGTACCTGCAGGACGGACAGATATGGACTGCATCCATCAAAGGGGAACCGGGCTCGTTCAGGCTTGGCAAGGCCGTAAAGGTGAGCGACATCCCTGCCGGAATCAGCGAATTCAAGCTGTCCCCGGACCAGAGCAAGGTGATGTATGTGAGCACCGTGCAGAGCGCCCAGAAAAAGCCGTCCGACCTTTATCCGGACATTGACAAATCGTCCGCAATCTCAGCCGATGACCTGATGTACAGGCACTGGGACCACTGGGTGCAGGACATACCGCATACCTTCATCTCCAAAGCGGCATTCGGCAAGGCCGGGAAAGGCTGTGTGACAAAGGAATCATCCGTGGACATCCTGGCCGGGGAAAAGGAAATATACGAGCTCCCGACAGAGCCTTTCGGCGGCATCGGGCAGCTCGACTGGAGCCCTGACGGAAAATACATAGCCTATTCATGCCGGAAGCTCACCGGAAAAAAATACGCATTTTCCACCAACACGGAAATCTATCTCTATGAAGTGGCCACCGGAAATACTTCCGTCATAGACATGAAAGGCGGATATGACACCGACCCCGTATGGTCACCGGACGGGACCAGGCTCTGCTGGGTGAGCATGGAAAGGGACGGCTATGAGGCCGACAGGCAGAGGCTTATGGTGGCGGACATCACCAAGTCCGTCGGTGACAATGCCGCCACGGCCAGTGGTTCAGCGGTTTCCGTCGGGGACGCAGGAATCGTCTCCGCAAATGTGAGGGAACTGACCAGCGGATTCAAATACAATGTCGCAGGACCGGTATGGAGCCCCGACTCCAGATATATCTATTTCAACTCCCTTGCGGAGGGAATTCAGGGCATTTTCAGGGCTGATGTGACAGACGCTTCCGCCGAAGATACGGCCATTATAGAAAGGATAACCGGCGAAGACCTCTGGTACGACTTCGGCTCGCCGTTCCATATATCAGACACCACCCTGCTCACCACATGGTGCAGCATGAATTTCCCGGACGAAATAGTGGCAATCACCATCGGCGAATCCCCGTCCCAATCCGCCCCTGCATCAACCGGAACACCTGCCGGCAGCCGGGATATGAACCTCCGGGGACAGGCACCTGTCATGTACGGAGACGCCGAGGCGAGCACCCCGCTGAAAGGCACCTGCCCTGTAATCGGCACACCTGTCACATACCGCGCTGTAACTTCTGAAAACAAGGATATCCTTGCATCCCTTGACGAACCGTTGACAGAAGCCCGCCACATCAGAACCGTCGACGGCAAGGACATGCTCACTTGGGTCATATATCCTTCAAACTTTGATGCGACAAAGAAATACCCGTCCATCCTCATCTGCCTCGGCGGTCCGCAGAGTTCACTGAGCCAGGGATGGTCATACAGATGGAACCACAGGCTGATGGCCGACCAGGGCTATGTCGTCGTGCTCCCGAACAGGCGCGGCACCACCGCCTTCGGCCAGGAATGGACCGAACAGATCTCCGGTGACTACAGCGGACTGAACATCCAGGACTACCTGTCAGCAGCCCGAGCCGTCAAATCCGAACCGTACATCGGCAAAATGGCAGCCTGCGGAGCCAGTTACGGAGGCTATTCCGTCTACTATCTGGCAGGCGTTCATCAGAACACCTTCGATGCATTCATCGCCCACGCCGGCATCTTCAACGAAGAGCACATGTACATGACCACCGAAGAAATGTGGTTCGCCAACTGGGACAACGGCGGCCTTCATGAATACGAAGCCGATCCGCTTGCCGGTACCCCGGACAGCCCTGTCGGCCCGAAAGGTGACGGCGAAACCTTCGGCGGCATCCGTCAGGGCGGCTCCCCTTGGAGCAATGCACCGAAAGCCGTAAGGCATTATGCCAACTCACCGCACAAGCTCGTCACCGCGTGGGACACCCCTATCCTCGTCACCCACGGCGGCATGGACTTCCGTGTCCCCGTCGATGAAGGCATGGCCGCCTACAACGCCGCCCAGCTCATGGGCGTCCCGTCCCGCCTCATCATCTTCCCCGACGAGAACCACTGGATTCTCAAGCCCCAGAACGCCCTCTACTGGCACCGCGAATACTTCCGCTGGCTCGATCGCTGGTGCAAAGAATAGGACACTGACGCAAAAAATTGGACTCAGGCACAAAGATTAAGGCTTTGGTGCAAAAATCAAGACAACGGTTTCCGAAACAGCCATTTCGGAAACCGTTGTTTCGGAATAATGAACATATCACACTCGTGTCCGGTAAAATTCCGGACTAGTTATTAAAACGTTTAACAATTAAAACAAAGTAGGTTCGGTAGAACCATCCAGTTCATTGACAATATTGCAGTTAGGTTTTGCAAAGAGGTCTTTTAGGCA
>JADIMO010000044.1 GCA_017694755.1 Candidatus Cryptobacteroides merdavium
TCCCAGAACCGGGGTATCAGGTTGGCAACCGTTGATTTGCCGCTTCCTGACGGGCCGACAAGAGCGGTTATTTTCCCCAGCGGTGCTATAAAGCTGACATCGCGCAAGGCTTCTGTCCGTGTTCCCTGCTCCGTGTTTTCGTAGGAGAATGACACATGGCGGAACTCCACATCGTAGGATGCAGGCACCTGCGGGCACTCCGGTTCCGCTATCGGTTTCTTTTCCAAGATGCGGTCGATGCGCTTTACACCTTCATCAATATCACGCGTGTTACCTCCCAAGAATGTCAGTTTATAGACGGGAGAAGCCATACCGGGCCCCATGATGATGAAGAACAACCATACCGCCGCCAATGACAACGACTGAGGATTAGCTTGCATCAGCAAAATGCCCATGGGGAGAATGAATGTCACCATCGAATTGAGCAGAACCGTAAAGGCTATCATTCCGTTCTGGTAGGTGTCGCAACACTTTAAGGCAAAGGTCTTGTATGCCTGGATTTCGGCATTGAACTGACGGAACGAACGGACACTCTGCCCGAAAATCTTGACAACGGGCATCCCCCTCACATACTGCACGGCGGATGCACTCATCTTTTCCTGCGCATCGTAATAGATGCCCATAAACTCCCTTGCCCTTTTGCCCATGAAATTGGAGAATTGAAGAAACAGACTGACCGCTACGACCGTCAGGCATACGGCCGTCAGCCACGCATCCAGCGAAAAGAAGATAATCAGCATCACCGCTACAGTGGCCACCACATTCACCAAGTCCGGAATGGTATGGGCAATGAACCCTTCTATCTTTTCGATGTTCTGGTCCATTGTTTTCTTGATGGCTCCGGTGGAAGTGTTGTTCAGATACCCCAACGGAAGCCTGCCGATATGTTCCGACAGGCGGACTCGCAGCCCGTAAAGAATCCGGAAGGCCGCAGTATGAGAAGACATCAGGGCAGCATAAAGCAATACCAGTCCGCCGGCAAGTCCTCCAAACGCTATCCAGCCCCAGCGTATCATGGCGGCTCCGTCCGAATCGGCGGGATTTCCTCCATGCGTCAGCAATTCTTTCAAAATTTCATAAACCGCCCAGTAGGGCACAAGCATACATACAGCACTGCCTGCCGAGAGTATTCCCGCCAGTATAAGCAGCCCTTTCTTTTCTCCCGCTATTTCGAACAACCGGGACAGACCTTTTTTCTTATTCAGTTTATCCATTGTAATAGAATCAGTTTATCCATTGTAATAGAAATTATTTGAAACTGCGTTTTCAATCACTCATGCATCCGGCCTGCATTTGATCTCATATCCGAGCAATGAGCTGAACTTGTAGCACAGTCGCGTCATTCGCCCCAATATCTGTCCGAAAAAGAAGCCCCAGCGCGGACGGAAGAACTTCATGTAGTTGGCCTGCTCAATGAGCCTCAAGGCCGGCTCCCAACTTTCCACCAGATGCCCGTCACTCAATCCGGAACGGATCTGTGCCTCGTGTTTGCGGAGCGAATCTGGCTTCACTCCGTGACGGCTCATCATTGTGCCGCACACGTCAAACCACAATTCTCCGCCACCGAAACGGCTAGCCACATGATGCAGGAATTCTTTTACCTGCTTCTCGTAAAAATACATCAGCACTCCTTCCACGATGAAGATAAATTCCGCATCTGGATGCTTGCGGCGGAGGTCGTCCATCCAGCCGGTTTCCAGCAGGGATGCCGCGATATAGACATTGCCCGGCTGTTCCGGCATCAACTCCCGGCGCAGCGTAATGACCTCCGGCAAGTCCAAATCATAGAAGAAGGCTTTCTTACCTCCGATACGCTGGAAACGGGTATCCAGGCCGCAGCCCACATTTACGACGACCGGGCGGGAATGAGTGTCGATGAAGCGTTTTACCGCCCGGTCAAAATACCAGCCGCGCACCACACAGCCCACTTCGCTCAGCTTTGCCCCGTCGAATCGGGAGTAATCGTATTCCAGGCTGTCCGCCAACTGTTCCGCTGCCATGTCATTCAGAATGGGATGTTCCCGGCGGCTTTCTTTCGCTCTCATGTACAGCGGAATAAACAATGTTTCCGCTACAATGTTCTCAAATTTGTGTTCCTGTTTCATTTTATATGCTGTTGTTTGATTGTGAATATTCCGATTGCGTGCAGCATGGGGAGTTGCCTGTTTTGCCGAATGTGGGAAAGCCGGGCAAAAGTGAACGATATTCAGAATTGTTCATAAAAAAAGGAGGAAACCTCCGTAAAGATTTCCTCCTTGCCAGCCGTCTTGTTGTGGCTGTTCGTCCGTATGTACATAGTCTTTCTCTCATATTTGGATGATTGCCCTCCAGCCCTGGATTTCAAATAAGATGTAATCGTGCAGAATGGCTTCCATTTCCTGTTCCGGTACTGAATGCATCAGCAATTCCTCAAACATCGTGAACATCCATACCGTATGCAGATGAATAATGAAATCAGACACTGCCGTATTGATTTCCGGGTGCTTCTGCTGCATGGTTGCGAACCACACTTTGACCACCTCTGTTGAACGGTCGGTATAATCTTCCCGGAAATGCTCCAGAGAAGAGCCTTGAGCGCGGAACAGGAGGATCTCCATCAGTTCGCGGTGCCTGTTCATCAGTGAGACATATTCGTCTATGCAGGATTTCAGATACTTCTCTGACCGCATCGCCATGATATCCTCACCTCGTATGCCATGGTGTTCCTGCAGCATTGCTTCCAGGGCACACAGAACCGGACGGACCACCTCGCGGAACAGCCCGTCCTTGCCCGTGAAATAGTTGTAGATATTCCCGGCCACAACACCTGCCGACACGGCTATTTCGCGCATGGAAGTTTTTGAATATCCCTTCTGCCGGAATTGCTGCCGGGCAGCTGCCAATACCTGACTCCGTATGTCTTCCTTCAGCACCTGCATCTGAAATGAACAATGTTTCTGTTTTTCTTTTGCAAATGTACAGGGCATGGAGCTGTCCGGCAATACCTACTTTTAAGGATTTTATGATGTCCCGACTTGCACTTTCGGGTATTTTTTACCTGCCTGTTTCCGTGGGTGAGCTTTTACTGGACCTCATTCAAGGCAATCATCATGTCGCGATGTGCCGGCACACCGTTTTCCCTATTTCAGGTTATAGTCTCCGGCCTCTTCCGACACCTGTTTCTGGAGCTCTTCCAGGGTGTATTCCCGGCCGCCGGTGAATTCAACTGTTGCCACAGGCGGTTCGAGGGTTACTGTCGCATTGACTCCTTCGAGTCTGTTAAGGGCCTTTTCGACATGCATGCGGCAATGGTTGCACATCATTCCTTCCACTGTGAATTCCTTTTTCATGATTTTCTCCTTTTTAATGTCTTTGTATTCAGTCTTTTTTTCCTTTTCCTTGTCAGCAGTTTCATAGTTTTCACCATATCCGGCATTTTGAGTCCGGCACCGGTCAATCCCGTTTTCTGTTGTCATGTCTGAAGATTTTCCATTTATTTCTTTGTGACAACTGTCATTTGTCAGGCATGAGTCCGTATTGTATCCATAGTCCGAGGTTTCTGATGAATTCTCCTTGTCTTTTTTCCTGCCGGACAGGGGAGTGGCGGCATCCAGCTTCTTCCGTTTCAGCCTCAGGCTGTTGCTGACGACGCTGACGCTGCTGAAGGCCATTGCCGCCCCGGCTATCATAGGATTGAGCAGGAAGCCGTTGACCGGATAGAGGATGCCGGCTGCTATCGGCACGCCAATCATATTGTAGATGAATGCCCAGAAGAGATTCTGCCTGATGGTGCGGACAGTCAGGCGGGAAAGCCTCAGTGCCTCAGGGATCTTGCTCAGGTCAGAGGATATTATGGTCACCCCCGCCACATCCATTGCAATGTCGCTTCCGCCTCCCATTGCAATGCCGAGATCCGCCTGGGCAAGGGCTGCGCTGTCGTTGATCCCGTCACCTGCCATGGCGACTTTCCTGCCTTTCTGCTGCAGATTGCGGATGAACCCGGCCTTGTCCTGTGGCAGGACACCGGCCTTGAAGTGCCTTATGCCGGCCTGTGCCGCCACGGCTGCTGCCGTCGCCTCATTGTCACCGGTTAGCATGTATACCTCGATTCCTTCATCCTGAAGAGTGCGGACAGCCCTGATGGAGCTTTCCTTTACCCTGTCAGTGACAGCAGCCAAAGCCAGGGCACTCTTTTCGTCCGAGAACCAGATCACTGTCCTGGCCTCAGCCGTAAGTTCCTCAGCCTTCTGTGACAGGTCGGGGCTGATGCTGATTCCGTTCTTTTTCATCAGTCTGAGGTTTCCGGCAAAATATCTGCTTCCTTCGCAGACACCTGTGACGCCTTCCCCGGTGATGCTTTCAAATTCCTTCACACTGACTTCCGACGAGTCTTTCAGATATTTGACAACCGCCTCGGCCAGAGGATGTTCGGACAGTTTTTCCAGGCTGAAGAATATGTTCTTGAGATATGTTTCCCGGGACACCTTTGTATCTTGTGCTCCCGAGGCGGAATCGGCCTCCCTTTTCATGATGTCAGACCAGGATGGAGCTTCAGGAAGGGACCATATCAGATGTGTCACTTCAGGACGGCCCTCGGTCACTGTCCCTGTCTTGTCCAGGACCACAGTGTCTATCTTCCTGGCGGTCTCTATGCTTTCAGCATCCTTGATAAGTATGCCGTTTTCTGCCCCTTTCCCGATGCCGACCATAATGGCTGTCGGGGTGGCCAGTCCGAGTGCGCACGGACACGCTATTATCAGCACTGTCACCATTGCCAGAAGTCCGTGTGTCACTCCGTTTTCTCCGTCAAGAACTGCCCACAGGATGAATGAGAGGAGAGCGATTCCCATTATGACAGGCACGAAGACGGCGGCTATCCTGTCAACGAGTTTCTGGACCGGGGCCTTGCTGCCCTGTGCATCCTGGACCATTGCTATAATTTTCGACAGGAGGGTGTCTGTCCCCACCTTGTCTGCACGGAACCTGAAGCTGCCTTTCTGGTTTATTGTCCCGGCAAAGACTTTCGAGTCCTTCCGTTTTGCCACCGGCACAGGTTCCCCGCTCAGCATGCTTTCGTCCACATATGAACTGCCTTCCGTTACGGTGCCGTCCACAGCC
Source organism: Candidatus Cryptobacteroides merdavium (assembly GCA_017694755.1). Taxonomy (GTDB): domain Bacteria; phylum Bacteroidota; class Bacteroidia; order Bacteroidales; family UBA932; genus Cryptobacteroides; species Cryptobacteroides merdavium. Next base: position 5,098 of record JADIMO010000044.1, read on the forward strand.
ACCCTTTCACCAGGCTTTACGGCTATGATGTCTCCAGGCCTGACTGCCCCGACGGGAATTTCCATATATTCCATAGGACAATTGTTCCCCCTTGATATCACCGTCACGGTCTTGGGCTGCAGTCCCATCAGTTTCTTTATCGCGTCTGATGTGTTTCCTTTGGCTTTTTCCTCCATCAGCCTTCCCAAGAGGATGAAGGCTATTATCACGCTCGAAGCCTCGAAATAGACATGAGGTTCGATGCCTCGGGAAAGCCAGAATTCAGGGAAAAGCATGTTGAACACGCTGAACAGGTATGCGATGCCTGTACTGTTGGCCACAAGGGTATCCATATTGGCTGTGCGGTGTCTGAGCTGTTTCCATGCGCTGATGAAGAATCCTCTTCCGAGCCAGAAAACCACAGGAGTGGACAGCGCCCACATTATATATTCAGCGTAAGGCATGTCCATGAAAAACATCCCGATGACCGCCACCGGCATCGAAAGCACTATCGCCCAGATTGTCCTGGATTTCAGTTGGGCATACCTTTCGTCATGCGCCTTCTCCGCCTCGTCCGCCGCATTGCCGTCCTTTTGTACAAGCAAGTCATATCCGGCATCCTGCACCGCCTTCTGCAGTGATTCCGCAGTGCATTCTGTCCTGTCATATTCCACTTTAACGGTCGCTGCCGCATAGTTTACCGCCGCCATCCGCACTCCGGGCTGCCCGGCGAGAGTCTTTTCAACCCTCGAGGCACATGCTGCGCAGCTCATGCCAACGACAGGGAATGTATCTTTTACGATTTTTCCGTCTTCTGCCATAGTCAATTTCCTTTTCTATCCGATTTCCGCCAGCCAGGAATGGTTGTTATTCCGGTATCATGGCGGTTTTCGGCAAAGTTACCTCAGTCTGCAGAAAAACCGTTATGGAATTATGGAAGGATTTTATAAGTTTTGTACCATGACCGGTGGTTTGCCGGATTCATACCTCGTCCAGCGGCTTGCGGCGGTTTTCCCCGATCTGCCTGAAATGCGTGGGGGTCAGTCCTGTGACGCTTTTGAACTGGGCGCTGAGATATGCCGAGCTGGAGTAGCCGAGGATGTCGGCTATCTCATTGAGGCTAAGTTCTCCGTAAGCCAGGAGCTCTTTTGCCCGCTCGATTTTCTGTGCTATGAAATATTTTTCCACCGTGGTGCCGGTGACTTCGGAAAACAGCTTGCTCAGGGAGCTGTAGTCCCGGTTCAGCTTCGATGAAAGATGTTCGGAAAGGTTCACTTTCAGCCCGTTGCCTCCATAGTGCACAAGCTTGATCACTTCAGAGCGTATCTGCTCTATCAGCAGCGACTTCCTGTCATCAATCAGTTCAAATCCAAGCGCCTCCAAGGCATTCCTTACCTTCCCGAGCATCTCGTCTGTCAGTTCTTCGCTGATGACCGCCGTCCCGAGTTCCACATGTGCCGGATGCAGCCCTGACTGTTTCAGGCAGCCTTCCACCGCCATTATGCACCTGTTGCACACCATGTTCTTGATGTGCAGCACGGTACCCGCTTCCTTTCCTGCATTTCCCATTTCAATGCCCTTTAAACCATTTTTGTGTTCATGCCGGCGATGCCATGACATGGAGAACAAATTGAGATGAACAAAAATATTAAAATTTCCGTAATCCGTATACAACGGACAGGCACAGAAGAATGTAAATTTGCACCGTCGTATTGACGGAAAACATCACAGTTTGTTATGGAATACAGGAAAAATATCAGAAGCGGAAAGGATATCAGCGTGATCGGGCTCGGTTCAAGTTCGATAGGCGGGTCCTCTGCAAAGGAAATACAGGAAACCGTAGAGCATGCCCTTGAAAAGGGAGTGAATTACTTTGACATGGCAGCAGGCGATTCAAAGCCGTTTGCGCCGTATGGGGATGCTCTTGCAGCGACGGGAAAACGCTCCTCGGCGCTTTTCCAGATACATTTCGGCGCAAACTATGAGTCCGGGAGCTACGGCTGGACAACAAATCCCGAAAAAATCAGGAAATCAGTCGAATGGCAGATGAAGATGCTCCGTACTGACTATATCGACTTCGGTTTCATCCACTGCCTTGACGAAGATGAGGACCTGGAGGCGGTCCGCGGCAAAGGGATCATTGACCATATCCTGAAATTGAAGGAGCAGGGGATTGTCCGCAATGTCGGCCTTTCCACCCATACGCCTGCCATAGCTGAGAAATTGCTTGACATGGGCATGATCGACATGCTGATGTTCAGCATCAATCCCGGTTACGACTGGCGACACGGGGATTATGCCAAAGGAAGTACGGATGAAAGGATGCGCCTCTATCGCAGATGTGAGGCTGAAGGTGTAGGGATCTCAGTGATGAAGCCGTTCAGCGGAGGACAGCTCCTTGATGCCGGGACTTCTCCATTCCACAGGGCTTTGAGCAGGTACCAGTGCATCCAGTATGCCCTTGACAAGCCCGGTGTGCTTACCGTCCTTCCGGGCGTCCGCAACATGGCAGACCTTGATGATGTCCTCGGCTTCCTTGATGCCCCGGCGTCTGAACGGGACTATTCTGTCATAGGCTCATTCACTCCTTCCGAAGCCGAAGGCATCTGTGTCTATTGCAACCATTGCCAGCCCTGTCCCCGCCACATCGATGTCGGCCTCGTCAACAAATATTATGACCTGGCAAAAGCCGGCGACCGCCTTGCCGTCAGCCACTATCAAAGCCTTGCTGTCAAGGCCGATGCCTGTATCTCCTGCGGCCACTGTGACCGCCGCTGCCCGTTCCATGTGTCCCAGTCTTCCCGTATGAAGGAGATAGCGGAATATTTTTTAACCTGACCACTGCATAAAATGTGTAAAAATTGCAGTCTATAAGTTGCATAAATTTGTATATTTTGCAGTATATTTAAAAAATGTTTGTAATATCATTTACTTGACCAATTTTTACACCATGATATACATCGGACTCATTATCGCGGTTCTGCTTGTTGCAGCCGGGCTTGTGGCCATGAAATGGCCCGGGCTGATTTCTTTCTATTCGCTGATGACACCTCAGGAGAGGGAAAAGGTGGACATGAAGGCTGCCGGGAAAAGTTCTGCGGTGATAATGGCGGTTACCGGGCTGGCGTGTGCGGTCCTGTACTATGTCACTTATTTTATGGGACATCCGGCACTTGCCCTGGCTCTTTGTATAGTTGCGATGATGGCCGGGGTTATAGTCCTGACGGCAGTGCTCCGGAAATATGACCATAATACGCAGCGGAAGAAAGCGAATGTCCATATCATTGTCGTGGCTGTCTTCATGGTGGCCATCTGCATCATGCTCTGGTCCTGGTCAAGGCCGGTGAGGATTGCGGTCACTGAAGACGAGATTGAAATCAGCGGCTCATACGGGGTGACGGTGGACCGCGGCAGCATCCGCTCCGTGCAGCTCCTTGACTCACTGCCGGAGATTGAAGTCCGGACAAACGGCATAGGGATGGGAAACATCCAGAAAGGACATTTCCGCATTGAAGGTTTCGGCTCCTGCCGCCTTTATGTGGACCTGAAATACCCCCCTTTCGTGCTTTTGGGACTTGATACGGGAGAGATCATCATTTTCAACACAAAAAATCCTTCCGAAACGGAATCCCTATACAGGGCATGTCTTGATTTCCCAGACGCCAGATGACTTCATCCCAATGGGGATATTTTTTTCGCATGTCAGTTGATTTTTCTTTTTACTTTCGCGGCGTTTTTTCGTATTAATTGTGAAGACGGCAGAAAGGGAAAGCCTCAGGCTGTCCTGTCTGCTGAAGGAGAACTGATTGCCGATGAAACAGGACAGACATATATCCGACAATGCCGCAGATGTTCAGCAGATACGGGACAATGTGCTGGCCCGGTCTGTCGCTGACGGGGACGAGGAGGCATTGAGGTCTGTCATCAGGAATTACGGGGATCTGGTCTTCCGGACTGCTTTCAAGATAGTCTGTGACGAATCTGAGGCGGAGGACATTGCCCAGGAGGTGTTCATCAGGGTCTGGAGAAAGGCCGCATCATACGACGGCCGCCGTCCCTTTGCCACATGGATATACAGGATCACATGCAACCTTTGCATCGATTTCATCAGAAAAAGACGCATCACCCATCCCTTCAGCCGATTGGAGCTTTCCGATGCAGGCGGGCTGCCCGACCGTCTGCTTCCTGCTGAGATTTCGCCGGAAGACAGGATGGTGCTGCAGGAAACCTGGTCAACATTCTTTGCCGCCGCTTCAAGGCTTACGCCGAAACAACGCATCACATTTGTTCTGAAGGAGCTTGAAGGCCTTGGCACTGATGAGGTTTCCGCCATCACCGGGATGACTCCGGACAGGATAAAAAGCAATCTCTACCATGCCAGAAAAGCCATACGGGAGGTGATGTCCAGACAATTTTAAATTTAATGCCAATGATGAACGGAGAATATGAAAAATTTGCCGGCAATCTGAACCGGATAGGCAGAGAGCTCCCTTCAAAAGAGCGGATTGAAGCATCGGTGCTGTCCCGGATTTCTGTCTGCGGGCATGAAAAGGATGTGCAGGGAAATGGACGGTGTGCTGTGATTTCCATGATTGCCGCCGCCGTGCTGACATTTGTCCTTATGCTGCCGGTCGCATTTTCCGGTGACGGAATACAGAAAAAACAGTCTGAATGTGATGCGGCACCGATGACGGCAGACTTTTCAGATATGGCAGCACGTGCAGACCTGTCAGACAGGGATCTCGCGGCGCAGAAGGTGACAGACGGACCTTCTATCAGCCACAGGCGTCTTCCCCGGCAATATGAGGGCTATCTCGCATCGCTGCAGAGGAAAGCCGCTGCCGAAAAACTGCTGCCCGGAAATTCTTGTATAAGCCACGATTGATACGGCATATATAAAAATAATCATTTCAATAAATTGCATATATATGAAATCGCTGTTACAAACTTTGGTGAAGGTGTCATCCGCAATTATGCCATTGCTTTTGGCGTCGTCCTGCGTGTCATATCATTATATGACAACTGATATCCACAGGGACCTTTCCTTTGACAGGACTGTATATGCCGGTGCCGATTCATCGGACCTTGCCGATAACGGGGGCAGGGGAGCGTTCATGTTTTCAGTTGACTCGCTATGGAGCATTTCCAGGCTGGAAAAGCCTTTCAGCGTTGTGGCTGACGGCGAAAATGTATTGATGAATGTTTCTGCCACCAGACATTTCAATTCATTTTCTGAAAAATGTTTCGTGCCTGTCTCTCAGGAAATGGAGGGTAATCCTCTGCTTTTCCCGCAAGAAAATGTATCCAGGAAATTCAAGTGGTTTTTCACAGAATACCGCTATAATGCCGTATATGCCGGAATTGACAGCCTTCCGGTGCCGCTTGACAGATATCTTTCCCCAGAGGAACAGCGGAATTTCCTTCTGAAGGTTGTGGTTCCGGAGGGCAGCAACGGTGTGGAGCTTTACAACAGTCTTGACAAGATCAACACCTCATTCTCAAGATGGATGAATGCAAATGTCTTCACGGCAGCATATGGCGCAATAAAAGGTTTCCTTCCCCCGGAACAGCTTGCCGCTGCAGAGTCAGAAAAGGAAAAGGTCTTCGGATCCATGACCAAAAGGGATATGCTCGGCTGGACTCCGGAGGAATTCTGCAGACAGTTCGACAGTCTGATGGCTGGTGCACCATTCTTCCATGAAGTCTATGTGCGCAACAGCAGTGCGATTGATTCTGCTTACTACGAAAGCGAAAAGGTTCTTGAATATTTTTCCCTTTCATTTGAGAACCGTGTCAATCTTCCCGGAAAGGTCGTGAGGACAGACGCCCCGGTGCTTGATGACGGCACTCCGGTGTGGAAGGTGGACTGCTACAGGCTCTTGTACGGTGACTATGAACTGGATGTTGTTTCACGGGAGACCAACATCTGGGCGATAGTCTTGACATTCATCATATTGGCTGCCGCCATATATTTTCTTCTGCAGTCATCGGGTATCCTTAAGTCAAAGCCGGAGCAATGAAGGCAATGAAATTCAGATTTCAGTAATTCTGGTAACAATATCCGTCATTTGTATTTTCCGTCATTCTGCGTAAGTGCATAATTTTGCATCGTGAATCTGACTGCAAAGCTCGGAGAAATTCAGTTTTTTGTTTCCATGGGAACGGAATGCCGCCGACTGAGTCATTCCGTCCCTTTTTATGAATGATCATATGGCACTTAAAAGATTCGGCGTCTCACTTGAAGACAGTCTGCTGGAAGCATTGGACAGCTATGTCGCGGAAAACGGCTTTGCCAATCGCTCACAGGCTATCCGTTTCCTGGTGGAGAAGAATGTTGCCGAGAACAAATGGCAATGCAACCATATCGTCGCCGGGACGGTAGTCATAATGTATGCCCAGGACCGGAAGGACATAATATCAAAGATTGCTGACATCCAGCAGAGTTATCGGGATGTCATCCTGTCCTCTTCGCAGTATTATATGAACAGCGGATTCTGCCTGCAGGTGACTGTCGTGATGGGGGAGGCGCACAGGCTGACGGAGCTCTCGGACCGCCTTACTTCCATCAAGGGGATACGGCACGGGAAGCTGCTGATGAGCCGGGCAGACTGATGTTTTTTTGCGGCATCGGTAACACGATTTGATTGGTTTGTGTTACTTTTTAAAATATTGAACAATAGATAATTATTAAATTTTAACGAATAAAATCCAATGAATTTAACAAAAAAGTTATCAATTAAAACATTTTTGTTTTTATTGCTTGTATCCAGTGATTTGTCTGTAATTTCAATTGCCGCCTCCCCAAATCGGGATTTTTCCGTTGCAGCAGCGGAAGAAGAGGTTGTCAGCCCGTCAGACACGGCAAGGGCGGCATGGAATGAGAGCATTGACGAGGTCGTCGTGACCGGAACAAGAAACGAAACCGACATCCGGCATCTTCCATTCACCGTGTCCGTCATAGGCAGGCAGCAGATAGAGCAGAGCAGGAATGCCTCCCTGCTTCCGGTGCTGACCGAGCAGATTCCGGGGCTTTTCACGACTTCGCGCGGGATTCTCGGCTATGGGGTTTCCGACGGTGCTGCCGGTGCCATATCCCTGCGCGGAATGAGCGGAGGCAGCGGAAGGCTCATGGTTCTGATCGACGGCCATCCGCAGTATATGGGACTTTTCGGCCATCCCATAGCCGATTCCTACCAGACTTTCCTTGCGGAACGGGTGGAAGTCCTGCGCGGCCCTGCCTCAGTGCTCTACGGCTCCAATGCCATGGGCGGTGTGGTCAACATCGTGACCCGCAAGATGACGGAGGACGGCAGCCGCACCAATCTCAACATCGGCTACGGATCCTACAATACCGTGCAGACCGAATTGACCAGCCGTATCCGCAAGAACCGCTTTTCAAGTGTCATAAGTGCATCCTACAACCGCACTGACGGGCACAGGGCTGACATGGAATTCGAGCAGTACAGCAACTACATCAAGCTCGGATATGATTTCAATGACAACTGGAATGCCTTTGCGGATGTCAATCTTACGCATTTCAATGCCTCCAATCCGGGCAGCATTTCGGAACCTCTGACCGATGCCGACCAGCGGATTACGAGAGGAATGGCTTCCTTTGCCCTTGAAAACCATTATGAGAACACTTCCGGAGCCATCAGTTTCTTCTACAACTGGGGCCGCCACCACATCAATGACGGCTATGATGCCATGACGGAGCAGCCTCTTGACTACCGCTTCAATTCCCGTGACGACATGATGGGCATTTCAGTCTACCAGAGCGCCCGGTTCTTCAAGGGCAACAGGATCACTGCCGGCTTCGACTGGTACCGTTTCGGCGGCGATGCATGGAACGAATATGTCGGAGGCGAGAACAAGGGGCAGTTGCAGACCATAGCCGGGATGCCTCAGACCCAGCATGAGCTTGCCGGTTATATTGATTTCAGACAGTCCGTCGGTTCATGGCTGACCTTCAATGCCGGCCTCCGTGTGGACCATCATTCCCATGCAGGCACGGAGTGGGTGCCCCAGGCCGGTCTTTCATTCCATCTTCCGGAATCCGCCGAGATCAAGCTTTCCGCCTCCAAGGGCTTCCGCTATCCCCTTATCCGTGAAATGTTCATGTGGGGAGTCGCCAATCCTGACCTCCGGGCCGAAAGACTTTGGAACTATGAGCTTGCGTTCTCACAGAAGCTCCTTGACAACCGGATTTCATATGGCCTGAACATTTTCTACATCGATGCCGACAATCTCATCACCGTCGACATGGTGGACGGCCGCAGGATGAATGTCAACACCGGTACAGCAAGGAATGCCGGTGTCGAGGCACAGGTTGCCTGGCGCATTTCTGAAGCCTGGTCCGTCGATGCCAACTACAGCTTCCTGCACATGGAAACACCGATAGTCGCCTCTCCTCAGCACAAGCTCTACGCCGGCGGCATGTTCCGCAAGGGCCGCTGGAGTGTCTCCACAGGCATCCAGTACATCAAGGGACTCTACACCTCCACCGGCTCCGATGCCCGTACCGAGGACTTTGTCCTCTGGAACCTCCGCGCCTCCTTCCGTATCTTCGACTGCCTCTCCGTCTGGGCCGACGGCGAAAACCTCCTCGCCCAGGAGTATGAGATCAACGCCGGCTATCCCATGCCCCGTGCCACCGCAATGGGCGGAATCAGCCTGGAGTTCTGAGTCTCGCACATTGGGCAAGGCTCCGGCCATGTGAACGGATCAAGTTGTTTGCATGACCGGGGTTTTTGCGTATATTTGCCCTGATGAAAAAGATTTTTAGGGGGATTTGGATTGTGGTCCTGTCTGTGAGCTGGGTCGCAGCCGGAGCGGCGGCTGCGCCTCGGGACTCATTGGCGGCTGCCGGCACTTTGCCTGTTGAGGAAAAGGGGGACTCCACGGCTGTTGCGGAAAGGAGGGACAGCATAACGGAGGCGAGAATCACTGCGGACAAATATGCGGAGAAGGCGGCACGCAGCCAGACGGGACATAAACGGCTCGAAGAGGCGGACTTCATATACGGGAATGTGGTGTTCAGTTCTCCGGACCTGATAAAGGCACTCCAGAATCTTCCGGGGATTAATCCGGGAACGGAACTGATGTCCGGGCTTTATGTCCATGGAGGGGAGGGCTCTGACAACCTTTTTCTTCTTGACGGGGTGCCGATGTACCAGATAAGTCATCTTGGAGGGCTTTTCTCGTCGTTCAATACGGATGTGGTGGGACATTTGGACTTCTACAAGAGCGGGTTTCCGGCCAGGTATGGCGGAAGGATGAGTTCAGTGGTGGATGTCTCCACCTGTGACGGGGATTTCAATGATTATCGGGGAACTTTCATGATCGGTCTTATCGACGGACGGCTTCAGTTCGAGGGGCCGATAGTCAGGGGAAAGACTTCCTTCAATGTTGCCGTCAGGAGGAGCTGGATGGATGCGGTGCTTGTGCCGGTCATTGCATTGGTCAACAGGAGGAACAGGGAGGAAGGCGAGACCGTCGGCGGCACTTATTCATTTTATGACATGAATGCATCCGTCACGCATAAGTTCAGCGAAGACAACATACTTTCCCTGAAATTCTATCACGGGCGGGACCACCTGAAGCTGAAGCTTGATTCGCAGTACTCACCGGTAGTAGAGGATGAAAACGGAAACTTCAATACGGCATATGGCACAGACAATCTTAATACAGACATATCCTGGGGAAATACTCTGGCATCGCTGAACTGGAAATACAGGATTTCAGACAACCTGAAGATGAAGACTGTGCTGTATTATACGGGCAGCAATGCGGATGTCTGGTATTACTGGAGCACCAGGCTGTCCGACGGGACCGGATACTCCGGAGGGACTGAATCCGATAATTCTGTGGAGGAGTCCAACTATTCGAGAGTCAATGATGTGGCATTCAATGCGGATTTCGGCTGGATGCCGCATAAGAAACACAATGTCAGGTTCGGGACATCATACCAGTTCCATATATACAATCCTTCAAGGCAGACCGTTGCGACAAGTGGCGTTGTACGGAACGGAACCTCTTCATCGCAGCATTATCTCGGCAGCGAATTTTCTCTTTATGCTGAGGATGAGATGACATTTCTGGACAGGATTTCCGTGAACCTTGGATTGAGATATGTGTTGTTCGGCGTTTCCGGCAAGGCGTGGCATCGTGCGGAGCCGAGAGTGTCCCTGAATGTGGAATGCTGTGACGGAGTGGATTTCAGAGTCTCTTATACTGAAATGAACCAGTTTGCCCATCTGATTTCCACCACATATCTTGACATTCCCACGAACTGCTGGCTGCCGTCAACATCAAAGATTGCCCCGATGCATTCAAGACAGGCAGCAGGAGGCATATATTGCAGGCTCCCGCACAATTTCCGGTTGAACATCGAGGGCTGGTACAAGACCATGGACAATATTCTGGAATATTCCGGAGCAAATTCTTTCTTCCCTCCGCTTGACACATGGGAAACCTCTTTCAGCAAGGGCAAGGGCCGTTCATACGGACTGGAGACCGAATTCGGATGGAACTCCAAAAATCTTTCATTGACAGCATATTATACCTTGTCTTGGAGTCAGCGGAAGTTTGACTCCATATGGATTGACTGGTATTCGCACAGGCATGACAACAGGCACAAGCTCACGCTGATGGGCAGCTGGAAAGTCAGCAGGACCGTAGACCTTTATGCCACATGGAATTATCATAGCGGAGGATGGATGACAGTCCCCACGCACATTTATAATCCTGGAGAAGTGTTCGACCGCATATATACCAGGCCGAACAATGTCAATCTGCCGGACTATCACCGTCTGGACCTTGGCGCGAATTTCAGGAAAGTGTCGAAGGGCGGGAAGGAACATATATGGAACATAGGCATATACAATGCGTATTGCAGAAAGAATGTGGTTTTCGTCTCCATTGATGAGCGTGAGGACAAGAGCCTCTACGGGACCGGACGGGCAATATTTCCCATAATACCGTCTTTCAGCTATACCTTAAAATTCTGAAAATGAGAGAATTGTACCATATCATGGTTTTCTGGCTCTGCCTTATGGCCTTTGCTGCATGTGAGGTCGAATTTGACTTCAAGAAACTGGACGGCGACCCGCTGTTCCTGCTGGACGGTGTCGTCAAGTCCGAGCCATACAGCCTGTCGACAAGCAATTTTCAGATGTATCTGTATGCTGTGCCGTCCGCCGCCGGAGAGCGGGAATTCAGCGAGGAAGCCAGATGTACACTCAAAGTGTACAGGAATTCAGAGCTGATTGACACCAAGGATTATATCACGATCCAGTCCTTTTTCGGGCTCATAGCTGATGAATATCCTGTAAAGCCCGGCGATGAGGTTCTTGTGACGGCAGAATCAGCCGGTTTTCCGACGGCTTCATCCAGAACGGTCATCCCGCAGGCTCCACCGGCAGTGGAGGCATCATTCTCAATGTCGGGCGACAATCTGAATATCCGCTTCTCTTTTGAGGATGATGCGGACACAGATGATGCCTATGCCGTATGTTTCAGGACTATATCATCACGTTATCGGCCTGATGATGCCGCAATGGGCACAACACTCGACCTGTCTTTCGGGAATTCTTCAGAATCTTCCCTTCCGGACAGCGGACCATTTGATGTGACCTGGGAGGACGGCTACCGCTATTATGGCATTTTCGACGACTCTTTCAATGGCCGTCGAAAGGAATTTGAAGTTACTGCTCCTTTCAGCTTTCCGTCCGGCGATGAGAAGTCCTATTTCCGTATCGAACTGCAGCGGATTTCTCCCGAACGCCTCCGTTATGAGATCGCCTGCAACGACAAGAGCAGCAATGTCCTCGGCTTTATCGGTCTTGCCCCAGTAACTTTTGCCTATACAAATGTCTCAGGCGGTTCCGGCTGCTTTTCCAGCGGAAACTCCGGCTATACTGACTGGACAGAGGTGGTGTCGGAGTAGTGCCGTTTATCAGGAGTCTCTGCGCAGATTCTAAAGAAGTGATTTCGGCCGTTGTGCAGGGACTCTGCCGGAAGACGGCTGCTTCCTCCCGAAAATTCATTAATTTTGCAAAGCTTATTGTGGATTTTTACGGACATTGTTATAATTTAAGGTGTAGATATGATAAGGATATATGGAATGGAAACCTGCCCGGACTGCACTTATGTGGAGGATCAGGTGAAAGGTGATGACAGATATGAGATTATTGACATCGGGGCTCATGTGAGGAATCTGAAGGCTTTTCTGAAATTGAGGGACAGTGACAGGGCTTTCGCCGGGGCGAAGTCTGCAGGCTCTGTTGGGATACCGTGCTTCGTGCTGGAAGACGGAAGGGTCACTCTTGTTCCGGAAGAGGCGGGGCTGCGGTCGCGGCCTGCAGGTGACGGGTCTTCATGCAATCTGGACGGAAGCGGTTGTTGACGGACTTTCTCCGGACTGCGGTCGGGGCTCTTCATCAGTCATCCCGAGTAGAGTCGAGGAATCTGAAAAAACACAGAAATCAATGCGTATGGAAAACAAGGATATGGAATATCTTGACGGCTTTGAGACTTCGCTGCTGGACGAATTGCTGAGGGTATGCACTTCGTTCGGATTGCTGGAGGGAACATTGCTGTCGTCGGAGGACATAGATGCCAAGTGGAAGGAGTTCGCTCCTGAATATATGGCGGATGCAGTGCCGAATCTCAATTCATTTCCGGAGGCCGCAGTGGGTTGGGCCGGATATGTCGGCATGGCGGTAGCCAAATGGTGGGACCGGGACTGGAGCAGGCATCACGGCGAGAAATATGACACCCTTCTCGGAAGCCGTGGATTCGATGATATGGATGACCATATTGTCCGTGACATTCTCGGATATGAATTGGGAAGTCCTGAGGCAGGCGTGATTTCCAAGATAATGCTGGTATGCGCCCAGCAGGCGATAGCGCGTATACGCCGTGAAAATATTGAGGGGCAGACGGTCATGGCCTTTCATATATTTGCCCGCACGGCACGCGCAATGTTCCGCATCGGCGCTGCAATCCAGCTGAAAAAGGACGGCTACAGATTCCAGAAGGTCAAACTGAATCCGGTGGACCGCAACGGCAAGCCCTTGTCATAGGTTCAGGATTCAGTCAATCAGCCCTAATTTTTTCAGACGGCTTTTAATGCTCCCTTTTGTCCGTTTGAATAATTCAGAGAGTTGATTGATATTTTTGCCTTCTTCATAAAGAAGTCTTATTTGTCTGTCGTCATCTTCGGACCATGGAAGATATGCGTTTCCATGGTCTGTTCTTTTTTCTTCAAGTGTATATTTCTTTTCGGAGACCGGATTATCTTCTGATGCAGTATGGCCTTGTGATGCTTTGTCATTGAAGAGGCTTTCTTCCGTCGCAATCCCTTTCTCCCTGCAGTATTCGTTTACGAGTTCGAGGATGCGGGCTCCGTATTTCTCGGCGCCGCGCTTGCCGAAATACGGGATGAGGCCGAGGGCCTGGCTGCTGGTCGGGAGCAGATTGGCGATGCCGAGGATGGCTTTCTGCTGGATGATGATATAGACAGGGACACCTTGGGAGGCGGCTTCGGCATTGCGCCATGCGATGAGCCTCCGGTACAGTTCGGGATGGAGGATGTCGGAAGGAACTTCTGTCCTGGACATTATGGCAGTAGGCTTTCTGTCCCGGCTTGAATTTCTTGCGGCGATGTTCCCGCCTTCAGCATGGAGTCCTGTGTCCCTTGTGGCGGATGGGACATCTTCTTTTGCAGATCCGGTACCTGTGCCAGAAGCAGCTCGGTCAAGAGCCTTCTTCTTTGGCCTCCGCTTCTTGTCCGGGACTTCTTCCAGGGAGATTATCGCCTTCCGCTTCAGATAGGCTGCTGTCCGGAATCCGTCCCCAATGACGGAATCCAGTAACTTTATTTTCATGTTGAGCCCAGACAGAAGCTCTCCGGCTGCTTCTTTCAGCCTTTTTTTGACTTCCTTGTTGTCTGAATTTACAAGGATATCTTCAAATACTTTCAATGCAGTCTCCAGCCGTTCCTTGAAATAGACGGCACCGGAATGGATCCGGCCCTGCAGGGCAGTGTCCGAGGCGTAGTCATCGGAGGCATCTGTCATTCTTGAGTACTGGGCCTTGAATTTCCTGGACACTTCCATGACGCTTGTGGAGAAATCCTGTTCGGTGTCCCTGTATATGGCTATCTGTTGGGGATAGAGCCTGTAGAAATATTCATCGGCAATGCGCACATACCTCTTCATTGCAAAGAATATCGGCTGGAAGTCGAAAAGCCCGGACAGGAGGTCACAGAAATAGGCCTTTTCCAGAGATCGGATACGGCCTGAGTCCGGAGCTGTGCGGCGGGCATTCTCTGTAAATTCTTTTACGGCATTGTCGTTTATGACGGCACGTGCAGAAATCCTGGAGCTCAGCACGAGTCCTTCAAGAGTCCTGCAACGGCTCAGTGCGACATATGTCTGCCCATGGGCAAATGAAGCCGAGGCGTCTATGACGGCACGGTCAAATGTCAGACCCTGGCTCTTGTGGATGGTGATTGCCCATGCCAGTTTGACTGGATATTGTCTGAATATCCCTTCGATTTCTTCCCTTATCTCCTTGGAATCTTCATCTAGAACATATCTGGCATTTGTCCATTCTTCCTTCTGAAGAACGAATACATCATCATTGTCACGGCTCCGCACCTCTATCATGTCAGAAGATATGTCCGTCACTTCTCCGATCATTCCATTGAAATATTTATGTTCACCGGAAGTGTCGTTTTTCACGAACATGACCTGTGCCCCTTTTTTCAGTTTCAAAGATTCTTCCGTCGGGAACGAGTATTCCGGGAACTTGCCTTCTGTTTCGGCCGTGAACACGTAGGTGCGTCCGGGAAGGAGGGCCAGTTCATCGGAATTGATGCGCTGAGCCTGATGGTTGTGGGTGACAAGTCTGATCCAGCCGTCTTCCTTTGTGGGACGGAAGTCGGGAATATATCTGTTGTTCAGGGTATTAAGAACCTGCTCGCTGCATCTGTTCTCTCTGATGCAGTTGAGCAGGTCCAGAAATTCGCTGTCATTCTGCCTGTAGACAGTCTTCAGCTCTATGGTGCAATATTCCGTGGCCCTGAGGGCATGGCTTGAAAAGAAATACGGAGTTTCATAATGATCTTTCAGCATCAGCCATTCATCGTCCTTGATGACAGGCGCGAGCTGCTGCAGGTCGCCGATCATGAGCAGCTGTACTCCTCCGAAAGGGAGATTCCGGTTTCTGTAGCGCCGAAGGACATTGTCCATGGCATCCATCAGGTCTGCGCGGACCATGCTTATCTCGTCTATGACAAGCAGGTCTATGCTCCTTATGAGCTTCACCTTTTCTTTTCCGAAACGGAAATTGTATTTGGCACCGCCTGCACTGAATGATGTCTCAGGCACATACGGGGCGAAAGGGAACTGAAAGAAGGAATGTATGGTCATTCCTCCTGCATTTATCGCGGCAATGCCGGTCGGGGCAAGCACAACCATCCTTTTGGGACTTCGCTCTTTAAGTCTGCGGAGAAAGGTTGTCTTCCCGGTTCCGGCCCTGCCGGTCAGAAACAGATGTGTCCCGGTGTTTTCAATGAAACTCCAGGCCAGGTCCAGCTCCTCGTTCTGCCCCATTTGCCCACTATTTCTCAGTCCTTCCAGGATATTGCTTCAGGCCTTCTGCCAGACAGCGGAGGGCCTTTTCCATTTCCGGAATTTCAAGGACATAGGCAATGCGGGCATAGTTGGTGCCGCGGCCCGGTGTCTTGAAGAACGATGCGGCAGGAGTGACCATCGTCGTGGCGTTTTCATAACGGAATTCCTCCAGCATCCAGCGGGCGAATTTCTCGGTGTCATCCACCGGCAGTTCCGCCACGGTGTAGAATGCCCCCATAGGAAGAGGGGTATACACGCCAGGCATGGCATTGAGGCCGTTGATCATATAGTCTCTTCTCTTGATGTATTCCTCCCTGACTGCATCGAAATATTCCTGCGGGGTGTCAAGAGCCCCGATTGCAGCTATCTGTCCGAGGACAGGAGGGCAGAGACGGGCCTGGGCATATTTCATGGCGGCAGCCATCACTTCCTGGTTGTGTGAGACTATGCAGCCGACACGTGCTCCGCAGAGGTTGTATCTTTTGGATACAGAGTCAACCAGTATGACATTCTGGTCGAGGTCTGGAATGTTCATGGCGGAGAAGTGCGGCTCGTCAGTGTAGCAGAACTCGCGGTACACTTCATCGGATATCAGGAAGAGGTCGTGCTTGCGGGCCACTTCTCCGAGAGCAAGCATGCTTTCTTTTGTGTAAAGCGTACCTGTAGGGTTGCCCGGGTTACAGATGAGGATGGCTTTTGTCTTGTCTGTGATGGCTTTTTCGAATTCGCTGATGTCGGGAACCTGGAAGCCGCTTGTGATTTCCGTCGGTATTGCCTTCAGGGTGATTTCGTTCATGAAGGCGAACGTGTTGTAGTTGGTGTAGAACGGTTCGAGGACAAGCACCTCGTCTCCGGCGTTGCATGTGATTTCCAGTGCAAGGAGCACGCTTTCACTTCCAGCCACGGTCACAATGAGTTCCGGCACCTCTATGTTTATCCCTATTTTTCTGTAATATTTTTCCACAAGTCCCTTCCTGAGTTCCATCAGACCAGCTGAATTGGAGTAGGATACATTCTTCAATGAAATGTTCTTCACGGCGTTGAGCGCGCATTCCGGTGACTTTATGTCTGGCTGCCCCATGTTCAGACGATATACTTTTACCCCCTTTTCCGTTGCCGCATCGGCGAGCGGGATCAGTTTTCTGATTGCTGAGGCGGGCATCTGCTGAGCCTTTGTGGAAATTCTTGCCATAGTTATACCTTTTATATGAAGTTGATATTTCGCACAAAGGTAATGCAAATTATGTTTGGATTTTTATGTCATCTCATAAAAAATTATTCGTTTTTTGGATTATTTTCTACCTTTGTGGGCGTTCTTGACAAATTAAAATCTTAAATTATGGCAGCATTCAGACAAAGAGCATTGAATGAAGCGGCTTCACATCATGCCGAACGCTTCTTCGTTGAAGATGGCCCGGTATCCAGGTATTTCGGGCAGAATGTACTTGATCTCAACAAGATGAGGAGCTATATGTCGAAGCAGGCATACGAGGCAGTCCTCGCAGCCGTGAAATTCGGTGCAAAACTTGACCGCAGCGTCTCCAACGAGATCGCTTCCGGCATGAAGGCATGGGCCATGGAGATGGGAGCTACCCATTACACCCATCTGTTCCACCCGCTTACTGATGCCACGGCAGAAAAGCATGAGGCTTTCATCGTCGTAAAGGACGGCCAGGCATTCGAACGGTTCAGCGGAAGTGCCCTTGTACAGCAGGAGCCGGATGCCTCCAGTTTCCCCAACGGGGGATTGAGAAACACTTTCGAAGCAAGGGGCTATTCTGCATGGGATCCGTCCTCCCCGGTATTCATCCTTGACGGAACCCTCTGCATCCCTTCTGTCTTCGTTTCCTACACCGGTGAGGCCCTTGACACCAAGGTGCCTAATCTGAAATCTCTTCAGGCATTGAGCGATGCTGCCAGTTCCGTGGCACAGCTTTTCGACGCTTCGGTCACGAGTGTGCATGTCAACCTCGGTCTTGAGCAGGAATATTTCCTCGTGGACGAGTCTCTGTACAATGCAAGGCCGGACCTCGTGCTCTGTGACAGGACTGTCATAGGTCATACTTCGGCCAAGGACCAGCAGCTCGAGGACCATTATTTCGGAGCCATCCCGACCAAGGTCAGCGCATTCATGAAGGATTTCGAGACAGAGGCCTACAAACTCGGCATTCTCCTTCAGACAAGGCACAATGAGGTGGCTCCCAACCAGTTCGAGTGTGCTCCTGTCTACTGTGAGGCTACAAAGGCGATTGACCAGAACATGATGCTGATGATCATAATGCAGAAAGTGGCCGAGAAGCACCATCTGAAAGTAATATTCCATGAGAAGCCTTTCGACGGCGTCAACGGTTCAGGCAAGCATTGCAACTGGTCAATGGTGACTGATACCGGGGTCAACCTTCTTTCACCGGGAAAGACCCCTACGAAGAACCTGCAGTTCCTTTCGTTCTATGCTTCCGTCATTAAGGCTGTCCACGATCATCATTTCCTTCTGATGACAAGTATAGCCACGTTGAGCAATTCGTACAGGCTCGGAGGCAATGAAGCGCCACCTGCAGTGATGTCAGTATTCTCAGGCTCGACCCTGTTCAACATTTTCCAGGCCATCGAGAACATGCAGGACCTTCATGACGATGCCGTCAATCAGGAGTCTATCAAGATAGTGAATTCGATACCGGAGATTTTCCCTGACAATACAGACAGAAACAGGACATCCCCGTTCGCCTTTACAGGGAACAGGTTCGAGTTCCGTGCCGTAGGGTCGTCCGTGAATGTTGCTTCAGCCGTATATGTCCTGAATTCCATCGTGGCCGAGAGCCTGAAGAATTTCCGGAAAGAAGTTGATGTCCTTACCGCAAAGGGAGAGGAGCTTTCAAATGCCGTGATGGCCGTGGTCCGCAAATTCATACATGAATCCAAGAACATAATGTTCGAAGGAAACGGCTACAGCAAGGAATGGGAGGAAGAGTCTCGCAGACGTGGACTCCGTGCCGTGACCAATGTGCCGGAGGCATACGAGGTGTACCATGAGCAGAAGACGGTAGACCTGTTTTCCGAGCTCGGAGTGCTTGCCCCGAATGAGGTGGAGGCCCGTTTTGAGGTGCTCAATGAGACATATGTCAAGAAGCTGCAGATAGAGGCCAGGGTCATCGGCGACATCTGTCTCAACCATGTGCTTCCTGCTGCCATAAGATATCAGAATGTCCTTGTTGAGAATGTGAAGGGAGTGAAAGATGTCTTCGGAGATGAATATGCCGAGCTGTGTGCTTCGGAAGTGGCCACCCTCAGGAAGATATCGGCCTTCATCAACAGGATGTCTTCCGATGTGGAGGCTCTTGTCGAGGCCCGCAAGCGTGCCAACAGGATCGAGGACATCGCCGAAAGGGCAAAGGTGTATTCGCATGAGGTCAAGGATCTCATGGACAAGGTCCGCTATAGTGCAGACCACCTGGAGATGCTTGTGGATGATGAAATGTGGCCTCTGCCTAAATACAGGGAGCTGCTTTTCATCTGATTTCAGACCGCAATCTCATCTTCAGCCATGTTTTTGAGCAATATAACAGCAGAGGAAATGGAACGCATGGACCAGGCCGGCTTTCCCGGCCGGATCCATGTGATAGATACCGTTGGCTCGGAGTTCAATAATGCCGTCAAATATCTCAGAAGCCAGAAGGTGATAGGTTTCGACACTGAAACGCGCCCGTGTTTTTCGGCTTCGCAACCAAGGTACGGGGTGGCATTGCTGCAGCTTTCCGGACCGGACAGGGCATACCTTTTTCGCATAAATGTGATCGGGATGCACCGCCGTCTCTGCAATCTGCTTTCAAATGCGAAGGTCATAAAGGTGGGGGCGGCCGTTACGGATGACATCAGGGGACTCCAGAGGTATCAGGAATTTACTCCGAGGGCTTTTGTGGATCTTCAGAAGATAGTGGGGGATTACGGGATAAGGGACAGGAGCGTGAAGAAGATGACTGCGATAATCCTCGGATTCCGTATTTCAAAGGCACAGCAGCTTTCCAACTGGGAAGCCGATACACTGTCAGAGCCGCAGATAAGATATGCTGCCACTGATGCCTGGGTGTGCAGGGAAATGTATCTCAAGCTGATGCGTTCGGAGCCTGTTGCCGGCATCGTACATGGTGAATGATTTAATTTGACAGTCTTATATGATAAAGGTGATACTTAAGAGGGGCAGAGAAGAGTCCCTGAAGCGTTTTCATCCCTGGGTGTTCTCCGGTGCCATCGCACAGGTCCAGGGAGAACCCGCCGAAGGTGACATCGTCGGCGTTTATGCCTCTGACGGGACTTTCCTCGCATCCGGGCATTACCAGATAGGTTCCATTGCAGTCAGGGTATTGAGCTTCGATTCGGACGTTCTGCATCCGGACTTCTGGAAAAACATGATTGCCAGGGCATTGCAGGAACGGGTCGCCCTCGGTCTTCATAAGGCCGGGGCTTCTACGAACTGCTATCGGCTCGTGCATGGGGAAGGGGACGGCCTTCCCGGCCTGATAATCGACTGGTATGACGGAGTGTGCGTGCTTCAGGCCCATTCTGTCGGCATGTTCAGGGCGCGGCATCAGATAACCGAGGCTTTGAAAGCTGTCTATGGCGATTCACTGAAGGCTGTCTATGACAAGAGTTCCGGCACTGCCCCGTTCAAGGCAGGGCTTGACCTCGTGGACGGATACATATATAAAAAAGACGGGTTTTCTGACGATGACCAGGTCGTGACGGAAAACGGACATAAGTTCATTGTCAACTGGACCGAGGGCCAGAAGACCGGCTTTTTCCTTGACCAGAGGGAGAACCGCAGCCTTGTGGAGCGCTATGCCTCCGGGCGTAATGTGCTGAATCTCTTCTGCTATACCGGAGGATTTTCTGTCTATGCACTGGCCGGAGGCGCTGTACATGTGGATTCCGTGGACAGTTCGAGAAGGGCTATGGATCTTGTGGACAGGAATGTGGCTCTGAACGGATTTGACCCTTCAATGCACACAGGCTTCTGCTGCGATGCCATTGACATGCTCAAAGGTGTTCCTGAGGGAAAATACAACATGATGATAGTGGACCCTCCGGCCTTTGCCAAGCATAGGGGTGCCCTTAACAATGCCCTGAGGGCATATCAGAGACTCAATGCCGCAGCCATATCACGTGTCGCATCCGGCGGTCTGGTGTTCACTTACAGCTGCTCGCAGGTGGTGGACAGGGAAACTTTCGCCCTCACCGTATTTTCGGCGGCAGCCCGGACCAGACGCAGTGTACGCATCCTCGACCGCCTGAACCAGCCTGCCGACCATCCCGTCAACATCTATCACCCGGAAGGGGAATACCTCAAAGGACTTCTCCTTTATGTGGAATGATCCATTCCGGGCATAGTCGAGGAATCTCTCTCCACTTCGGACTTCGTCCTCCGGTCTGAACGGCACAAAGTGATATTTATTTGCGGATAATCATAAATTTTATCTGAAAATATTTTTTTGGCACGGATGTTGCTATTATTTCTGTCGTGTTTTGAAATAATGGTATCGGCCGAAAGGAGAGATTGAGGCAGGAGATGGAAAAATTCAAAAAAAGTTTTGGATTTAAAGAAAAAATGTCTATCTTTGCAGTCCGCTTGAGCGAAGCGATTGAAAATTGACATAAGGTGCTATGGCCGAGTGGTTAGGCAATGGTCTGCAAAACCATGCACAGCAGTTCGATTCTGCTTGGCACCTCGACTTATTGGTTATTAGTTTTAGTGTTATTAATTATGTGGTTAGTATGAGGGGTCCCCACGTGAGTGGCGACAACCTCTTTTTTTATGTCTACCCATCTCATGCAATGAGGTAATGGTGCACGAAATATTTGGTGAAGGACTGTATTCGTGGTCCGGCAGAGGATGCGTTTCCCCTGAAGAATATGTACCATCTGATGTAGTTCCTGTGGTGCTCGAGAGAGAGTCACCTGCAGAATCGTTGCAGTTCTTCGTAGACACGATGGACGGGGAGGCCCATGATGGTGTAGAATGAGCCTTCGATGGAAGTGATGCCGATGTAGCCGATCCATTCTTGGATACCGTAGGCGCCGGCCTTGTCATATGGGCGGTATTTCTCTATGTAATAGTATATTTCCTCATCGCTGAGAGGCTTGAAATGCACGGTGGCGGTGTCACTGAATGTGATTTCACGGTTCAGGTCACGGATGGTCACGGCGGTGATGACCTCGTGGCTTTTTCCGGAAAGGCGATTCAGCATTCGAGCAGCTTCCTCCCGGCTGTGCGGTTTGCCCATGACTTCATCTTCGCACAGGACAAGAGTGTCGGAGGTAATCAGGATCTCGTTTTCGGTGAGAGGTCTGTGAAAGCCGTGGGACTTGCCCTGCGATAGCAGCTCCGGGATTTTCCTGTGGGGAGTGTCGAGGCTGTACTCTTCCTTGAAGTCATTGCCTGTATCGACTTCAAAATCAATGTCAAGACCTTGCAGAAGCTCCCGCCTTCTCGGGGAGCCGCTGCCGAGTATTATTTTCCTGTCCGAAAATTTCATTATCTGCTATGTCTGTGTTCCGGCTGTTGCTGCCGATGTTTATGTCAAGTCAGAATTTCCGTTTGTATTCCTTCACATCCAGCTGCCATGTTCCCTGCAGCTTCATGACCATTTCGATGATGAAGCGGGCGAAACCGTGTCCGCCTGCATGCGTGGAAACATAATCGGCTATTTCCCTGACTTCCGGGACAGCGTCGGCCGGACATGCTCCGCAGCCGCAGGCCTGCATTACAGGTGCATCAGGCAGGTCATCTCCGCAGTATAGAACTTCATCAGGCTGCAGACAGTGGCGGCTGCAGAAGTCGCTGAAGTCATCCATCTTGTCCCGCGACCCGAGATAGACATCTTCTGGCTTTACTCCGCATGTCTGGAATCTCTTCCGGATGCTTTCCGAGCGGCCGCCGGTGATGATGCCCAGATGGTAGCCGTGCATCGAGGCCATCCTGAGCCCGAACCCGTCCTTGGAGTCGAATGTGCGGTAAAGCTCTCCGGAAAGGTCAGCGAATATGCCTCCGTCCGTCAGCACCCCGTCCACATCAAAAGCAAAGGCCCTGATTCTTTTCAGCGCCTTTTCAAGATTGTTGCCGGCGGACAGGCCGTTTTCCTGGCCCGTCACCGGATATGTCTGATCTGTCTGGCTTTGCATAGGCTGCATGTCAAGATTTGGCTCCTGTGCCTCCCATGTTGCCGAATCCGCCCATCGGGAATGTTGCCTTCGGCTCTCCGAGGCTTATCGGACCGTTCTGGCTTTCGTATTTGCTGATGTTGTCCTGGAGGGCGAGATAGAGCCTCTTGGCATGTTCCGGGGACATGATGATCCTGTTGGTGACCTCAGGCTTAGGAAGGCCAGGGAGCATTGACGCAAAGTCGATTATGAACTCGCTGTGGGAGTGGGTGATGATTGCGAGGTTGGAATATGTGCCCTTTGCGGTTTCCGGTTTGAGCTCAAGGCTCAGCTTCTTTTCGTTGTTATCCATGATTCTTATGCTTTTTCTGTTCAAGAATGCGTCTTGTCGCATTCAACCTTGCAAGATACGAAATATATTCATATTGTCAAAATGTGAATTTCTTCAAGGATGACGGCAGCCGGTGTCGGAAATAGCGAAAAAATCTGTACATTTGCACGATATTGCGCGGCGGAATGCGTGATGCCGTGCATTTTTCATGTGAATTTATGGGAATAATGCCGCGCTTTGCGGCAGTTTATCATTGTTTTTGAATATTTATGGAACTTCCTGCTAAGTACAATCCTGCCGAGACGGAGGACAAGTGGTATGCCTGGTGGCTGAAAAACAAGTTTTTTCATTCGGAACCTGATGAGAGAGAGCCTTATACGATAGTGATCCCGCCGCCAAACGTGACGGGCATCCTGCACATGGGGCATGTGCTGAACAATACCCTGAATGATGTGCTGGTCAGGAAGGCGAGGATGGACGGGAAGAATGCCTGCTGGGTGCCCGGCACTGACCACGCTTCCATCGCGACGGAAAGCAAGGTGGTCGCCAAGCTTAAGGCCGAGGGCATAAACAAGGAGGATCTGACCCGTGAGGAGTTCCTAAAATATGCCTGGGAATGGAAAGAGAAGCATGGCGGCATCATCCTGAACCAGCTACGCAAGCTCGGGGCCTCATGTGACTGGGACAGGACCAAGTTCACAATGGACCCGGATCTCAGCGAGGCCGTGATAAACACATTCGTGTATTTCTATAAGAAAGGATATATCTACCGTGGCATCAGGATGGTCAACTGGGACCCGGTGGGGCATACTGCCGTCAGTGACGAGGAGGTGATCCACAGGGACACGGTCAGCAAATTCTACCATCTGAGATATTTCATCTCGGACGGGAAAGGCAATCCTACGGACAAATATATCATAATAGCGACCACAAGGCCCGAAACAATCATGGCCGATGCCGCAGTCTGCATCAATCCTGAAGACGAAAGGTATCACTGGCTGAAGGGCAAGAAAGTTCTCATTCCGCTGATTGACAAGGAGATACCTATCATAGAGGATTCTTATGTGGAGATGGGATTCGGCACCGGCTGCCTGAAAGTAACACCGGCCCATGATGTGAATGACTATGAGATAGGCCTCAGGCACAACCTTCCTGTGATTGACATAATTGACGACCACGGCCGTCTGAATGAAAAGGCTCAGATACTTGTGGGAGAGGACCGTTTCGAGGCGAGGAAGAAGATAGAGAAGATGTTGGAGGAGGCCGGGAATCTTGAAAAGACGGAGGACTATACTTCGCCTGTCGGGTATTCGGAAAGGACGAATGCAGTCATAGAGCCGAGGCTTTCGATGCAGTGGTTCCTGAAGATGGATGCCCTTGCAAAGGATGCCCTGGAGTCCGTGGAGAGCGGCAAGGTGAAGCTCATACCTGACAAATACAGGAACACATACAGGCACTGGATGGAGAATGTGCGAGACTGGTGCATCTCCCGCCAGCTGTGGTGGGGTCAGAGGATTCCTGCCTATTATCTTCCTGACGGAAAATATGTTGTGGCCACTTCACCTGAAGAAGCGCTTGAGGAGGCGAGGAAGCTCGATCCGGCAGTCACGGCAGACAGCCTAAGACAGGACGATGATGTGCTTGACACATGGTTCTCGTCATGGCTCTGGCCGATTTCGGTGTTCGACACGCACAAGGCCGGCCATCCGGAGGCAGAACCGGACAGGGATCTTGCATACTATTATCCTACCAACGACCTTGTGACAGGGCCGGACATCCTCTTTTTCTGGGTGGCAAGGATGATAATGGCCGGGAACGAGTTCATGAACGACGTGCCGTTCCATAATGTATATCTTACGGGCATCGTGAGGGACAAGCTGGGCAGGAAGATGTCCAAGACCCTCGGAAACTCACCGGACCCGCTTGAGCTCATAGCCAAGTACGGGGCCGACGGGGTGCGCCTGGGAATGCTCTTGTGCACATCGGCAGGAAACGACATTCTCTTTGACGAGTCGCAGGTGGAGCAGGGAAGGAATTTCTGCAACAAGATATGGAACGCATACAGGCTTGTCCGCGGATGGACCGTTGACGGGGCCGCAAAGCAGCCTGAGGCTGCGGCGGTGGCTGTGAAGTGGTTCAGGAACAAGCTCGATTCGGTGCTTGCCACAGTCGAGGATCACTATTCCAAATTCAGGATTTCAGATGCCCTGATGTGCATATACAAGCTGTTCTGGGATGACTTCTGCTCATGGTATCTGGAGCTTGTGAAGCCGGCCTACGGGGCAGGAATCGATGCGGAGAGCTATAAGGCTACCGTCGGGTTTTTCGATTCCCTTCTGAAGATGATACATCCATTCATGCCATTCATCACAGAGGAGCTCTGGCAGAACATGGAGCCGAGAAAGGAAGGGGAGACCATCATGCTCCAGAGGATGCCTGTTGCCGGAGATTTCGATGAAAAGTTCATTTCAGAGTTTGAGCTTGCCTGTGAGGCAGTGGTTTCAATCCGCAGCATCAGACAGCAGAAGGGACTTTCACCTAAAGATGCACTTGAGCTGAAGTTCAAGGGGGATTTCCCGCATGAGGTTCTGCCTGTAGTGACGAAGCTTGCCAACATATCATCCGTGGAGAAGGCCGAGTCCTTCGGAGACACGGCGGGAGTTTCATTCATGGTCAGGACCATAGAAATGTTCGTGCCGCTAACCGGGCTTGTGGATACGGCTGAGGAGCTTGCAAAGCTGGAGGCAGCCCTGGACTATCAGGAAAAGTTCCTTGCAACTGTGCGCAAGAAACTCTCCAATGAAAGGTTCGTGGCCAATGCACCTGAGCAGGTGGTGGCAGTGGAACGCAAGAAGGAGGCTGATTCGCTCTCCAAGATAGAAAGTCTGAAGGCTGCAATCAAGGCATTGAAATAGCTGCCCGAACAATGTCAATTCAGTGATTGTGCTGTGGAGACGGGAAATGGATTTGCATGAAGTATTTCTTTAGATAAGTGTCAGTATGATGAGGTCTGAACTTGAACTGGATGTCAGGTACTATGAGACTGACCAGATGGGCATAGTCCATCATTCGAATTATGTGAGATATTTCGAATGCGGACGGTCGGACATGATGCAGAAGGCCGGTCTGCCGATAGAGGTGATCGAGGCGGCAGGAGTGATGCTTCCGGTCGTGTCGGTGGAGTGTCACTACAAGACACCGGCGAAGATGGGGGACAGGGTGAGAATCGTGTCTATGATCGAGAAGGTGCCGATGGCAAAGCTTGTGGTGAACAGCGAGATATACAATCAGGACAATGTGCTGTTGTGTACGGGAACGGTTGTCCTGGGCTTCATTGACTCGGTGACAAGGCATCCTGTCAGATGTCCGGAATCCCTGGCTTCAGTGATAGAGAAGAACATGGAGTGACATACGGTCCCTTGACTGCGCCGGAATGGCAGGTTGGGGACATTTGGTGCATAATCATTTATTTTTATTATATTTATCAATTATTACCGGTTGATAACCATTAAAAGGCTGGAATTATGTCTGGACTCATGATATTGCCCCTTATCGGGGGCATCGGCTGGGGCGAGATAGTGATTATCGCCCTCATCATACTTCTTTTTGTCGGCGGAAGGAAGATTCCGGAGCTTATGAAAGGGCTCGGAAAGGGAATCAAGAGCTTCAAGGAGGGAATCAATGAGGGGGACGGCGGGCCGGTCAAGCCCGATGAACAGAAGCAGCTGAAGGAGTCTTCCGGACAGAGGAATACTGAGGCGAAATGATTTCGATCAACAATCTGACTGTCGCCTACGGGGGATTTACCCTGCTGAACGACATCAATTTCCATATAAGCGAGAATGACAAGATCGGTCTTGTGGGAAAGAACGGGGCAGGCAAATCCACCATTCTCAAGCTGATCTGCGGGCTGCAGCATCCGACTTCCGGCAAGATAGCCGTCCCTCCGGGGCTGAAGATCGGCTACCTTCCGCAGATAATGGAGCATCACAAGGGCAAGAGCGTCATAGATGAGACGATGACGGCCTTTGCGGACATGCTTTCCCTTGAAAGCGAGCTGGAAAAGGTAACAACGGAACTTGCGTCCAGAGAGGATTATGAATCCAAGGAGTATCAGGATCTCATCATCAGGATGAATGAGATAAATGATGCCCTTGCATACAATCAGGCGGAGTCGCCGAGGGTGCAGGCTGAGAAGACCCTGCTCGGGCTCGGCTTCAAGTATGAGGAACTGGACAGGGCGACGGAGACTTTCAGCCAGGGCTGGAACATGCGTATCGAACTGGCAAAGATACTCCTTTCCAAGCCGGATGTCCTGCTTCTGGACGAGCCTACCAACCATCTCGACATAGAGTCAATAGAATGGTTTGAAGGCTATCTGAAGGAGTACAGGGGCTCTCTGGTGCTGATTTCACATGACAGGAAATTCCTGGACAATGTGACCAACAGGACTGTGGAGATAATGCTCGGGCGTATCCATGACTATAAGGTGCCTTACAGCAAATACCTTGAGCTGCGCAGGGAAAGGATAGCCCAGCAGCAGGCCGCGTATGAGAATCAGCAGAGGATGATAGAGAAGACGGAGGAGTTCATCGAGCGCTTCCGGTACAAGCCGACCAAGTCCAACCAGGTCCAGTCCCGCATCAAGCAGTTGGAGAAACTGGAGAGGATTGAGGTGGACATGGAGGACAAGTCTGCACTTGCAGTCAAATTCCCTCCGGCACCGCGTTCCGGGGAGGTGGTGTTCAAGGCTTCCGACCTTACTGTGGGCTATGGCCCGAAGGTGGTGTTCTCCCACGCCGGAATTGAAGTCAGGAGAGGGGAGAAGGTGGCCCTTGTGGGAAGGAACGGGGAAGGAAAGACCACCCTGATGAGGGTGATAATGGGGGAGCTTGAACCTATGTCCGGAACCGCCGCCACAGGATATAATGTGAACATAGGGTACTATGCCCAGAACCAGGAGGACATCCTGGACAAGAATGACACGGTATACGGCACTCTTGACAGGATTGCCGTAGGAGATATCCGCACAAAGCTCAGGGACATCCTTGCGGCCTTCCTTTTCAAGGGGGAAGACATAGACAAGAAGGTGGCCGTGCTGAGCGGAGGGGAGAGGGCGAGGCTGGCGATGGCAAAGCTGATATTGAAACCCTACAACCTCCTTGCGCTCGACGAGCCGACCAACCACATGGACATCAGGTCCAAGGACATACTGAAGCAGGCTCTGAAGGCCTACGACGGGACGCTGATAATAGTTTCCCACGACAGGGACTTCCTTGACGGGCTG
Source organism: Candidatus Cryptobacteroides merdavium (assembly GCA_017694755.1). GTDB lineage: Bacteria > Bacteroidota > Bacteroidia > Bacteroidales > UBA932 > Cryptobacteroides > Cryptobacteroides merdavium. The sequence continues at coordinate 33,488 of JADIMO010000044.1, forward strand.
GTGGACAAGCTGTATGAGTTCAGGGACGGAAAGGTGAAGGAGCATCTCGGAACCATTTCCGAGTTCCTTGAAAAGAGGAAGATAGAAAGCCTGAACGAGCTGGAAAGGCATTACAAGGCACAGGAGCAGAAGCCGGCGGAAATTGTGGAGAAGAAGATGGCCTCGCAGCAGGAGTATCAGGCGAAGAAATTCGTCTCCAAGGAGGAGAGACGCCTGAGGAACAGGGTCGCCTTTCTCGAAAAGGCCATAGCCGAGATTGAGGAGAAGATGAAGGGCATTGAGGAAAAGCTGGCCGCTCCCGGACCGGAGGATGATGTGATGGAGCTGACAAGGGAATATCTTGAACTGAAGCGGGATCTTGATGCAAAGACAGAGGAGTGGATGACAGTGGGCAGCACTCTGGAAGGCCAGTGAAACTTGAATAAAAGAAAGATTATGGAAGAGGAAAAAGGAAAACAATATCTTTATGGGGTGCATCCTGTGCTGGAGGCCGTGAAGGCCGGGAGAAATGTGGAAAAGGTGTTCCTGAAGCAGGGGCTTGAAGGTCCGCAGCTCAAGGAGATTCTGGATGCCCTTTCCGAAAAGGGGATTCCGTACCAGTTCGTACCTGCGGAGAAGCTGAACAGGCTTGCCAAGGGGGCGCATCAGGGTGTGGTGGCATCCATCGCCCAGCTGGAGCCTGTTTCTCTTGAAGAGCTTGTGAACAATGCACTTGCACAGCAGGATTCCCCGATGTTCATCATTCTTGACGGTGTGAGCGATGTGCGGAACCTCGGTGCGATAGCCAGGACACTTGAATGTGCAGGGGGCAGCGGGGTCATTCTTCCGGCAAAGGGCGGTGCCGCCCTGAATGCCGATGCCGTGAAGACTTCAGCAGGAGCCTTGATGAGGCTTGACGTATGCAGGGTGCCTAATCTTCGCTATGCAGCCTATTATCTGAAACAGAACGGATTCCGGCTTGTGGCTGCGACCGAGAAGGTTGACAGGCTGATATATGATGCCGACATGACCGGTCCGGTGGCAATTGTGATGGGCTCCGAAGGCAAAGGCATTTCCAGGACAATGCTTGAACTCAGCGACGACAGGGTGGCAATACCGATGGCAGGGGAGATTTCCTCTCTGAATGTATCTTCTGCGGCATCCGTGATGCTGTTCGAGGCTGTACGCCAGAGACGCTTTGCCCGGGTCGGGGAATGATTTCATGGAACGATAAAACTGTTTTGGACATTATGAAAAGATATTTGACCGTAATCCTGTCGCTGCTGTGCATTGCAGCCGTAAATGCCTTTGCGCAGAGGACCGTGACCATGACCAATGATTATTCCGGGTACAGGAAGATTGATGTCAGCAACAGGTTCGATGTCAGTGTGGTCAGAGGGGATACATGCAGGGTGAAGATTTCCGTTGACGAACTTATTGCGTCGTATGTCACTTCATATATCAAGAACAATACATTGTATCTTGATGTCGATGAGAAGGCGTTCACGCCTGAGCTGAAGAAGACTTTCAAGGGCAAGAATGCGATAGTTCCGGTGCTCAAGGCTGAAATATCAGTGAAAAACCTTGACACCCTGTTCCTGCATGGCAATGCTGTTCTGGACAATGCCGGTCCTTTGTTTTCAGATGATTCAGTGGCTGTCGTCATGGACGGTTCCGCAATGATAAGCAGTCTCGAATTCAAAGGAAGGAGCCTTTCCCTGAATATGTCACGCAATGCTTCGGCCAATGTCGCCGCTGAGGCCGATGCAGTGTGCGGCAATGCCTATGGGGCATCTTCCCTGAATCTGAAATATAGTGCGGACAGCCTTGTGCTTAATGTAGGGGGGACTGCATCTGCGAAGACAGACGGAACTTCAGAGTTGTGCCGTGTCTATTCCGAATCATCATCTGAGGTGGTGATGAAAGGCTCATCAGACATGCTCCTGCTGAAAGGTACGGGGAAGAGCTTTGTGAATGCTGATGCCTTGGAGACAGCAGCTGCTTCATTGGCGATTACCGGGCCGTCCAAATGCATTGTGGATGCCACTGACAAACTTAAGGTGGATTTGAGCGCAGGGGCGCATCTTATTTTCAACGGAACCCCAGCAGTGGAGATCAAGAGGATAGTATCTTCTTCGATGACAAGACCCGGAAATCCCGAAAAATGAAGCTGCCATGTTTGTCCTTGATTCCCATTGCGACACTCCTTCGCAGATACTCAGGTTGAGAGATGTCGGCATTGACAATGCCAGGGGGCATGTGGATTTTCCGAAAATGCGCAGAGGGGGAGTGGACGGTGCATTTTTCGCCTTGTACACCCCGGCTTCACTTGCTCCTGAACAGGCCACTTCAAAGGCTTTTGAACTGCTTGCAGGCATGTATGATGCCCTGGATGCAAACCGGGACAGTGCGGCTCTTGCCTTGACATCTTCCCAGGCACTTGAGAATCAGGAAAAAGGGCTTCTTTCGGTGTTTCTGGGACTTGAAAACGGGGCACCTGTACAGCATTCGCTTTCCATGCTCCGCCAGTTTTACAGGGCAGGAGTCAGGTATATGACCCTGGTACATTCGGCTGACAATGCGATATGCGATTCCTGCGCATCCAAAGAAAAGACCTGGCACGGCCTGAGCCCTTTCGGCAGGCAGGTGATAGCTGAAATGAACAGGCTCGGGATGCTGATAGATGTTTCGCATGCTTCCGATGAGACTTTTTATGATGTCATAAGCTGCTCGGAGGTACCTGTGGTTGCTACGCATTCATGCTGCCGTGCCCTTGCATCACATCCGAGGAACATGACGGACGGGATGCTCCGTGCCCTTGCCTCAAACGGAGGGGTGATCCAGATAAATTTTTATCCTGTATTCCTTGATGACGGATTTGCGGAAGTTCTGCGCAGTTCCGGCATTGAAGAGAAAGGGGAGTCCGTGGAAAAAGCCTTTATCGAGGATCCTTCCGATCCGCAGAAGCGCCTTGCATGGTACGGTATCCAGGACGAGCTGATGTCACTTCCGCGCCCTTCCTACAGGCGTATCGTGGACCATATAGACCATGCGGTGGAGGTCGCAGGCATTGACCATGTGGGCATAGGTTCTGATTTTGACGGGATAGAGGTGACTCCGGACGGTCTTGAAGACATTTCAATGATGCCGCTTGTCTTTGATGAAATGCGGGCAAGGGGATATTCGGAACAGGACATTGCCAAGGTTGCCGGCGGGAATTTTCTCCGCGTTATGGACGAGGTCCAGGCAAAGGCCGGCTCTCAGTCCTGCCTTTTCTGATGCATCACCACGATTGTCACGGTGACAAGGATGAGAATGATTCCGGTGACACTGCGCAATGTAAGTTTTTCCGAGAAGAAGACTGCACCCATAACGACGGCGGTAAGCGGTTCCAAGGCCCCGAATACCGATGTAAGAGTCGGTCCTATCTGTCCTATTGCTTTCACGAGGGTGAAGTTGGATATGGTAGTCGCCACAATTCCTAATCCAAGTATGTAGAGCCAAAGCTCCGGATCCCTCACCAGATGCATTCCGGATGTGAACTGGGCTGCAATGAAGAAAAACAGGGCTCCGAGCCCCATCACAAGGCATGTAAGAGCCGTAGGTTCTATCTTGTCCGCACCTGTGGTCTTCATCAGTATCATATAGCCGGAATAGCAGAATACGGATATCACGGCAAAAATGATCCCGACTGCTGTATTTCCGCCTTCTATGGACACGGAATCACCGCCGGCAAGCAGACAGGCTCCGATGATGGATATCGCTATTGCTGTCATAACGACTGGGGATTTCCTTTCTTTTGTGAAGAGCATCATGCCTATGGCCACAGCCACGGGATACATGAAGTGTATCACCGATGCCGCTCCGCTGGCAATGTTGGAATAGGCCACCAGCAGAGATGCTGAAGTCCCTGCCCTGAAAATGCTCAGAAGAAATATCTTTCCGAACTGTTTCCCTGTAACGGAAAGCGGACGGCGCATGATCAATGCGAACAAGGCAAGGGCTGCCGTTGCAGTTCCCCAGCGGTAGGTGAGTACTTCAGCCGCCGACAGTCCTGCGGCCATCAGTGATACGCTGAAGAATGGGGCAAAGCCGAAAGTAGAGGATGAAAGCACTGCGTTGATTATGCCGGAAACTCTGCTTCCGGTTCCTTTTTCAGCAATGGATCGCATGGTGAAATCTGGTCTTTTTTTCTCTTTATCCCCTTTGGGAGGGGGCAATTCTTGCGTTTATGCGACAAATCCGTATCAGTTTACAGATTACATTGATTTTTAATTGCTTACATACAAAATAGGCTCTCCTTATAGTTGACAAATCTAAATATAACATTTTTGTTTTGTAAACAAACAACAATGTTAAAAATATTATGTTTTAATTATTTAAATCTGATTCAATCATCTTGCGGAGAAAATCCAAAGCTGAAGCTGCAAAACGCTCCATATTCCGGATACGGTCGTTTTTGAAGAGCCTGCTGCAGGTCAAAGTGCAACTCTTGGAGCTGGCACCAATCCATACGAGACCGGCAGGATTTCCGTCGGCTCCGTCACCGGGACCGGCTATTCCGGAAGTTGCCACGGCATAGTCACTGCCGGTAAGACAGCGTACACCTTCGGCCATTGCGGCGACGCACTCGCTGCTGACGACACCGTATTTTTCTATGATTCCGGCAGGGACTCCGAGCACATTTTCCTTGACACTTACTGCGTATGAGGTGACGGATCCGAGGTAGTATTCAGATGCACCCGGGACAGATGTCATGAGGGATGATATCATTCCTCCTGTGCAGGATTCGGCTGCACTGAGTGTCTTTCCTCCTTTCTTCAGAAGCCTGCCCACCGTGTTCTGGAGTGTGTCGTCCTGTTCAGAATAGATGATGTCCCCGAGGAGCTTCCTCAGGCCGGCGAGCTGCCTTTCGACTTTCGCCTCATCCGCCTCATGTGTACCTCCGTAGATTGACAGCCTCAGGCGCACGCCCATGACCGGATCCGGCAGGTATGCCAGGTGCATTTCAGGCGGCAGGGAAGTCTCCCAGGCTTCGATCTTCTTGGCAAGGGCGGATTCTGCCATGCCGTATGTCATGATTGTCCTGTGGTATATTTCTTCGGTCTGGAAGTGGCTGCGGATGTCTGCAAGCACATCATTAAGGGCTCCGATGGCCTCGAACGGCACTCCGGGAAGCGAATACAATGTGCACATGTGTCCGAAAAGCTCTGCACTGAACCGGAACACCATTATCGGGGCGGTGCCGAGCCTGTTGGGAATCACTTCGCAGCTGTCAGGTACAAGGGCCTGCTGCCGGTTGATGTCAAGCATGTCCAGACCGCGTGCCTGCAGTATCTTCCTGATTATTTCCAGCTGAACGGCGTTTTCTATGTAGCCGGTGCTGCCGGAGAGTTCCGCAAGGGCGGCTTTCGTGATGTCGTCCTTTGTCGGCCCGAGTCCGCCGGTGACTATCACGATTTCATTTTGCCTCAGCTCGTTTCTGAGATTTTGCAGTATTGCCTCGCGGTCATCTCCTATTGAAAGCATTCTCGTCACCCTGATGCCAATGCTGTTCAGTGCCGCTGATATCTTTGACGAATTGGTGTCAACGATCTGACCTATCAGTATCTCGTCGCCTATCGTACATATTGAAGCCTGTGTCATGGTCAGTAATATTGTTTCAGATTCTGTCTCGGTCTGTGCAGGTCCTGTCCGCCAGATGCCTGTTGATGCGCTTTACCAGCCCCGGTCCCTCGTATATGAAGCCGCTGCATATCTCGATGAGGGAAGCCCCGGCATCGAGCATTTCCGCAGCCTGTTCAGGAGACATGATCCCGCCAACGCCGACAATGGGCATCTTGCCGGAGGTCTTTTCACTGATATGCCTTACAAGGGCTAGGTTTTTCCTGTAAAGCGGGGCTCCGGACATTCCTCCGTTGCCTATCTTCTCTATTTCTTCCCGGCTTATGGTAAGTCCTTCGCGGCTTCTTGTGGTGTTTCCTGCCACGACCCCGTCGATTCCCGCCTTCATGGCATAGTCAATGATGTTGTCTACCTGCGAAAATTCTATGTCGGGGGAGAGCTTTATGAGAATCGGGCGGTATTCTTTCCGTCTTGACCTTTCTTCCAGCAGCCTGTCCGTGATGCCTGAGAGGAAGGTGACATCCTGAAGGTTCGTGAGTCCGGTCACATTCGGGCAGGAGACATTCACGACGAACATGTCCACATGGTCGTACATTGCCGTGAAAGCCTTTTCATAATCCTTTCCGGCGTCTTCATTGCTGCACTTGGCATTCTTTGAAATGTTGGCGGCGATTATCGTTTCCGGCCTGCGCTTTTTCAGGTTGGCTATGGCATGCTGCACACCCTTGTTGTTGATGCCCATCCTGTTGATGATGGCCCTGTCACGGATTACACGGAAAAGCCTCGGCTTGGGATTCCCGTCCTGGGGTTCGGGGGTAAGGGAGCCGATTTCAATGAGGCCGAAGCCGAAGTCGGCAAGCTCGTTGTAATGGTCGCCGTTCTTGTCGAGTCCGCCTGCAAGGCCGACCGGGCTCTTGAACTTCAGTCCGAAGACTTCTTTTGACAGGCTGCTGCAGTCTGTCCGGAACATTGCCCTGATGACATTTCTTGCAAAGGGAATGTTCCTCAGGACGGTGAGCATTGAGAAAGTCAGACTGTGGGCAGTCTCTGCATTGAAACTGAACAGGATGGGCCTGATGATGTGCTTATACATTTTTCCGATGGTTTGCATTGCGGCTGAACCGCAAAAATTTCCGCAAATATACTCCATTCCCGGCAAATTTGTCGCGGAATCTTCATTTCATAAGCACATCAGTCCGGGCAGTTCAGAATTCCTGGAATGTGTTGTCGTCATAGAATATGACAATCTTGACCGCTTTACGCTGTTTTACAGCGGTTTCAGACCTATCGTATATGGTTGCATTGCCTCCTGTGGCTGCGATATTCTGAGGCACGGTGTGTTCCTGTACGGAAATACGCCGTTCATGAGGGGTTATGTTTTCCCGCATGGCTTCATCTTGCATCGATAGTTCCGGTGAAATGCTCCGGACATTGCTGTTTTCTCCGGATGCGGTTTCTTTTGCAACGATGGTTCCGGAGGTCCAATCTGGATTGTCAGGCGTTTTCGCCTCAGGTTCATCAAAATCCGGCAGATCGTCAAAAAGATTGACCGGCCCGGCGGCATTTGCAGCAGCAGAGGAAGCTTTTCCTTCCTTTGCCCTTGACTTATACATTTTTCCCTGGCCTGTGAGCAGCCATTCTATATTCAGATCGGGGTAGCGTTTCAGCATATTCTGGATGAAGTCGTAGCCAGGCTTGTTCCTCCCGGCCAGAATATGGGAGACACTGGCTCTTGCGACTCCGATGCTGTCGGCGAATTGGGCCTGGTTGATGTTTTCTGCAATCAGAAACTGCTGTAACCTGTTATTCATATTTGTCAATCTTTTGAATCACAAATGTAATGAATTAATTGTTAACTTTTGCAAATTATTCTTATTTACATTTGGAATTAAATTTTGTCAACCAATGTAAAGTATTGAAGATTTAATTTATATAATAAGATTTAATTTTCTGATTATATTAATAATAATATATCAATAATATTATATAGATGCTTCAATGTTTCTGCATTTGCTTCAAATCACAGGACAGTAATGATGAAATACATAAGATTACATAATATATTTATCTGATTATAAATATATTATATATATAAGTAAAATATAATAAGAAAAAATTATTATACAAAATCGAACATATGTAAATATCATGTAACCGAGGTTAATTCCGATATTGAAATTTACTTTTATGAATCAAATAAATTATATATGTTATTTACTTTTGTAATTAGTGGTTCTGATTTGCATTTGTAATTCGAGCGGCTTCCACGTGCCGGTTCTCATATGCATTTTGGCATTTCCATGTCTTTCATTAATTTTTCTGAAAATTGAAACTCTTTCGTAATTTCGCGCTGATTTTGACAGTTTATACGATATGATACCTGAAATCAGAATATCAGATTATGATTATGAGTTGCCCGATGGACGTATTGCAAAATATCCGTTGGAGCGTCGGGATGCTTCGAAGCTTTTGGTATATAAGAATGGAAATATAGCTGAATCCGTTTTCCGTCAGATTCCTGACTTCCTTCCGTCAGATTCCCTGATGGTCTTCAATGACACCAAGGTCGTACCTGCGAGGCTGCATTTCATGAAGCCCACAGGAGCCCATATAGAAATCTTCTGCCTTGAGCCTTGTGTCCCGGCCGAATATAACCTGATATTTTCCGAAACATGCTGCTGCAGATGGAAATGTATTGTCGGCAATGTGAAACGCTGGAAATCAGGCCGCTTGACTTTGTGTAACCCGGAATTGTCACGGCAGGTGGAGGTTCTCGGGCTGGAGGCTGAAATGATCGAACGGGACGGGGAAACATCTGTCATAGAGTTTACATGGAAGGACGGTTCGCCGTTTTCCCGTGTACTAGAGATATGCGGCACCATCCCTATCCCACCATATCTCAACAGGGATTCCGAGAGCATTGACAGTGAGAGATATCAGACCTTGTATGCCAGATACAGAGGTTCCGTGGCTGCTCCTACGGCTGGGCTTCACTTTACTGAAGAGGTTCTGGCAGGCATAAAGGCAAAGGGAATTGACATGGAGACCGTCTGCCTTCATGTGGGAGCGGGGACGTTCCTTCCGGTGAAGAGTGTGGAGATTTCGGGGCATACAATGCACAGGGAGCCGTTTTCAGTCAGTGTGGGGCTTTTGGAAAAGCTCCGTGACAGGAAAAGCAAGGTGATTGCCGTAGGCACCACTTCCGTCCGGACCCTTGAGTCCATATATTATGCGGGCGTCAAATGCATTGAAGAAGGCCGGCCGTCGGACATCTCCCAGTGGATGCCGTATGAACGGGAATATGGATACAGTTTCGAAGAGGCCGCAGATGCACTTGCCGGGTATCTTAAGGGCAATTCTATGGATTCGCTTAAGATAGGGACAAGGATCATCATAGTCCCGGGGTTCCGCTTCCGTGCGGTGGATGTGCTTGTTACCAATTTCCATCAGCCTCAGAGCACGCTTCTGCTTCTGATTTCTGCCTTTGTCGGCGGCAACTGGAAGGAAATATATGATTATGCGCTTTCCCATGATTTCCGCTTCCTGAGCTACGGTGACAGTTCTCTCCTGTTCCGGGAGCAGAGGTGAGCATTATGTGGAATCTTCCGTTGACAAATTCATAAAATTGGCTAACTTTGTAACGATTTTGTAATTATTGATGCCGTTGGGATTTATTCTGACATAAATAGAGACGGTTTCGTGAGTTTTTATTGAACTGTTTACATTTCAAGGTCATGATAAATTTGTCTGAATTTGAAAGTATCAGCCCCTATACAGATGAGGAGGCGGTTGAAGCGTTGGGGAAAGTGGCTGAGAATCCTGTCGTTGCCGAAGTTTCGCAATATTTCTTTCCGGAGGAGTCGCCAGACTTCCTGAAGAATCTTCTCAAAAGTGTCAGAAGCATTGATGACTTCCAGGTGATGGTCATGTCCAAGGTCATTGAATGGGTGCTGGCCAATACCGCACGAAACTTCTCATATGACGGTGTGTCCAACATAAAGAAGGAAAAGGGAAAGTTCCTTGCCCTGTCGAACCATAGGGACATCATTCTTGACCCAGCCATCACCCAGCTTGTACTCTACAGGAACAATATCCCGATGACGGAGATTGCCGTGGGCGACAATCTGATCTCCAACCAGTTCATAGAATATCTCATCCGTTCCAACAGGATGATCAAGGTGGTCAGGGGCATTTCCGCACGGGAGCTTTATCTCTCTTCGCAATTGCTGTCCAAGTACATAAGGCTCAACATCACTTCGCAGGAAAGTTCCATCTGGCTTGCACAGCGTCAGGGGCGTACCAAGGACGGGCTTGACATGACAGAGCAGGGGCTTCTCAAGATGCTTGACATGAGCGGCTCTTCCGATTTCAGGAAGAACTTCGAGGAGCTCAACATCATCCCAATGAGCATATCATACGAGCTGGAGCCTTGCGATGTGCTGAAAGCCCGCGAACTGCTCATCTCCAGGAGGCAGAAATATGTCAAGGGGCCGATGGAGGACCTGAACAGCATTCTCACCGGCATCAAGCAGCAGAAGGGCAATATCCATCTGAACATAGGCAAGCCTCTGACTCCGGAGGAGATAGCCGTGGCTGCCCTCTGTGACAAGAACGACAGGTACCAGCTCATCCGCCATGCCGTGGACATCCGTGTCATCGAGGGGTACAAGCTGTGGAAGACCAATTATATTGCATACGACATAGTCAATCAGAGCTACAAATACAGCGAGTACTACACAGGTGAGGAAGGCCAGAAGTTCGTGGACTATATGGAGCACCAGCTTGACACAGTCGAAAAGGAGCTTTGCCGCGAAGAGTTGCGTGACATCTTCCTCCGCATCTATGCCAATCCTATAGTCTCGAAGGAGATGCTCCGCGAGCACAATACGCTTCCAGGCTGGAAATAGTCTTTTGTAAACATCAATATGCAAAAAATGGCGTGACTCGCAGATACAGTCACGCCATTTTTATATTTGTGGCAGATCCCTCGACTGAGCTTGGGATTTCAGTTCTGACTGGTCAGGTGCACATCCATCTGAGGGAACGGGAAATTGATGCCTTTCTGCGGAAGGATGGTGTAGATGCGGTCATTGAGGGCATAGAAGACATCCCAATAGTCGGAAGACTTCACCCAGACACGGACTACATATTGCACTGCGCTGTCCATCAGTGAATTAATTTCAATCAGGGGGTCTGCAGGAGCCCCGGTGGCAGCATAGAGCACACGGGAGTCGGCTGTGACTATATCCCTGAGTGCGGACTTGACCTTTTCAGCCTCAGTGCCGTATTCCACGCCGACAAGCCATTCCACACGGCGCATGGTGTTCAGCGAGTAGTTGTTGACCGTGCCGTTGGACAGAGTGCTGTTGGGTATGATTATGATCTTGTTGTCAGTAGTCGTGAGCTTTGTACTGAAGATGTTGACTTCAGACACTGTGCCGGAATAGCCGTTTTCAGTGTCAATGTAGTCACCGGTCTTGAATGGCTTGAAAGCCAGGATCATGATTCCTCCGGCGAAATTCTGCATCGTGCCGCTTAGTGCCATGCCTATGGCCATACCTCCGGCGGCAAGAAGGGCTGCAAGGGAGGTAGTGTTGACTCCGAGAGTACCCACAGTGATTATGACAAGAATGACAGTAAGGGATATGCTGGTCAGGCTTTCGACAAAGGTCGCGATGGATTTTTCCGTCTTCCTCCTTTCGAATATCCGGTGAATCATCCCGCGAATTTTCTTGATGAGCCATGCACCGGCGAAATATATGAGCAGGGCGATCAGGACCTTTATCCCGAAATGTATTATGCTGTTGAGCATTTCGGGGATGAGGTCTTCAATAGGAGTCGAGACTATGTGTTCAATGGCTTCCCTGGCTCCTTCTTCGATCTTGCTGACGGCGGCCGTGTCTTCCGGGGTGACGGTCACCTGTAAAGGCAGATGTATCATTGCCGTTTTTGTTTCTCAGGTCCCGGACCATGGCCGGAACCTTGTTGTTCTTTTCGGATTAAAAAAGCTTTTCCACCTGCCGGATGATTTCCTCCGCAGGAAGGAAGGTGTCTATCACGAGATCAGGCTTTGCATATACGACATCGTGGTGTTCCTTGGTGAGGGATTCTCCGCCTCCGGTTATGTTCAGCATGATGATTTCGTCCTTCCTTACATCTCCTGACTCCACGGCTTTCGCAAGGCTTGCCACTGCCACTGAGGCTGCAGAATATATGTCAATCCCTTCAAGCATCAGGAATTTTTCTTTCCATATGTCTATCTCGGCATTTGTCACCTTGAAGATGTCGCCTCCGGCATCATTGAGGGCATCGAACAGTCCGCCGGCAAGGGAATAAGGCGGCTTCCTGTTGGAGAGCACCTTGGCCTTGATTTCCGCAGCCTGTGCCCTGGCATCTTCTGCAGAAAGATGGACAAGTTTGCGGGAGTGTGCCTTCCAGGAGTCATACATGATGGTGAACGGGGCATTCTGTGACGGGTAGAGTCTCATCCTGTGCTTGCCGAAGCGACCGTCTTCTATGAGCCTGAGATTGTTTTCCCAGACGGCGATGGTCCCGGTGCCGCTGCCTATGGCCTGGAAATAGGCATCAGGAATCCTTCCGATTACCTCTACGGCTGAAAGGAGGGTTGTTCCCATCCCGTCACGCCTTGCGATGTTCTTGGCACCGCCTTCCGCCATGAACTTCGGTGATTCGCACACTTTGTCGCCGAGCACGATGGCATCGAAATAGTCGCATCCTGAAGGTGCAGCGATGATCTTGACGCAGTCATTCAGAGGCTTGTGGAACCACAGGGCGCTGATGTTGTCCTCCGGAATTGAAAGCAGAAGCGGAATGCCGTTGTCGGAGCATACCTTGGCAAAGGCCCTGGCCGTGTTCCCGGCCGATGCCACCACAAGTATCCTGTCATGGTTTTCCGGCAGCCTTGCGCATACTGAATAAGCCTCGGTTTCCTTGAATGAGCATGTCTCCATCTGTGCTCCGATTTTCGGAAAATATCCGGAGAATGT
>JADIMO010000045.1 GCA_017694755.1 Candidatus Cryptobacteroides merdavium
GGCTTGAGGGTGGTATTGTCATCCAGCTGCATATAGAATCCGCCACCGTCCAGCGGCTTGACCGTCACTATCGCATTAGGCTGCATGAGGGCAAGGCTGTCATAATAGCTGTCGTCATCATTAAGACACGACTGCACCGTCAGTGCCACTGCGGGCAGGGCGACGGCAAGAAGTATTTTTCTCATATCTCTCATATCCTTTTTGTTTTCAATTCCAATCATTAAACCGGACAAATGAAAAATCTTGCATCCAAGGACATAAAAATTTGCCGGGCCCGCACGGGAAAAACAAAATTTTGGCGGAGCCGGAATTATGGATTATATTTGTCAGTCAAACCGATAATCGTCTGATTGTCCAGAAAAATCCAATATGAAAGTCATCAATCTAGGAGAAAGCAATTCTGTCCTCAACAGCTTCATGGCCCAGATGAGGGACAAGGATATCCAGAAAGACCACATGAGATTCCGCAGGAACCTTGAGAGGGTCGGGGAAATCTTTGCATACGAAATCAGCAAGACACTGGACTATTCAGTCAAGAATGTGCGTACCCCGCTCGGAATAGCGGACATACCCACATATGACAACGGAATTGTCGTGGCCACCGTCCTCAGGGCCGGGCTGCCTCTCCACCAGGGCATATTGAATTTCTTTGATGACGCCCAGAATGCATTTGTGGCCGCATACCGCAAGTACGACAAAGGCGACGACTTTCATATAAACATCGAATACGCAAGTTCACCTGTACTCACAGGCAAGACCCTTATCCTTGCCGACACCATGCTTGCCACCGGGGCATCCCTTGAAATCACCTACAACAGGCTCTGTGAGAACGGGGAACCGGTCCACACCCATCTGGTCTGCCCTGTATCAAGCGTCTATGCCGTGGATTATATCAAGAAGCATCTCCCGTCCGACAAGGTGACCCTCTGGGTAGCCGCCATCGACGAGGAACTCACCACCCACTCCTACATCGTCCCCGGCCTCGGCGACGCCGGCGACCTCGCCTACGGAGAGAAAATCTGACACTGAAGCCGCAGCGGCGGGGAGTTCAAGGCGCACGCCGCACGAGGACCGGAGCAACCTTTCCGGTTGTGAGGACCGGAATACATGTGCAACGCAAAAATCGTCGCCGCTCCGGCTTCAGAGCTCTTTGCGGAGGCGGGCCTTCGGGATATTAAGCTGATCCCTGTACTTCGCAATCGTCCTCCTCGCCACCTTGTATCCCCTCTTGTTCATTTCATCCACAAGCTGGTCATCGGTGAGGGGCTTGCGCTTGTCCTCGGCATCGACGCATTCCTGGAGAGCCTTTTTGATCTCACGGGTGGAAACCTCCTCTCCGTCCTGGTTTTCAAGGCCTTCAGAGAAGAAATATTTGAGGGAATAGATTCCGAAAGGAGTTTCTATGTATTTGCTGTTGACCACTCTGGAAATGGTGGATATGTCAAAGCCTGTCCTTTCGGCTATATCCTTTAGGACCATAGGCTTGAGATGGGTTTCGTCACCGTCCTTGAAGTATTCCTTCTGATAGTCGAGGATGGCCTTCATGGTGCTTTCAAGCGTATTGTGCCTCTGTTTTATGGCCTCGACGAACCATTTGGCTGAGTCCAGCTTCTTCTTTACAAAGGTCGCTGCCTCCTTCTTCTCGCGCTCGGAAGAATTGGCGGCCTCCATGAGGATGTTGGCATACTTGCGGTTGACACGGAGCTCCGGAATGGAGAAACGGGGCATGGTCAGCTTCAGTTCCCCGTTTTCCAAGGTGAGGACAAAGTCGGGAACTATCTGCTGTGCCTGGTCATTGTAGGAATCGTCTATCTGGCCGCCCGGAGAAGGATTGAGCTTCAGAATCTTGGCCATTGCAGCCTTCATTTCCTGCTCTGAGATGCCCATCTTCCCCATTATCTTCTGGAAGTGCTTGTTGGTGAACTCCACAAAATGGCTCTGGAGTATCTTTTCGGCATTGACCACATCCGGGGTGCGCTTCAGATTGCGTATCTGGAGAAGAAGGCATTCCCGGAGATCCCTTGCGCCCACACCGGCCGGTTCGAATTCCTGGATGATCCGGAGCATGTCCAGCACCTCATTCTCGTCAGTCTCGATGCCAGCACGGAATGCAAGGTCATCGACCAGGCTGGATATGTCCCTCCTGAGATAGCCGTCATCGTCGAGGCTGCCTATTATGAATGCGGCCACGGCATGCTGATGTTCCGTGAGATTGCGGAAGCCGAGCTGGTCCATCAGGCTCTGCGTGAAACTCTCCTTGACTGAAAACGTATTGTACTGCGGCCGCTCGTCCTTCCCGTAGTTGTTGACCCTCAGCTTGTAGCTCGGAATGGAATCATCCTCCTTGTAGTCAGAGAGGGAGACTTCGCGCGGCCCGTCTTCGGAATCCTCAGATTCCTTTGCAACATTCTCGTCAAGCACAGGATTCTCCTCCAGCTCTTTCCTTATGCGCTGTTCCAGCTCCTGTGTGGGGAGTTCTATAAGCTTAATGGTCTGTATCTGCAGCGGCGACAGCTTCTGCGTCTGTTTCAGTTCAAGTCCTTGTTTCAGCATGGCACGGCAATTTAGTTAATCACATGGACACACCTTCAGGAAGCCGGTAAAGCACCTGGACCGTATCCGCCGAGACGGCATTGGCCTTGTCCACGACCGGATAACCTATGGACTTTTCCTTGACGATGAAGGCTGACGGAAATTCTTCCCGGATCATATGCAGAAGCTGCATGGCCTCCGACTTGGTACGGAAATCCCCCACTGTCACCTTGAAATAAGGGTTGACGTAGCTCCTGTATGCCGGCACATCATGGTACTGCTCTACAAACCTGTCCATAACAGCCTGCGAATCATCCCTTGATGTCCTCTTGTTGTCAAAAAATATGCGGACCCGATATCCGCTTATCTGTCTTGAAGGATTGGATGCAAAATGTGCATTCATGGATCTGAGTATGTCTCCGGACTGATGCACGGTAACATCCGCCGCATCCCCCTTCGTCCTGGACGGCAGCTCCATGAATATGTTCTTCCCGGCAAGCAGGGTATCTGCAGCAGGGGCAGGCACATATATTATGGAATCCTTCAGTGCATATCCCTCCGGCACTAT
>JADIMO010000046.1 GCA_017694755.1 Candidatus Cryptobacteroides merdavium
AACATAGCAGCCATTTGTATTAGACTGCAAAGTTGCAAAATCAAGTCCGTTTCATTTCAAAAACCGTGTAATTGGCTATATTTCAATAATTTCAAAGAACTATTTATCCACTTTTACGGGACAGTAGTGACATTAAATATTGAAATAAACTGAAACGAGAATGAAAAAAAGCCTCATTTCCATCAGGGATTTCAGCAAGGAAGAAATCCTGCATGTCCTGGAGGTCGCCAGGGAATTCGAAAAGAACAGGGTACAGAAGATCCTTGACGGCAAGGTGATAGCCTGCATATTCTTCGAGCCGTCCACAAGGACGCGGCTCAGTTTCGAGACTGCAGTGAACAGGCTCGGGGCCAAGGTCATAGGCTTCTCTGACGCCACCAACACAAGCGTCAGCAAGGGAGAAACCCTGAAAGACACCATAAAAATGGTGTCAAACTATGTGGACATGATTATAATGAGGCACCCGCTTGAAGGCAGTTCCAGATATGCTTCCGAAGTGGCTTCCGTGCCAGTGGTGAATGCCGGCGACGGAGCCAACCAGCATCCGTCCCAGACCCTGCTTGACCTGTATTCGATAATGCAGACCCAGGGGCATCTGAACGGGCTCACCATCAACATGGTCGGAGACCTCAAATACGGAAGGACCACCCACTCACTCCTGCAGGCCATGTCACATTTTGATCCGCAGTTCATTTTCACTGCGCCCGACGAACTGAAGATGCCGGTAGAATACAAGGACTTCCTGTACGAAAAAGGAATAGGCTACAAGGAGACGGATTCATTGGAAGAACACCTGAATGACTGCGACATATTATATATGACAAGGGTCCAGCAGGAAAGGTTCACCGATCCGATGGAGTACGAAAAGGTAAAGGATGTCTACAGACTGGATGCCTCCATGCTCGGAGGCGTGAAGCCGAACATGAAGATCCTCCATCCGCTCCCGAGAGTCAGCGAGATAGACCAGGATGTGGACGACACCCCATACGCATATTATTTCAAGCAGGCCGAAAACGGTCTGTATGTCAGAATGGCCATCATAGCATATCTGCTGGGATACAGATAGCATATCATGACAAGAAAACAAGAACCAAAAGAGACAAGATCATGACACATACGGACAAGGAGCTCATAGTGAGCGCACTCGAAAACGGCACTGTATTGGACCACATTCCGGCCGAAAATGTATTCAAGGCCCTGGACATACTGAACCTCAGGGAGGTGAAAAGCCAGATAACCATAGGCATAAACCTCAACAGCAAGCTCTACGGGAAAAAGGGGATAATAAAGATAGCCGACAAGTTCTTCATGGACGAGGAACTCAACAAGCTCGCCCTCATAGCACCGAAGGCTACGGTCAATGTCATCAGGGACTTCAAGGTGGTGGAAAAGAAGAAGCTGGTCATGCCGCACGAAATCGAAGGCATCGCCCGTTGCATGAATCCGAAGTGCATCACCAACCACCAGCCGGTCAAGACGAGGTTCACGACCATAGAAAACGGCAACGAGATATCACTCCTCTGCCACTACTGCGAAAAGATCACGGATGCAAAAGGACTCTACTGAACCGGAACCATTGTTAAAATATGAGTTCTATGAAATTTAATTGAATTTCATAGAACAACCGATTAAGGAGCAGGACTTGTCCTGCGACAGTCCTCCCGGAGAGGGGCGTGAGCGGTTTATGAGAATGTCCGGTGGACATTCGAAAGCGAGCAGCAAAGGTGGGTGACGCCCCTTGGAAAGGGGCTGTCGCGGAGCGACTGGGGATTAAGACAAACGGATTTCGAAGAAATCCTTAACGCCGGTTCGACGAATTCCCTGGGTCGTAGTATAATAAATTCGTCGAGCTGACGTTAAATTTATTAATTTCAGCAAATATTGATAAATATCCGGACAATTTACAGAAAATTCATTACATTTACCTCAGATTTTAATTTCAATCCGTAATATGAAACGGGTTCACAATTTCAACGCAGGCCCCTGCATCCTTCCGGATCAGGCAATCGACAACTCAATTGAAGCCCTGAAGGATTTCATGGGGACAGGAATGTCCGTGATAGAAGTCTCACACAGATCAAAGGAATGGAGCGCCGTAATGGACGAATGCCGGGCATTATGGAAGGAACTCCTCAACATTCCGGACACCCATGAAGTGCTGTTCCTGGGCGGAGGTGCCAGCATGCAGTTCCTGTATGTCGCAATGAACTTCCTTGAAAACAAGGCCGGTTATCTGGAGACGGGAGTCTGGGCCAAGAAGGCTCTGAAAGAGGCAAAGGGGCTCGGAAACGCCTATGCCGTGGCTTCGTCAGCCGACAAGACATACTGTTACATTCCAAAGGACTATGAGATACCGTCCGACCTCGACTATTTCCATATCACCACCAACAATACCATCTACGGCACGGAGATCAGATACGACATGGACTGCCCTGTCCCGCTCATCGCCGACATGTCTTCCGATATCATGAGCCGTCCCGTGGATGTGAGCAAATATGCACTCATATACGGAGGAGCGCAGAAGAATGTAGGCCCTGCTGGCGTGGCATTCGCCATCGTGCGCAAGGATGCCCTCGGAAAGGTCAGCAGATACATCCCTACCATGCTCGACTACCGCACCCATGTGGACGGAGGCTCCATGTTCAACACCCCTCCTGTATTCCCTATCTTCGTGATGAAGGAAACCCTCAAATGGCTCAAGGGAATAGGCGGAGTGGAAGCCATAAACAAGATAAATGTGGAAAAGGCCAGACTTCTGTATGACGAAATCGACAGAAACAGCCTGTTTGTCGGAACGGCGGCCAGGGAAGACCGCTCCATAATGAATGTATGCTTCGTGATGGCTCCGGGCCATGAGGCTCTCCAGGACGAATTCCTCGAATTCGCGAAAGGCAAGGGAATGGTCGGCATCAAGGGGCACAGGTCCGTGGGCGGATTCAGGGCTTCGATCTACAATGCATGTCCGGTGGAGAGCGTGAAGGCTCTCATCGCCTGCATGCAGGAATTCGAAAGCATCAAATCCAGATAAACAGGCTTTTTCTGAATAACCATTTAATTAATAAACATTTATTGCAATGAAGATACTTGTTGCGACAGAGAAGCCGTTTGCCGCTGCAGCAGTGAATGGAATCAGGGAAATATGCCGGGCAGGCGGGCATGAAGTCGTCCTGCTTGAAAAATATACGGAAAAGGGACAGCTGCTGAAAAGCGTCGCCGATGCGGACGCACTGATAGTAAGATCAGACAAGGTGACGCGCGAAGTGGTGGACGCGGCAGGCCGGCTGAAAATCGTGGTCAGGGCCGGAGCAGGTTATGACAACATCTGCCTTGACGCCTGCACTGAAAGAGGCATTGTGGTGATGAACACCCCGGGACAGAATTCCAATGCAGTGGCCGAACTTGCCCTGGCAATGATGATATACATGTCCCGCAACTGTTTCACGCCTGGCACAGGCAGCGAACTCCGTGGCAAGAAGGTCGGCATACAGGCATACGGGAATGTCGGCAGGCTCGTGGCGGCAAAGGCAAAGGCCCTCGGCATGGAAGTGATGGCTTTCGACCCGTTCGTGCCGGCAGAAAAGATGAGTGAAGAAGGCGTGACGCCCGCAGAGACACTGGAGAAGATGTATTCTGAATGCAATTTCATCTCACTGCATATACCAGCCACGGCGGAGACAAGGGGATCAATAGGATATGACCTGCTTACCCGCATGCCGGCAGGAGGGTGCCTCGTGAACACCGCACGAAAGGAGGTCATAAATGAAGCCGAACTGGAGAAGGCCCTTGCCGACAGGACTGATCTGAAATATGTGACGGACATCGCTGCGGACTGCCAGGCGGAACTGAATGAAAAGTTCGGCAAGAGGGTCTTCGCGACACCAAAGAAGATGGGGGCAGAGACGGCGGAAGCAAACATGAATGCGGGACTGGCGGCGGCGAGGCAGATCGTGGAGTACTTTGCAACAGGTTGCACACGCTTCCAGGTCAATGCCAAATAAAGATACAATAAACTGATATGGTGAGAATCAAGCCTTTTGCGGCGGTGAGACCGCCGAAAGAAATAGTGAAGGAAGTGGCGGCAAGGCCATACGATGTGCTGAACTCGGCCGAGGCAAAGGCCGAGGCATCTGAAAAGTCACTTCTGCATATAACGAAGCCGGAGATTGACTTCGAGCCGATAATCGACGAGCACAGCAGCGAAGCCTACGGCAAGGCCGTGGAAAACTTCAAGGCATGGCAGGAGAAAGGCTGGCTGGTGCAGGACGACAGGCCATACTATTACATATATGCCCAGACGATGGACGGAAGGACACAGTACGGGCTTGTGGTCTGCGCCCACACGGATGACTATGCGGAAGGGAAAATCAAGAAGCATGAGCTGACCCGCAAGGAGAAGGAGGACGACAGGATGATCCATGTGAAGATACAGGACGCCAACATAGAGCCCGTATTCTTCTCCTACCCCGACAATGACAGGGTCTCCGCCATAATAAGCAGATACACGGCCAGAGAGCCGGAATACGACTTCGTGGCAGAAGACGGCTTCGGACATCATTTCTGGGTGATTGACGACAAAGAGGACATAGACCGTCTGACCGAGATATTCAAGGACATCCCTGCGTTCTATGTTGCGGACGGCCATCACAGGACAGCGGCTGCGGCAAGGGTCGGAGCCGAAAAGCGGGAGAACAACCCTGCCCACAGAGGCGACGAGGAATACAACTGGTTCATGGCGGTGGCATTCCCTGAAAGCCAGCTCAAAATCATAGACTACAACCGCGTGGTGAAAGACCTCAACGGACTGACACCGGCGCAGCTCCTTGAAAAGCTTGAAGAAGACTTCACAGTAAGGGAACTCGGAGGGAAAGAGCTGAGCGAAGGGAAACCGGGTGCTGAAAAATGCCGTCCGGAGCATCTGCACCAGTTCTCCATGTACCTTGACGGGAAATGGTATTCTATGGAGGCAAAGCCCGGAAGATACGATGACGGCGATCCGATAGGCGTGCTGGATGTGACCATCCTTTCCAACCTCGTGCTCGACAGGATTCTCGGCATAAAGGACCTGCGCACTGACAAGAGGATAGACTTCGTGGGAGGCATCAGGGGACTCGGAGAGCTTGCCTCACGCGTAGACAGCGGAGAGATGGCCGTGGCATTCGCCCTTTATCCGGTGTCCATGAAGCAGCTTGTGGACATAGCCGACTCCGGCAACATCATGCCGCCGAAAACGACATGGTTCGAGCCGAAGCTACGCAGCGGGCTGGCAATCCACAAGCTGGAAAGCGGAGACCGCTGACATGGTTTTCGAATATTATATTTATTTTTGCAACATGTCATAACGGGCAATCTGCGGCGTCGGGGCGGCGTCTTGCACCTCGCCCGTTATGATTATGAATCAGGGAACGGATTTGCCGGCAACCACGGAATCATCTTGTTAAAATTCATAATGATATATGGAAAGGATTGTAGAATGCGTGCCGAATTTCAGCGAAGGCAGGGACAGGAAAATCATTGACTCCATAGTGTCCGCCATAGAGGAATCCGGCGGAGTAAAGATATTGAATGTGGACCCGGGCGAGGCCACAAACAGGACGGTGGTGACATTCACCGGTTCGCCGGAAGCCGTCACGGAAGCGGCTTTCATGGGTGTAAGACGGGCAGGGGAACTGATCGACATGCGACATCATCACGGAGCGCATCCGCGCTCCGGAGCAACCGATGTGCTGCCCCTCATTCCTGTGGCAGGAATCACACTCGAAGAATGCGCTGAGCTGGCAAGGAAACTGGCTGAGCGCATTTATAATGAACTGGAGATACCATGCTACTGCTATGAAGCTGCCGCATACAGGCCTGAAAGGAAAAATCTTGCAGTGTGCCGTGCCGGGGAATATGAAGCTCTTCCTGAAAAGATGTCCGACCCGGACAAGGCCCCGGACTTCGGCCCGGGGAAATTTACCGAAAGGGCAGCCAGAAGCGGCGCCACCAATGTAGGGGCAAGGGACTTCCTGATAGCGGTGAACTTCAACTTGAACACCACTTCCACACGCAGGGCCAATGCAGTGGCATTCGATGTGAGGGAAAAAGGCCGTCCGAAGAGGGAAGGCAACCCGATAACCGGCAAGGTAGTGAAAGACGCAGACGGCAAGACGGTGATGATACCCGGCACTCTCAAAGGATGCAAGGCCATCGGCTGGTATATAGACGAATACGGGATAGCACAGGTGTCCATGAACATCACGGACATCAATGTCACCCCTCTGCACAAGGCCTTTGACGAAGTCTGCAGGGCAGCCGCAGAAAGGGGGCTGAGGGTAACGGGAACGGAGATCGTGGGGCTCATCCCGAAAAGGACACTGATCGAGGCAGGGAAATATTTCCTTGAAAAGCAGCAGCGTTCCACAGGCATTTCTGAAGACGAGATCATCCGCATGGCCGTCAGGTCAATGGGACTTGATGACCTCAAGCCGTTCAACCCTAAGGAAAAGGTCATAGAATACATGATGGAGGACGAGGCGGAGATGGAAAAGAAAGAAAGGCTGGTGAGGATGACCTGCAAGGGATTCGCATACGAGACGGCTTCCGAATCGGCTGCCCCGGGAGGCGGTTCGATTTCAGCATACATGGGAGCACTTGCAGCTGCACTCGGGACAATGGTGGCAAACCTTTCTTCACACAAAAGGGGCTGGGACGAAAGATGGAAGGAGTTTTCGGACTACGCAGAGCAGGGTCAGGCCGTCATGAAGGAGCTTCTTACCCTTGTGGACGAGGACACGGCGGCATTTGACGGCATAATGGCCGCACTCGGGATGCCGAAAGGCTCAGCTGAAGAGATCGAGGCAAGGAAAGCCGCATTGGAAAAGGCCACAAGATATGCCACTGAAGTGCCTCTGCGCACCATCAAGGCGGCATGCAAGGCATTCCCTCTGCTGAAGGCCATGGCCAAGGAAGGCAATCCGAATTCGGTGTCCGATGCCGGCGTGGGAGCCCTGGCAGCAAAAAGCGCAGTCCTGGGCGCGGAACCCAATGTGCGCATCAATGCTGCAGGACTTGCAGACCGTGAGACGGCCAAGGCATTGACCGACGAAGCGGCCAGACTGGCGGAAGAGGCCGAAAGGGAAGAAAAGGAGATTATCGGCATAGTGAACGGAAAGATCAGTTCACTGTAAATGCTCCCGGACCGGCGGCAGACCGGACGGAATCATTTTGTGATCAAACATTCAATTTATTTTCAATGAATACGGAAGAATTCAGAAAAGCCATTGCGGAAGGCATTCCTGACATATTGCCGGATCCGAAGCCATATGACACGGAAATCAACCATGCCCCGAAACGCAAGGACATACTTTCAGATGAAGAAAAGGTACTGGCGATAAAGAACGCCCTGAGATATTTCCCGGAGAAGCACCATGCCTTGCTGGCAAAGGAATTTGCCGGAGAACTGAAACAATACGGAAGAATCTACATGTACCGGCTGAGGCCGGACTATCCGATGTATGCAAGGCCGATTGACGAATATCCTGCCAGATGCAGGCAGGCTGCGGCAATCATGGCCATGATACAGAATAACCTTGACCCCCGTGTGGCCCAGCATCCGCATGAACTGATCACCTACGGAGGGAACGGGGCCGTCTTCCAGAACTGGGCACAGTACAGACTTGCCATGCAGTATCTGTCCATGATGACCGGGGAGCAGACCCTGGTGATGTACTCCGGCCACCCTCTCGGCCTCTTCCCGAGCCACAAGGACGCGCCGAGAGTCATAGTGACCAACGGCATGGTCATCCCGAACTACTCGAAACAGGATGACTGGGAGAGGTTCAATGCCCTCGGAGTGTCCCAATACGGACAGATGACCGCAGGATCGTATATGTACATCGGGCCTCAGGGCATAGTCCACGGCACAACCATCACGGTGATGAACGCCGCCCGCAAGCAGCTCAGGGCCAAAGGCATCCCGGCCACAAGGGAAAACATGAAAGGAATGCTTTTCGTCACCTCGGGGCTCGGAGGCATGTCCGGGGCACAGCCAAAGGCAGGCAACATCTCCGGAGTCGTCAGCGTGGTGGCGGAAATCAATCCGCTTGCCGCCAGGAAAAGATATGACCAGGGATGGGTGGACGAGATACACGAGTCGCTTGACGGACTTATTCCGCGCATAAGGAAAGCCTGCACCGAAAAGGAAACCGTATCGCTTGCCTATCAGGGCAACATTGTCGACCTCTGGGAAAGGCTCGACCGGGAAGGGATTCATGTTGACCTCGGCTCCGACCAGACTTCGCTGCACAATCCGTGGGCAGGAGGCTATTATCCGGCAGGATATACATACGATGAATCACGCAGAATGATGGCTGAAGAGCCTGAGCGCTTCAAGGAATGCGTCAGGGCATCTCTGAGACGGCAGGCCGAAGCCATAAACAGACTGGCTGACAAGGGAATGTATTTCTTTGACTATGGCAATGCATTCCTTCTCGAGGCATCCCGTGCCGGGGCGGACATAGTGAAGGCAGACGGCAGGTTCCGCTATCCTTCGTATGTGCAGGACATCATGGGGCCCCTGTTCTTCGACTACGGCTTCGGCCCGTTCAGATGGGTGTGCATGTCGCAAGATCCGGAAGACCTCAGAAAGAGCGACGAACTGGCAGTCAAGGCCATGCAGAAAGTCGCCGCCCATGCTCCTGAAGAGATAAGGGGACAGATGGAAGACAACATCCATTGGATAGAAGAGGCAGGACGGAACCACCTCGTGGTCGGCTCGCAGGCCCGCATCCTCTATGCGGACTGCGAAGGCAGGACAAGGATAGCCCTTGCCTTCAATGAAGCCATCGCCAATGGCGAGATCAAGGCTCCGATAGTCCTCGGCCGCGACCATCATGATGTCTCCGGAACGGATTCCCCTTACAGGGAAACATCCAACATCTACGACGGCTCTTGCTTCACTGCCGACATGGCCGTGCAGAATGTCATCGGCGACTCATTCCGCGGAGCCACATGGGTATCGCTCCACAACGGAGGCGGAGTCGGCTGGGGCGAGGTGATAAACGGAGGATTCGGCATGGTGGTGGACGGGACGGAAGATTCCGAAAGACACATCCGGGAAATGCTTTTCTGGGATGTCAACAACGGCATCGCCCGCCGCAGCTGGGCCAGGAACGAAGGAGCCATGCACTCCATAAAAAGGGAAATGGAACGCACTCCGGGCCTGAAGGTGACGATGCCGTCCATCGCGGACGACTCGCTCATCAGGGACGCATTGAAATGACACCGGCATATCATTTCCTCCACAAAGGCAACACCGGCATTTTAAAAAAAATGAAAAGACAATAAATCAGTAACTTAACATCATACAGCCAGAATAATCATGGTACATCAGATCTCAAACAGATGCCTTTCGATTGACAAGATAAAAGAGATACTTACTAAGGGATATACGATAGAAATCAGCAGCGAATCCGAGGAGGCGGTCATCAAGTGCCGGGAATACCTCGATTCAAAGATGGAGGACATGGACCGTCCGGTCTATGGAGTCACCACCGGATTCGGCTCGCTCTGCAACATCACCATTCCGGCCGAGGACCTTTCCGCCCTTCAGCACAACCTTGTGATGTCGCATGCCTGCGGCACCGGCGACACCGTATCACCGGAAATCGTAAAACTGATGCTCCTGCTGAAGATACAGTCCCTTGCATACGGACATTCCGGAGTCCAGCTTGCCACCATCCAGAGACTTGTGGATATGTTCAACAACGATGTGCTTCCGGTGGTCTACCAGCAAGGCTCGCTCGGTGCCTCAGGAGACCTAGCCCCTCTCGCCCACCTCTCCCTGCCCCTCATCGGCCTTGGAGAAGTGGAATACAAGGGGCAGAGAAAGCCGTCTGCCGAAGTGTGGGCGGAACTCGGATGGGAGCCGCTGAAGCTCCAGTCCAAGGAAGGACTCGCCCTGCTCAACGGCACCCAGTTCATGAGTGCCCACGGGGTATGGGCCATAATCAGGTGCGAAAGGCTTTCCGAATGGGCAGACCGGATAGGAGCGATGTCACTCGACGCGTATGACGGCAGGATAGAGCCGTTCTACCCGCAGGTGCACGCTGTCCGTCGGCACAAGGGACAGGCCGACACGGCAGCACGCATCATGGAACTGCTTGAGGGCAGCGAGATCATCAGCCGCAAGAAGACCCATGTACAGGATCCGTATTCATTCAGGTGCATTCCGCAGGTGCATGGGGCGGTAAAGGATACAATCCGCTATGTGAAATCCGTAGTTGAAACCGAAATCAACAGCGCGACCGACAATCCTACCGTATTCCCTGACCAGGACCTGATAATCTCGGCAGGCAACTTCCACGGCGAACCGATTGCCCTAGCAATGGATTTCCTCGCAGTGGCAATGTCCGAGCTGGCAAGCATTTCCGAAAGGAGAATCTACCGCCTTATAGCAGGACAGCGTGAGCTCCCGTCGTTCCTTGTCGCCAACCCGGGTCTGAACAGCGGATTCATGATACCTCAGTACACCGCCGCATCCATAGTCAGCCAGAACAAGGGGCTGTGCATGCCGGCATCGGCCGATTCCATCCCGTCGTCCCAGGGACAGGAGGACCATGTGAGCATGGGGGCAAATGCAGCCACAAAGCTCGTAAGGGTTGTAGACAATACGGAAAGAGTCCTCGCCATCGAGCTTTTCAATGCGGCTCAGGCCCTCGAATTCCGCCGTCCTCTGCATTCCTCCTGGACCATAGAGAAGATATACGCCCACTACCGCAAGGAAGTGCCGTTCGTCAACGATGACACATATATGCATCCGCTCATAGAGAAGTCGGTGAAGTTCCTGAGGGAGTATAATCTTGTTCCCTTCTCAGTATAAGTGCACGGCGCGTGATAATACCATCGACTGTGCTCGGAATGACAGCTAAAGTGTCTCGGCTGCGTTCGGGATGACTACTTGGGCACTTTTGCGGGTAGACACCAAATGAGGTTATTCCATCATTTTAAACCGACACTTTATGAGGACATTCATTAAAAATATAGGGACGATATACGGAATCCTGCCGGAAGGGGTGATGAAAAAGGAGGGCACGGAAATGAACGAGGTGCTCTCCATGGACAATGCCCATATCACGGTAAGTGACGGAAAGATAGAGTCTTTCGGAAAAATGGAGGAGATTTCGACGGAGGGTGAGGGATATGATGAAGTCATCGATGCCGGAGGCGGATTCGTGATGCCGTCATTCTGCGACTCCCACACACATATCGTCTATGCCGGATGCCGGGACGGGGAATTCCGGGACAAGATAGACGGGCTCTCATACGAGGAGATAGCCGCCCGGGGCGGAGGTATACTCAACTCCGCCGACCTTCTGCACAGGACATCCGAAGATGAGCTTTACAGGCAGTCCGCCGAAAGGGCAAGAGAAGTGATGCTCATGGGTACCGGCAGCCTTGAAATCAAAAGCGGCTACGGACTGACCGTCGAAGACGAGCTGAAGATGCTCCGTGTCATCAGACGGCTGAAAGAAGATTTCCCGATGGAAATAAGAAGCACTTTCCTCGGAGCACATGCGGTCGGAAGGGCATTTGCAGGCAGACAGGCTGACTATGTGGACCATGTGTGCAATGAAATGCTCCCGGCCGTGGCTGCAGAGGGGCTTGCGGACTTTGTGGATGTCTTCTGCGACAAAGGGTTCTTCACACCGGAGGAAACCGTAAAGATTCTGGAGGCGGCAGGCAGATACGGTCTTGTGCCGAAGATACATGCCAATGAACTCGCCATATCGGGAGGAGTCCAGGCAGGAACGGCACACGGGGCCTTGTCAGTTGACCATCTTGAGCAGACCGGACCGGAAGAGATCGAAGATCTGAAAAAGCACCGGCATACAATGCCTACAATGCTTCCGGGAGCGTCTTTCTTCTCCAACCTGCCTTTCGGGAACGCAAAGGGATTCATCAGGGCGGGACTCGGCGTGGCCCTGGCCTCGGACTACAATCCCGGTTCGTCTCCGAGCGGGAACATGCGGTTCGTGATGTCGCTCGCCTGCATAAGGATGCGGCTGACACCGGAGGAGGCATTCAATGCCTGCACCATAAACAGCGCCTACGCAATGGGCGTCAGCGACATCGCAGGCTCCATCACCCCCGGAAAGAGGGCGGATCTGATCATCACCAGAACGCTGCCGTCATTTGCATTCATCCCGTACAGCCACCAGACCCCGTTCATTTCCAGAATATTGGTGAAAGGGCAGACTGTATCAATTCCGGCCTTGCAGAAATGACAGGCCACTGACAAAGATGACGGAACTGTGCCAAAATGTCAAGAACCTCCGCAACGGCATCCGAATTGCATCTGTCTTCCTCCGGTCACCGCTCCCGGAAAGCACCGGAACGGGACCTGAAATGACAAAGTACAATAATAAAATTATAAAGCCATGATTTCAGAAAAATTACAGAAAGCGATCAACGATCAGATCACTGCAGAACTTTGGTCATCAAACCTTTATCTCCAGATGTCATATTTCCTCGCAAAAGAGGGATGGGACGGTTTCGCACATTGGATGATGAAACAGTCCGACGAGGAGAGGGAACACGCAAACGGGCTTGCAGCCTACCTCATCAAGAGAGGCGGAGAAGCAAAGGTCAGCATGGTAGACGTAGTCCCTGCCGGTTGGGGCAGTGTCCTCGAAATCTTCGAACATGTCTACAAGCATGAATGCCATGTGTCCGAACTCATCAACAGCCTCGTTGATGTCGCTTCCGCAGAAAAGGACAAGGCTTCCCAGGACTTCCTCTGGAGCTTCGTAAGGGAGCAGGTGGAAGAAGAAGCCACAGCAGCCGGCCTAGTTGAGAAAATCAAGAAAGCCGG
>JADIMO010000047.1 GCA_017694755.1 Candidatus Cryptobacteroides merdavium
AGTCGCTTTATGGGGTAAGGGGATTTTGTGTCTGCGACATTTCTGTTGTGCAAGAAATATGTACAATAAAATGAATTTTGTCGCTTTGCAAGCAAAATCCCACTAAACCCTATAGGTTGCGGATTTGAGGAAACTCACAAAATCTGCCGGGAAATAGGAGATTTTTGCAGATTTCCGGACGGTTTCCGCGGATTTTTCATATCTTTGTGGCTTTATGTGTAAAACACAGACCGGAACGAAATAAAACGATAAAAACTCATAAGAATGAAACAGGCATCTTTAATTCTCAGCATCATCGCCATAGCCGCTGTTGCTGTATTCGGTACGCTGTCACTGACAGGAAAGGGGGGAAAGAACGCTTCGGCAGTATCGCCGAGCGACAGCACTGCAACACCTGCAGTAAAGGGAGACATTGTCTACATACAGCTTGACAGGATACTTCAGGAATACGACATGGCCAACGACCTGCGTTCCGTGGTGGAGACCAAGGTGCAGAACATCCAGGCAGAGGTGGACAGGAGAGGAAAGAAGCTTGAGAGCGACGTGAACGACTTCCAGAACAAGATCAACAAGGGCCTCATGACACGATCCGTGGCAGAGGCGCAGGGCCAGAAGCTCCAGCAGCAGGAAGCCGAGTTCAATAATTTCGCCAACCAGAAGAACAACGAGATCATGGAGGAACAGACCGTCATGATGAACCAGCTCGCAGATGCCATCAAGACCTATCTTGACAAATACAACGCCGAGAAACAGTATGCCATGATCCTCACGAACCAGGGCGGAGCCCCTGTGATCACCGGTGCTGCATATCTGGACATCACTGATGAAGTGCTCGCAGGTCTCAACGAGGAATACGTCAAGAACAAGAGCAAGAAATAGAACGGAACTTGAGAATAGCGATACTGTCCTGCTTTTACCCCTACAGAGGTGGAATCTCCCAGTTCAACGCCTGTCTGTACGGCGAACTGGGGAAGCATCATATTGTCAAGGCATTCAATTTCAAGAGACAGTATCCGTCCTTCCTTTTTCCCGGGAAGACACAGTATGTCACCCCTGACGATGAAGCCGTACCGATAGAGAGCGAATCCCTGTTGGATACGGCTGATCCTTTTTCATATATACGCACACTGAAGGCCATCAGAAAATGGAAGCCGGACCTGCTCATAGTCAGGTACTGGATGTCTTATTTCGCTCCTTCCCTGGGTTTCATAACAAGGCACATGAAAGGGACGTCATGCAAGGTGATCTCCATCCTCGACAATGTCGTGCCTCATGAAAGGAGATTCTTCGACACCCCGCTGACCAGATATTTCCTGAAAGGGAGCGACGGGCATGTGACTCTGTGCGAAGCCGTGGCAAACGACCTGCTCAGGCTCAAGCCGGACGCCAGATATGAGGTGATACAGCATCCGTTGTATTCCCATTTCGGGGAAAGGAAACCGAGGAAGGAAGCCGAAAGGAAGCTCGGTCTGCTTCCGGGGAAAAAGAACATCCTCTTCTTCGGACTCATCCGTGACTACAAGGGGCTCGACATTCTTCTGGAAGCCTTCAACGGCCTTGATGACAGCTATCAGCTCATCATCGCAGGGGAACCGTACGGTCCGTTTGAAAAATACGGCACGGCCATCAGCACGTCACCGCTGAAAGACAACATAAAGACATTCCTCAAATACATAAAGGACTCGGAGGTATCTGATTTCTTTTCCGCCGCCGATGTCACCGTGCTGCCCTACAGAAGCGCGACACAGAGTGGCATCAGTTCAGTATCATATCATTTCGAGGTACCGATGATAGTGACGGCAGTCGGAGGACTGAAGGAGACCATAGGGGAAAGGGGAACCGGACTGGTGGCAGAGGAGTGCAGCCCGGATGCAATAAGGGAGGAGACAGAAAGATATTTCACGGACCCTTCCATAAGGGAAAGGTGCATAGCGAACATCCGCAAGGAAAAGGAAAGGCTCTCATGGAGTGCCTTCTGCAGCAAGCTCATCAGCTTTGCGGAAAGCCTGCACACTGATGCCGGACAACAAGCAGACGGTCCTCGGAAAACCGATGCGGCCGCCCGACAGGGGAAATGCGGGTCCCATGAAAAACGATGAGCCAAACCGATGTTCCCGGCATGACCGGGGCATGACTGAAAAGAAAGAGATTATGAAAGGTACTATCTGGACCATACTGGCGGCAATATGCTGCCTGTCCATCTTTCCGGCAGAAACATACGCCCAATATCCGGCCGTACCGGTCAGCATATCCACTGAAAAGACCAGGATGAACGGCAGGCTCTACTATACCCATGTGGTGCTGGAGAAACAGACGCTGTACTCTATCAGCAAGGCATACGGGGTGAGTATGCAGGATATATACGATGCCAACCCGGCCGTAAAGGACGAAGGCCTCAAGACCAACTCGATAATCCTTATTCCAGTAAAGGAGACTGCAGGAGAACCGGCCGCACCGGAGACTGCGGCTAAAGGGAAGGATGCGGAAAAGACCGCTGCCGCAGGAGAAAACCCTGTTGCTGCGGAGGCACAGGATGAAACAACTGCCGAGGACAACGGAAAAGCCGACAGGAGGAAAAAGGACAGAAAGAAGAAGGACAAGGCCACGGATGGAGAAATGCAGTGGCAGACTGAGGGCAATTTCGTGATACATACCGTAAAATGGTATGAGAATCTTGATACTATATCCGAAAAATACGGAGTTCCGGTGGATGTGATAATGCAGGTAAACGGTCTCACCGGAAGGAAACTTTCAAACAGGCAGAAGCTCAGGATACCTGCCGACCTCAAAGCCTACATGGAGGCACATGCCACTGAAACCGGAAAAACCGGAGACGATGACAAGTCTGACTCCGCAGCCGAAGATTCCGTTGAAGAAAATAAAGATGAAGAGGACGGAAACAGACAGGGGCTCCTGTTTCCGAAAACGAAAGTAAATGTCACCCTCATGCTTCCTTTGAACGCAAAGGATGGCATGGGAAGCGAACACAATATGGACTTCTATTGCGGAGCTCTTCTCGCGGCGAGAGACCTTGGAATGGAGGGTACAGGAATAGATCTGAACGTCTATGACACCGGAAACGGGATCCTGCCTTCAACAGCAGCGGGACTTGAAGCAAGTGATGTGGTGATCGGCCCGGTATCAGCGGGAGACCTCCGGAAAGTATTGGAAATGACCTCCGGGAAGACCGCTGTGATATCACCGATGGACCCGAGGGCGGAAGTGCTCGTGTCTTCATACGCCAACCTGATCCAGGCCCCGACGGCATCTGAAGCACAGTATGCCGACCTAATCAACTGGATAGGTGAAGAAAAAGGTGCAACGGACAGGACAATAGCAATATTTGAGAAAGGGTACAGGAACAACGGCGATGCCGCCAAGGTCGACTCTTTGCTGCAGAAGTCAGGAATACTCTATTCTTCATTCTCATATAGCATACTGGAGGGGAGAAATGTTCTCGGTTCAATGGAATCTCTCATGAATCCAGATGCTGTCAACAGGGTGCTGCTGGTGTCGGAAAGCGAAGCCTTCGTCAATGATGTGGTGAGAAACCTCAGCCTGATGCTTCACGACAAATACAGGATAGTGCTTTACGGCACATCCAAGATCAGAGGCTTCGAGACCATAAATGTGGATGACTTCCACAGCGCCAGCCTGCATGTGTCACTCTCCTACCATGTGGACTACGAGAGCAGGGAAGTGATGGATTTCCTGATGAAATACCGTGCCCTGTATAACACCGAACCCGGGGCATTTGCATTCCAGGGCTATGACATACTCCGATATTTCGCGAAAATGTGTTCGGAATACGGGAACAGATGGCAGGATAAGCTGGAGAACGCGGAGACAATGCATATGCTTCAGTCCGACTTCAAGTTCCGCAGAATCGGGGACGGAGGGTTTGAAAACATCGGAATGAGAAGGATAATATATGGCCCTGACTATACGGTGAAACCTGTGGAGTGACAAGCACAAAATACGGCACGGAAATCATACAAAGCCACAGGGACAAATCCCATGGACTGCATAAGAGAAAAATAAATTTGCCGACAGGATCCGTTTCCGGGGAAGGCTGCCAGAGACGACCGGGACACCGGTTACAGGCCGAGAAGCGAGCGCGCATTTTCGACTGCGGCATCAGTGAGTACCGAACCGCTGAGCATCCGGGCAATCTCCATTACTCTCTGCTCCGCAGAGAGTTTTTTAATGGTGGACACCGTTCTGCCTGATTCTGGATCGATATCCTTGGCCACAAGATAATGGGCATCCCCCTTTGCGGCCACCTGAGGCAGATGCGTAATGGCAAACACCTGCATATTCTTTCCCATGTCGCATATCATTGACCCCATCTTGTCGGCGACACTTCCCGACACGCCTGTGTCTATCTCGTCGAATATCATTGCCGGCATATCCATGTAGTTGGCCATCATCGCCTTCAGGGAAAGCATGATTCTGGACATTTCACCACCGGACGCACAGGCCGACACATCGACCGGATTCTTTCCGGTGGAAGAAAAGAGGAATGAGACAGTATCAGACCCTGTCTGGGAAAGCTCTGCAGGAAGGACTGCCGATTCAAACACCGCATACGGCATTTCAAGATAGCGTATCAGATCGCCTATTGCAGATGAAAATGATGAAGCGGCCTTCTCTCTGGACTCATGAAGCCGGCCTGCAAGGGACAGGACCTCTGTCTGCTGCATTTCAAGTTCAGCCACAAGGATTTTGCGCCTTTCTTCCATTCCGGATGTGTCCCCAAGGACGGAGGAAAGAGAATCACGCACGGCAATCAGCTCCTCTACCGAACTGCAGCCGAACTGCCTCATCAGCCCATACAGCCTGGCTATCCTGTCCTCCACAAACTGAAGCCGCTCGCCCGACACTTCCATTCCGGAATTGATGGAGGAAATATCCGAAACTATGTCATCAAGCTCCACCTTGCATGAGGAAAGCCTCTCTGAAAGTGCAGACGCACGGGGAACATATCTGGAGACCTTTTCAAGATGTCTTTCTATATCCCTGAGCATGGAGCTGACTCCGGAGACTTCTCCGGAGGCATCACCGGCAAAGAGTTCTTCGGCAGCACAGAGATTCTCCTTTATTTCTTCCGCATTGGCGAGCCTGGTCTGTTCGGCCTCAAGTTCTTCCAGCTCCCCTTCCTGAAGGGCGGCGGCATCGAGCATCGCAAACCGCGCCTCGTTATACTCCTTTTCTGCCCTTGCCTTCGCCAAAGACGCCTCCAAGGAGGAAAGTTCGGACTTAAGGCGGCCAAGCGCCGCATAGGCCTTCCGGTATTCTTCCAGAAGAGCCCCGTTGCCGGCATACATGTCAAGGACCGAAAGGCGGAACTGCTTGTCGGAAAGCAGCATCGTCTGATGCTGCGAATGGATGTCTATAAGATATGATGCAAGAGATGAAAGTACCTGGACTGTCACGGGAGAATCATTCACGAATGCCCTGGAGCGTCCGGTCGGGTTGACCACCCTCCTTATGAGAAGTAAGCCGTCAGCGGCATCTATCTCATTCTCCTCGAGCAATGACATCAGGGCCCTGCTGCGGGTGTCGAAACCGAATTCGGCCTCAACCACACAATTCCCGCCGCTCTCACCTATCGCAGCCGCATCCGCCTTTGCCCCGAGGGCAAGGCCAAGTGCACCGAGAATGATGGACTTTCCGGCTCCGGTCTGGCCGGTAATTATGACAAGACCCTCCGGGAACCCGATGTCCAGAGAGTCTATCAGTACATAATTCCTTACATGAAGCCGTCTCAGCATCTGAAATGCAGAAGTTATTCGTTATCTTCCTTTCCAGCCATCCTCCAGTAGATCTCATTGTTCTCGAATTCCGAAATGGCAACGAGTCCCGGCTTAGGCTGCTTTTCATAGAATTTGGAGATCTCTATCTGCTCCCTGTTTTCAAACACCTCCTCCATCGTGTCGCGGTCATTCTTGAAGTCCTCAAGCTTCTTGGTGAGTTCTTTCTTCTCGGCAATCGAAATCTGGTTTGCACGCTTGGAAAGTATCACCACCGTCTCATAGATGTTGTGTGTGGGGGCTGCAAGATCACAGAGATCCCTCGTAATGGTATTGGTAGGAATTTTCTTTGTCATATTTTGTCCATTATTTTGTCTTCCGTTTTATTATACACCGGCAGGACCGCACGGGTTTCAAAAATTTTTTCAGTTTTTCCTGCCCCGTCCTTTGCGTTCGCCATCCAGTCCGACTGACTTGGCTTCAGACTCCGTCACAATCCCGTCAAGGATGACCTGCTGTTCGGAATCATTCACAAGCTCCTCATTCTCCCTGTTACCTTTCCTGATGAGCAGCTGCTCGTCACGCTCCATCCTGCGGCGTTCCTTCCGGAATGCCTTCTCGTCGATCTCCTCAGGGGCAGCCGTCTCACCGGCATAACGGCCAAGCAGTCTCTGTACCCTTCTGTATATGGCATCGAGTTCCTTCCTGTAATCAGAATCCGGATATTCACCGATGAAATTGAGATAGTCGTCAACGAATGTCATGTAACGGTCCTTCTGCTTCTGGGCCACGCTCAACTGGGCATATTTATAGGATGACATGGCTATATAATACAGGATATCCTCCCTGTACATGTTTTCAGCGTCATCCTTCAGTATATTCTTGAAGGTCACCCTCGAAGCGATGTAGTCTTCCATCTTGTAATACAGCCTTGCCGCCTCAAAGGCCTTTGTGTCGAGACGCATGTTGAGGTCATCCATCATGTCCCGGCAGATACCGATGTTGGTGGCCTCAGGATATTCGAGCATATACTCGGATATGGCAGTCATGGCACGGTAGGTCGGAGCCTGGTCCAACTCATACCTCAATGTAGAGCGGTAAAGGCAGTCCAGCCTGAGGAAGCGGGCCTCGGATGCAAACGGGCTCCGCGGATAGCTTTCGATGAAATTCTGGAAATTGGTCTCGGCCACAGTGTAGTCCTTTGCCTTGTAATTGCTCAGGCCCCAATAATACTGGACCGTGTCATCCCTTTCCGTCCCGCTGGTAAGAACGGACATGGACTCGAAAAGAGCGGCGGCCTTGGTGTACTTGGCCTCATTATAATACTGGAACGCCGCTTCGTACTTCAGGTCCACATCATTGCTGTTGAGCAATATCTCATACTGGGACTTGCACGATGAAAGCGCTGCGGCCACAATCGCGGCGGCGGCAAAAACTCTGAAAATCCTCCTCATCTTATCTTCATATCAAATTCTGCGCAATCAGGAATTTCTCGGCATCGAGGGCAGCCCTGCATCCGGAAGCGGCAGCAGTGACGGCCTGCCTGTACAGAGGGTCCTGCACATCCCCTGCGGCAAACACCCCTTCGACATTGGTCCTGGAAGTCTTGCCTTCAGTTATGATATAGCCTTCACTGTCCACATTGACCCATCTGCTGAAGAGTTCCGAATTGGGATGATGCCCTATCGCGAGGAAGAAGCCGTCGATGGCTATCTCATATTCCTCCCCGTCCTTCCTCACAAGCCTGGCTCCAGTGACCCCGCTGTCATCCCCGAGCACCTCGAGGGTATTGCTGTTCCACAGTATCTCAATGTTCGGGGTATTCATCACCCTTTCCTGCATGGCGGCAGATGCCCTCAAGACATCCCTGCGCACTATCATATATACTTTGCTGCAGATGGTGGCGAGATAGGTTGCCTCCTCGCATGCGGTGTCTCCTCCGCCCACCACGGCTACTGTCTTCTTCCTGTAGAAGAAGCCGTCACAGGTGGCGCATGCCGATACCCCCATGCCCCGGAACTTCTCCTCGGAAGGCAGGCCGAGATATTTCGCAACGGCACCTGTCGCTATTATCAGCGTCTCCGCCTCTATCTCCCTGTTCTCGTCAACAGTGATCCTGAACGGTCGTGACGAAAGGTCGGCCGATGTCACCGTCCCGGTACGCACATCGGCCCCGAGACGGATTGCCTGTGCCTTCATCGTATCCATCAGAACCTGCCCCGAAATCCCGTTCTCAAACCCAGGATAGTTTTCGATTTCAGTTGTGGTGGTGAGCTGGCCTCCCGGCTGGATGCCCTCATAGAGCACAGGCGCAAGGCCTGACCTGGATGCATAGACCGCAGCCGTATATCCGGCAGGGCCGCCTCCTATTATGAGGCATTTCAGATGTTCCTTCTCCATTGTTTCCTTAATTGTCTTATATCAGCAATATGCCATTATTTCAGTGTAAGCTGCAAATATACGCAGAAGCCGAGAGCAATGCAAACTTGTTTGCAATTGCCGAGGCGCAACAGTATAAGTGGACATTTATGACCAAATATACGCAGAAGCCGAGAGCAATGCAAACTTGTTTGCAATTGCCGAAGCATGGCAATCAGGCCAATACTTCATTTTTCAAATTTTGTCCAGACGAACCTGAGCTTTTCATAGATGAAATGCAGGAACACGTCCGGAAGCATCACCAGAATCGGTCGTGCGATATGGTTCACAAGTCCAGGCATTGTACTCCTGCGTCTCCTGAAAGTGGCCTTCATGGCAGACTCCACCGCCTTATCAACAGATACCATCACGCCTATCCTGCGGGCAATCCTGCGGTAGAAAGGAGTCAGTCCGAAGAGATCAGTGTCCACTGCTCCGAAATATGCAGTCGTGACACTGACACCGGTACCCCGGCATTCTATCCTGAGCGACCTGGAGAATCCCTTGATGAAACGTTTTGTGTTGCCGTACATCCCCACTCCCGGCCACGCCATCCATGCCGCCAGAGACGAGATGTTCAGGACATAGCCGCAGCCTCTGGCTCTCATCTTCGGCACGAACTCCCGGCAGAGCATCAGCGGAGTATGCATGTGCAGCATCATCATGCGCGAAAGATATTTCCGGGGCACCTCCGAAATCTCCCTGAAGAAAAACATGCCGGCATTGTTCACAAGCACCTCCACTTCACAGCCCTCAGCATCTGCCTTCCGGGCCACCGAAGAAGCCGCATCCGGAAGCGAAAGGTCCTGGACACAGGCCATGACCCTGAAGGCGGAGGCATATTCCTTTCTCCAGTCCGAAAAGGCAGCCACTTCCCCGGACACGATTGAAGCCGTCTCACTCAGACCGGATTCATTTATGTCCACGATGACAAGACTATAGCCCATCCGTGCAAGATGCAGCGCATATGCCCGTCCCATGCCGGAAGCCGCCCCGGTGACAAGGGCGAATGCAGCATATCTTCTGAAACTTTTTTCCTCGATTTTCATCATTTTCCCGTCATGGCGACAACGGAAACCGCGTCCATATTGGCCGGAAGGCCTCCATTGCCGCATATAATTTTGAATTTTTCAATTTTATTTTGTCCGGAAGACGAATTATTCCTACTTTTGCACGAACAATACGCATTCAGATGACGAACCATAACATCAAAAATCATACAAATATAGAGCAATTCAAGCTCCTTCTCAAAAAACATTCCCTGAAGGCGACCACCCAGAGGCTGGCCGTACACGAGGCAATGATGCGCCTCGGACACGCCTC
This sequence comes from Candidatus Cryptobacteroides merdavium, assembly GCA_017694755.1. Classification (GTDB taxonomy): domain Bacteria; phylum Bacteroidota; class Bacteroidia; order Bacteroidales; family UBA932; genus Cryptobacteroides; species Cryptobacteroides merdavium. The sequence goes on from JADIMO010000047.1 coordinate 9,495, forward strand.
GGCGGACATGGTCACGGAAGAGATACAGAAAGAGGGCAAGGCCAAGGTGACCATTGCCTCCGTCTACAACATCCTGTCACAGCTTGCCCTCCTCGGAATCTATGACTACAGGATGAGTTCCAACAACAAGATGTACTTCGATGTGAACACATTCAGGCACATGCACATCTACGACAGGGAAAACCACGTCTACAAGGATGTAATAGACGACGAACTGATGGAAATGGTGGAAAAGCACCTGAGCCACAAGAGGTTCAAAGGCTTCAAGGTGGAACACATCGACATCCAGCTGGTCGGAGTTCCGGGACGCCGGAAATTCCAGACGGCGCAGGGCTGAACCGCACTCCCATAACGGTCATTATGCTTTATGCCAGCATCTGAGGGCTGGCGGCTCCATCTCCCGAAACGGTCCGTCCACATTCCGAAACGGTCCCGGAAATGCCGGATCGGTTTCCGGAATCCGACATCATGACAGAAGACCGGTATAGATCCTTTCGAGCGCAGCCGCACTCCGCGACCAGTCAAATGCCTTAAGCCTCATGCGTCCCCTGTCTCTGAGGGACTTGCGCAACCCCTCGTCATACGCGCACCGGGAGACGGCGTCACAGATGGATTCCGGATCTGCGGGATCAAAATAGACCGCAGCATCCTCGGCTATCTCAGGGAAACAGCTGGCATCAGAAAGGCATACCGGACATCCGGCCCCGAATGCCTCAAGTACAGGAAGACCGAAACCTTCGTACAATGAAGGGAAGACCAGAGCCTTGGCATGCATATACAGGGACATGAGCTGGGCATCTGTCGCACCCACCCTGATGACCCGATCCGCAAAAGGCAATGCTGACAGTTCCCGCAGCTCATACGGCTTGAAGTCATCCCCCGCGCAGATGATGCTGAGCCCGTTTCGGTGCTCCATAAGGGGAGCCACCGCCCTGACAAAAGGCAGGAAATTCTTGTAGCCGTCCCGCTTCCCGACAAAAAGAAGATACTCATCCGGCCAGGAATCCGACGATGGGGATGTCCCGTTCAGTGCCATCCCGTGCCAGATGACGGAAATCTTGTCCGGGGCAATCGCCGGATAAAACCTCAATATGTCATCCTTGGTATTCTGTGAAACTGCCACGATATGGTCTGCTGCAAAAATCTGTCTTCTCTTGTCTTCGATGATTTTGCTGCCGAATGTTTCAGGATATATCTCCTGTATCATGTCATGGACCGTCACCACCATAGGCCTGCCTATGTCCTCCTTCATGAAATAGCAGCCATAGTAGGTCGGATGGAAAATGTCATAGTCCTGATGCCTCAGATCATGTTCTGAATACATCCTGTTGACTCTGTCCGCTGCAGCTACAACGATGCTCTTTCCGACATGTCTGAAATCATAGTCATATACTTTACGGGGGAAAAGCCTTGCGTTGCCGGAAATATAAATGTTCCTGTTGAACTTCAGGGACACCACAGGAGTGACACCGGACGAAAAATGCTCAAAGAGTTCGGCAAAATAGCGTGTTATTCCGCCGACTCTCTGCGTGGAAAATTTCTGATGGTCATAAAGTACCTTCATTATCCAAGTATCTGGGCAGCATGCCCCTTCGTGTCCACCTTCTCTATGACTCTCTCCAGAATGCCGTCTTCGGAAAAGATGAATGTCCTGCGCAATGTCCCCACACTCGTCTTCCCGCACATCTTCTTTTCACCCCAGGCCCCGAAAGCCTGGAGCATTTCCGTCGATGTATCGGAAAGCAGGGTGAAGGGCAGTCCGTTCTTTTCAATGAATTTCCTGTGGGAAGCCGCACTGTCCTTGCTCACCCCCACCACATTGTAGCCCGCAGCAGTGAGAGCGTCATAATTGTCCCTGAGGCTGCAGGCTTCAGCCGTGCACCCCGGGGTATTGTCCTTCGGGTAGAAATATACTATAGTCTTCCTGCCGATGAGATCCGATGACCTCACCGTATTGCCGTCCTGGTCCACGACCTCGAAATTCGGCATCCTGTCCCCTGGTTTCAACATGTCAGTAATTTTCAAAAACTTCTGCAAGATAGAGTTTTTCCGCGACTTGACAAAATCGAAATCCCGGCATGAGCCGCCAGTAAGGGACAAGAAAAAAGGAGGATGAGCCAAAGACAGACTCATCCTCCCGGAATCAAGCAATTCAATATCTATGTAAAACCGGTAAATGCAAAATGCTTCTACAGGAAACGAGGCACATCCTCTACGGAAAGTGACTTGAGCCCTATACTGTTCAGGACATCCTCAGGAATGGTTGTCCTTGAATATACACCGGTCTCTGCACCTGGGGTGTCGCTGACCATCGTAAGGGAATTGTTGCCGTCCGAAAGGGTGAATGTATAGGAAGTACTCCATGGCATCCCGTCGCTGTATATGCCTGAAACGACTGAACCTGAGACTGAATACGATCCCTCATATCTCACAAAGGCCGGAGTCTCCACTTTCTGGTACATCTCAAAGCTGCCGTTCTCCCTGAACGATATGTATACATCGAAGTCTTCCGGAGTCTCCGACATCCATGTCTCAAGATGCCATTCCCCCACGATAGGACTGTCTATGACAACTGATTTCTCCGAGCAGGCGGACAGGAATCCGGCCATGCACAAAACGAATAAACTGTAAACGTATCTTTTCATCTGAATTCATTTTATAACCATCCGCCATTGGCAGCACCGGTCTCACGGGCTATTATGGCAAATTCCTTGCTGATCTCCATACCGCCCATCCCGATGCCGGAACCGGCAGTGTCTCCGCCGGCAATGGCAGAAACTGAAATACGGGCCACTCCAGGCTTCGTGCATCTGATCATCAGGCGGCCTTCATACATTGTCGGAGCCGTTTCGATACCGAGCTTCTGCATGTCTTCTTCAGAGATATCAAGACCGGTATAAGTAAGTCCCGCGGCACCGCCGCCGAAATAATCCGTCAGCTCTATCATCTGGAGGCTGCCGAGCGGCACCTTCAGGCACGGAGTGCCTTCTATCTGCATAAGAAGCTGATACGCATCTACGGCACCGGTTCCCATCTTGCCGACATAGTTTTCAAGATTGATGGTTCCGCTCGTGTTCTTTTCTCCAACAAAGCGAGAATCAATCTCGTTGACCGAAGTCAGGAGCATAGAGACAAATTCATCCCTGGAGAAATGCAGGCCCTTCTTCAGGGCGTATGACAATCCGAGAGCAGCGACTCCGGACACATGCGGACAGGCCATGGAAGTTCCCTGCATATAGCCATAATCCTCCCCGTTGTTGGTCTCTGAGCACAGGGTAGAAAGGACCCCGGCCCTTTCCCCGCCAGAAAATCCGGCCGTCTCTCCGCCAGGGGCTGCAATATTGCACCCCGCACCGAAATTGGTGTAATAGGCAGGAAGGAAATCCGGACCGAATGAAGTTACGGCGACATAATCCCTGTAGGCACCTGGATATGAAGCCATAGGGGTGGCTTCGTTCCCGGCAGAGAAGATCACTATTCCGCCATCAACGGCCTCGCAAGTATTCTCTGATGCCACAAAATAATCTATGGCCGCCTTCGTTGCCGGAGCATAAGTTGCAAAATTGTTGTCAGACCTGACAGTACCGGCTTCATAGCCATAAGAACATTGTATTATGGATGCTCCCATGTCCGCCGCATACATGATGGCCCTGCCGGTCATCACGTCATTGGCGTTCTGGTCCTGGGCAAATATCTGGCATGACATAAGACGTACACCGTCCCCGTTTCCTGTTCCGCCGGCCACGCCGCAGACCCCTATGCCATTGTTGTTCACCGCTGCCACAGTACCTGCGACATGAGTGCCGTGACCGCCGTCAGCCACGGAATCCCAGGTGATTTCGGATGAATTCTCGGCAAAATTATAACCATATATGTCATCAACATAACCGTTCCCGTCATCGTCCACGCCCGGCTCTCCGTTGAGTTCGGCCTCATTGACCCACATGTTGGCTGCAAGGTCTGGATGGGTGTATTTCACCCCTCCGTCCACTATCGCCACTATCACGCGGGGATCACCGGCTGTAAGCTTCCATGCCTCAGCCACATTGATATCCGCACCGGCCACTGCCTCCGTTGCCACCGCCTGATCCGCATTATTGATATAATGCCATTGCCAGAAAAGGTTCGGATCATTGAAGTCAGCCGTAACCATTGCCCTGGAAGCTCCGTGGACACCGGACTCAAACGGATAGGCCCTGCCGTCAAAATTCCTGTAAAGCCTCGTATTGAACTGTATCTTTGACACCTGGGACATTCCGGCAAGCCGGTCTGCCGCCATGTCGATGTCTCCGGCAGCATCGAACTTCAGCAGGAACCACCTGTGCAGTCCGGCAGCCCTCTTCCGGGCTTCATTCCTGCCCTCAATAGGAAAAACGCGTTCCAGGGATGTGACATCCAGGGATAAGAGCATATCGTCAAGGGATTCAATGCCGGAACGGGGTACGGCAGAAACACCGGCAGGTTCCGGCAGGTTCCGCCCCAGGGCATCGGCTGTCTCTTCGTCAAACTGGACGACAAGCATCCCATCCTCGGCTCCTGCGGATGTATTGCATATCTTTTCAGAACGGCCGGACAGAGTCCCGTCTGCCTGTGACGGCTCCTGATAGAGTTCAGAAGTGCAGGCACACAGGGAAACGGCCAGGGCCGGAATCAAAAGTCTTCTGTATATCATAATCTGTTTTCGTATTGAATATCATTAGTTCCATTTGTCCGAAACAGGCGTCACCATCCGGCTGCCGGCACTTTTTCTGACAAAGCCGCCTTCAGCAGATCCGGACACGGGCAAAACCTCTGCAGAGAAAGTCACCTGCGCACCGGCCGGCTTGGACTGCGGGGCGCTTGCCGGAATCATATGCCCGGCAAGGTTCACAGGAAGTTCCTCTCCGGCTGCAGACCCGGCTGGAGCATTCCACATGAACGGAAGAGCGGTGAAGGAGTGCGGATCATACATTGCCCGTACATTCCTGCGGAGAGCTGCGATACGGCTTGCCGTACCGTCAGGAAGCCTGCCGAGATCCTTTTCCGGATCCACAAGGATCATTTCCGTGAGCAATGTGTAGGATGTCGTTGAACTTCCCGTGTAGAGATAACTGAAAGTCAGGTTCTGGTCCACAAAAGGAGGGCTTGGCACAAAATAGATGTAACCGTCCGCAACAGCCCCACCGAACATGCACATTCCATTGTATGCCTGCCCGTCTTCTTCTGCAATGAATGCAGAATACAGTGTCTGCCCTTCATATGTTCCTATAGACTCTCCTGTAGTGTAAAGGGCAAGGGCTCCGTTATAGCCTTCGGCACCGGCAGACCCCGGGATATATGTGGCGAGCATGGTACCGTCGGTCTCAGACTCGAAATCTATGCCCGTGATTCCATGAACATTGATGAAATCCCATCCTGACTGGTCTTCGGCATTGTCCGAAATGGTGACCTGGCCTATCTTCTTCCGTATAGGATTCTCATCCATAAGATCCATGGCATAATAGTTCCATGTCTTGCCGAACAGGTCATTCTTGGATGGCTGTGATGCAAGGAAGTCTGAATATTCATATACTTCAAGGGCCGGATCAAACACTCCGGTAGAAGAATATTCCGCTGTCAGCATCCTTGAATAATAGCCGTTGTCAGCCCTGACAAGCAACGTATAGTCACTGTCACCGTTAAGACCGGTGAGCAAAGTGCTGAAATGCCCTCCATTGAGATCGGCAAGCTGCTCCTCGGTAAAATGCGTGCCGGATGCATCCAGAATACTTCCGTAATCATAGCCCTGGATGTCGGCGCTTTTGAAGATGCCGTAGTCAAGTTTTTCTATCTCTTCGCCGTAAGCATAGAACTTCACGGAATTGTCCGTCGTAAAGCCCATGCCGGCATATTCGTTTGTACCTTCAAGTCCGGCGGTCAGTATGACCGGTTTGTCATCGCCCTGAGCGACATAGCCGAAGGTAATGAATCCGTATCCCTGCATCTCCGTACTTCCGGAACCGTAAAGACAGCATACCATAGTATATTTGCCGGTCGAAGGGCACCTTACCGCCAGATTGCCTGACTCATATATTATGCCGTCAAAAGCCTTCGGATCCCGTGAAGCATATGCCTCTGCCATTTCCTGGGCATTCAGGCTTGCCTGGGCATCGTCAAACTCCCCTTCATAGACCTTGTAGCCCATCATTGACACATCTGAACTCAACTGAGCATTGATGTTCACGGTACCGTCTGCCGGTTCAGACTTGGTCATCGTGACCGTATATTCATAAACCCTCGCACCAGGAAGCATGATACGCTGCATACCGTTTGTATTGCAGTAGTACCAGGTCTCGCCCATTGCAGAGAAATTGATGCCGATACTCTGTGCAGGGAATGTTATGACCCCGTTTTCCATACTTCCATACTGGCTTTCGGAATCATCCATCGAAAAGTTCTCCGAGACGAAGGAACCGATGGAAATGTAGCCGTCATTGGATGAAAGCTGGACGCCGGTCTCCTGCACCGGTATCCACACAGCATCCGGATCAGTGGCGTCGATTATCGTCGAAAGTTCCTGTGTCTGCACTGACATGCCGAAGAGCGCCTCGATGAGTGCCGGAGTGAATGCTGTCACCCTGTAGTACCCTTCCTGATCCTCACGCTGGAATATCTCCACATCTATCTCGGCATTCGGATTGGTGACATTGTACATTGAAGTGAAGATGTCATCCCTCCACTTGCCTGTACCGAGGGGTATCCAGTCGGCACGCAGCACGGAAAATGACATGCCGGCATTGCGGTTGCCGTAAATGGAGACATAACGGGGATCTTCAATGCGTATGCTGCATGTATATTCGGTGCCTATCTTAGCCTTCGGGAAGCGTATGGTAAGAACTGCCTCATCCTCGCCGGCTCCGAAGACCAGCGGGTCAGCCTCGAAGATGCCGTCGGCGCTTGCCGTTATCACCAGAGGCACGGTGATCTCATCCAATACGCTGGTACGTCTCACCCGGTAGGACACCTCTGTAGGATCATCGGACTCGAGGAACAGGCTTGTTGAGGCGGTCTGCGAAGGGAAATAAACCCCGTAGCAGTCCGGGTCCTCCTGCTGTCCCTTTTCATAAGTCTCTTCTACCGAACATCCTGCAGCCAACAGGATGACCGGCAGCATAAGTGTCATGTACTTTAGTATATTCACAATATTCTGGTTTTACTGTTCAACATTATCAGCCCTGCCAAGGGTCCACGCAGTCAGACGGATCAGGATTGTTCTGATTGGCCACTGCAGGATTGTTCTGGACCTCGCCTCTGGAAATCACGAAATTCCACCACGGTGCGCGTCCGTCAGTATTCAGACGGTAGGATGCCGGAGCATTGGTGCCCACATATCCGCGTCTTGTGGAGATGTTCAGACGTTTCATGTCGAACATCACGATGCCTTCACCCCAGAATTCAATTCTCTTCTGAAGCATGAGCTCATTCGTGAAGCTTTCCAATGAAGTCGAACGGACAGAGCAGTCATATTCCGCCCCGTTTGTCATGCGGTAGCTGTTCATGAATGTGTTCAGAAGCCGGATGCCTTCCTGCAGATTGGCATGTGCAGCAGCTTCCGCCTCTATGAAATACATCTCTTCGACACGCATGCAGCAGTGGTCAGCCGCACCACCGACATTGGACTCCACATAATTGCCCTGCGCCGGACGGAACTTGATGTTGGCATAGTCAGAAAGACTGTTCGCAAAATATGTGTCCCCGTCAGGCCTGCAGCTCTGGTAATCATAGAAGGCGCGGTCAGGATCCAGCCACGAATGCTTGCGGAAATCATTGATGTTAATACTGTTGTAAAGATTGCGGTTGATGGCCCGGCCTACATCATATCCGTATGCGCTCCATGAGTTTTCCGTACTCATGTGAGCCGTGAAGTTGAAAAGGTTTGAAACGCTTTCACTCGGTATTGCAAGAGCCCAGATCCAGGAATTGTTGGAAGCCGCGCTGTTGAAGCCGTTGACAGGATCCTCCCACTGGCTCTGGGTCAGAGGCGTGCACCGGCTTGTGTTGATGGCACGTCTGGCATAATCTGCAGCCTGGGCAAAGGCATCCGCCGAAGATGATGCATCCCCGGCATCGGCGAAGGATGTACCGCGTTCAAGATATACCCTTGCCTTCAGTCCGTACACATAAGCAAGGCTCACCGTATATTTGTCAGGTGCATTATAGCTTGCAAGAAGTTCTTCAGCCCTGTCAAGATCCGGTATTATGACATTGTTGTAGATGTCATCGACTTTAGCCCGCGGATTGTTCTTGGCCTGTGCCTCGGTCGTCTCAGGAAGCACGACAGGGACTCCGAGTCCGAGGATGGACTCAGGAACGGTATACCCGTCCACTCCGGTGACCGGCTTGGGTTCATAGAGACGCACCAGATCCAGATAGAACATGGCACGGTATGTATATGCGAATCCGAGATATGCCTGTTCGGTGGCACTGAGCTCTGACACATCAGTACCGCTGATCAGCCTGATGACATCATTGGCCATCATTATCCAACGGTAGTATGTGTCCCATGTCAGAGTGCACACGGCATATTCTGAACCGAGTGCGGTATTTGTCCCGAATTGGGCAAACCAGTCATAGCCGGTGTTGCCGGTGACGACAAGATCTCCCGTCATGGATTCTGTCGCTATATGGATGGCCGGAAGCCCGAAGTCCCATGCCTGGCCCTGTGAAGCATAACCGGCAGAACCTACCTGTACAAGGGCAGCAGGTATGCCCCGGACCATGGTTTCAAGTGTCACCTGGGGCTGTGTCGCAATGCTGGTCGGCGTTGCCTCCTTGATACAGCTGCTCAAGGCGCATACGGAAACCATCCCAGTAATCAATGTTTTTATTATCGTTCTTTTCATTCCGGAAAATTAAAATTGAATGTTAATGCCTCCAGATATGGTACGTACAGGAGAATATGTAGCCTGGCTTGTCGAACCGGAATAGGAATAACGCGGATCGAAGCCCTTTCTCCTGGACCAGTACCAGACATTTTCACATGAAAGGTAGATGCGCAGCTTTTCCACGCGGAACTTTCTCGTGATGTCGGACGGAAGGGTGTAGCCGAAGTTGATGTTCTGCAGATTCAGATAGCTGGCATCTGTCAGGAACCTGTCGGAAGTGCCGTTCACATTCTGGTCCTCATATTGAAGGCGCGGGATGTTTGAAGTGGTATTCTCCGGAGTCCAGGCATTGAGGATGTCCTTGTGCCAGTTCATTCCGGTGGAGCGGTTGGCCGGTGAATACATCGCGGCGGCATAACCGGAGTCATAAGCGAGCCCGCCTATCTGATAGGTGAAACTGATACCGAAATCAAAGCCGTAGAAATTCAGGCTTGTTCCGAATCCTCCATAAAGGTCAGGAATAGGGTCACCGCACAGATAGTCAGTCGCACTGGAATATTCGGTGGTCGTCACCCTGTTTCCGGTAGGATTTCCTGCTGAATCCGTTTCATCCATATACCACATGGACTGCCCGTCCGAAGAGACACCTGCATACTTCTTCATGTAGAAAGTATATATCGGGAGTCCCTGACCGAAGAATGTGGTGCCGCTCACGTATCCCTGGTATCCTTCCACTTCACGGTTGCGTCGTTCTTCAGGCAGCATCGTGATCTTGTTCTTGAGATGGGTCATGTTGAGATTGATGTCCCACTGCACATTCCTGCTGTTGACCGGCCGGAAATTCAGTTCCACCTCTATTCCGCTGTTTCTCATGTCGCCCACATTCGCATAATAGGAAGAATATCCCATTGACGGAGCCACAGGGAAAGAAAGCAGCATGTCAGTGGTGGTACGCAGGAAGTACTCGACACCGCCGGAAACCGCAGCATCAAGGAAACTGAACTCCACTCCTGCATTGAAGTTGGTGTTGGTCTCCCATGTGATGTTCTCATTTCCCTTGGCGGAAAATACAGTGGAAACCTCCCCGTTGGCATTCTCTATGGTGTATGTATCAGTATAACGGAAATCTCCGATATTGTCATTTCCCTGTGAACCTATGGAAGCCTTAAGACGCAGGTTATCCAGCCAATGCCTTGTCTTGAGCATGAATTCCTCCCTTGAAATGCTCCAGGCACCGCCCAATGACCAGAAGTTGCCCCAGCGGTGGTCCGGATGGAAACGCGACGACGCATCGCGGCGGTATGATGCCGACACATAATATTTGCTTGCATAATCGTACATGATACGGCCGAAATAACCCTCGTTGTTATATTCCGTACGGTACGAAGTGGAAGCCTGGCGGTCGGTGATCGCTCCGGCAAGCTCATCATTGTCCTGCGTAAGCATGTTGCTCTTGCTTGCGGAAAGCACATATGAATTCTGGTTGTAATTCTCATGTCCGACCATCACATTGACATTGTGCTCTCCGAACATTCTGGTCCAGTTGAGAATCTGCTGCATATTGAACTCCATGAGGCGTGAATGGCTCTTGCTCACTATACCGTTCTCAGAAGCAAACTGTCCGAAGTAAGGATTGGTGACGGATGTTCCCCTTGTATCATCCACGGAAACTCCGGCATTGAAGGTGAACTTGAAATGCTTAAGAAAAGAGACATCAAAAAAGGCGGTACCGTTGAATGCATTGCCTTCGCTCGTATTCTTGTTCAGCCTTGAGTCAGACAGGGCGTTGCCGTTAGGGAAGAGGGAACGCTCCATTCCGGCATTCTCACCGTTTCCGTAGTCATATCTCATGATGCCGTCATCGGTATACATGATGTTGCCGTTCCCGTCCCTGATATACAGAGGATAAATCGGACCCACAGTCGAAGTATAGGCGAAGACGTTGCCAGAACTTCCGCTGGCACCGGAGTCATCAATCTGGTTATATTTGAAACGGGCATAATTGACATTGGCACCGAGCTTGAACCAGTCGGTAAGCTGTGAATCCACCCTGAGACGGGCTGTATACCGTTCCATATCAGAATTATATGCAATACCCTGATTATTGAGGTAGCCGAATGAAGCATATATGGAGGTCTTTTCTCCCGCACTGGCCACACTTGCATTGTATTCCTGACGCAGAGACGTGCGGAAAGCCGCATCAGTCCAGTCATCAGGCATGAGGTAGTACTCCTGTCCCTCATAAACCATTCTCCGTCCGAGGACGGCAGACGGATTCACCTTTCCGTTGATTCCGATGAAGTCCTGCCCGACAGGAACAGTATACACCATATACCCGAGTCCTCCGTTGTTGGCCGAACCGGTAAGGTTCTCGTTCGCCCTTGCATGCGCCGTCATCAGATCCATTCCGGAATCAAGATAATAATTCTTCAGCGCATTGTAATGAGTCTCGTAATATTGGGCCGGATCCTTGATATAGTCATAATCCTGGACTGCCCTTGAATTGACGCCCCATTTCGCATCTACGGTAAATACCGGTTTCCGGTCGCGTGCCCTCTTGGTGGTGATCATCACGACACCGTTCGCTCCACGGGCACCGTACAATGCATTGGAAGCCGCATCCTTCAAGACCGTCATGGTCTCCACATCATTAGGGTTCAGATTGTTGAGGTCACCGGAATAAGGCATGCCATCCACAATCCACAGCGGCCCGTTGCCCGCATTGAGAGAACTGAACCCCCTGATGCGGATATCCGGGTTCTCACCAGGCTGGCCTGATGTGTTGGAAAGCTGCACGCCGGCCACCTTTCCTGCCAGGGACTGTGCAACATTCGACTGCTGGCTCTTTGTGATGTCATCCGACTTGACCGTTGCGGCCGACCCGGTAAAAGCTTCCTTGGTGGTCGTACCGAATGCCACCACGACCACATCGTCAAGCATCTGCGTGTCCTCTTCAAGAACAACGTCGATAACGGATCTCCCGGCAACGGGAATCTTCTGTCCGGCAAAGCCGACAAAGGAGAATGACAGCACGGCATCTGCAGGGACTTCTATGCTGTATGCACCGTCCCCGTCAGTCATCGCTCCGATCGTGAAGCCTTCCGCCATGACGGTGGCACCCCAGATCGGTTCACCGGCCGCATCCCTGACCGTTCCGGTGACCTGTACCTGCTGTGCAAAGGCCACGGAGCCCAGTCCCAAGATGAAAATCAATAGAACAAAAAACTTTTTTATCATAAACATAAAATTGTATTGGCCGAAAAAAAGCCCCTGATGCCTTCCCGGACATGTCAGGGCATATATAAAGGCGGTCCCGGTTCGGGCCGGGCCGCCCGTATGCAAAGTCTGATTTCAGATATTATTCAACGATATACATATACTCATCGTCTGACATATCGTTATCTTTACTGCCAGTATAATTCGTTGCTCCACCACTCCACTTTATGGTCAATATATTCCCGCTACCACCTTCTTGTGGCTCGCTCCACATATTCTTGGTTCCAAACATGCCTCTATCAGTCATTGTAAAGACAATATCCCAAATCTTATTTTCAACTGATACGGAAACTGATACATTATATGGACAATTATAATATTCATACGTACCGCTCGTATAATTCTCCAAAAACTCCGATCTGCTAAGTAATCCGGTATGACCTTGATATTTGAAATTCCAATTGGTTCCATCGGCCAAATCATGATTACCAGTAGAAACGATTGAAGTCGGCAACATCAACAAAGGAGTAAAAAGTGTACTTTCTAGACTATTTTTATCTGTATCTGTGCGGAAATAAATAAAATAGGCATCAAATGTAGCCCCGCCATAATCAGGCGTACCGCCTCGAAGGCTATAATCATTTTCCTTTCGTACTTCCAATCGTACTATATCTCGTTCATAAAGAACAGATCCATCAGATGAAGTAATAATCAGTTTTGGGACAACAGGCTCGACCGGAGTGAGGTCCACAAGCTCAGTGAAGGCGGTTGTAGTGCCTGTCCACTCGCCGGATACAGAATATCCGTTGTCGAAGGTAATATCAAATGAATAATACAGGCCTCCGTCAGAGAGGGTCTTGGTGCTGACGGTTCCCGAGGAGACAGCCGAGGAAGCGGTGTAGGCGTTGTAGTCATACAGGCTCACGCTGACTATATCGGAATTTTCCGAAAGGTCAATCGTAGTGCCCAGCTGTGTCTCGGCAAGGTCAACCTGCACGGCAAAATTGCCGGACATGACATCGGCAACAGCAGAAGCCTCCGCCGCATCTCCGATGACGAGCCTTGTCCTCGTGGCATCCGTATAGCGGAACAGTGCGGCAGGAGTGCCTTCCGTAACAGAGCCGGAAGAAGTCATGCTTATGCCTGCAGAAAGATCATATCCAGACACAAAGGCTCCGGAATATTCGACGTTCAGGACATCATCCCCTTCCTGCGCCGAAATAGACAGAGTCATCTGTCCGTCGGAAATCTGCATGTCAGCAGTCCCCTCGGTATAGGAAGTATTGGCAAAATCACCGCATCTGATAGCCACGCTTTCAGGATTGACAGTGGAAAGGGTCACCGGGAAGGTCCTGCCGTCATCGACAGTGAATGTCATACCGGCAGGATTCTCCTCAGAAGGCGCGGAGATCCCTTCCTGCTCATAGAAATGGTATACCGTATTCCCGGCAGAAGGATTATACCATGCGACCACACTGCCGATGGATGTACGCTCACCGTTGTATTCATACTGGTTGCTGAGCGGAGGAATCACTACTTCAGCCACATTGCAGGTATTGTTGTACCGGGCCAGGAGCTTCTTCCCGGAGTCCATCGTCACATCCACATAAAGGTTGAGACGGCTGTCCGTCACAAGGTCTGCGGAAAGCTGGCATGAAGCCACATCATTCATTGTCTGCGGCATGACATGTATATCCCTGTACTCTATCTCAAAATCATCGGAAGATATGTCTACCGTCCCTTTCGGGTCGGAAAGGACAACCTTGAGGTAATCATCCGCACCGGTCATCCCTTCAACCGTCGTAATGCCGGAAGTCGGGGAGAGATAAAATGAATACAGGCCATCCGCAACTTCATAGATGGCGGATTGGATATCTATTGCAGTGCCGCCGTCATACTGTATCTGGTCAGTCAGCGAAACCGGTTCGGTACCAGGCTCCGTATTTTCACCTGTTCCCGGTTTTGTGCAAGACCATAAACCGCCTGCGGCCAAAAGGACAAAAGCCGCCGAAAGGACACTCAGTCCCGATTGATTGAATCTTTTCATAAATACTGATTTGGTGTTATTGTTAAAAAGGCGCGGGTGCGGTTGGCCCGCGCCATTGACAACATTAGAGTCAGTTGAATTTCTGTCTCACCGGCATACGCTCACGTGCAAGGTAACATGAGGCAAGCTCTTCAGCCGGTATAGAGCGGAGGGCATCTTCAGATGTGAGGGAAGCGGCCCGGGTTCCGGACACGGGAACCGGATCTGTCGTACCGCCGAAATAGAGCGGCCCCTCCCATGTGCCGGAGAAGTTATGCTCACGGACACAATAGAAATTGAAGTCGAACTTGTACCATCCTTCTCCCTTGTCAGATTCAGATATGCTGACGGAACCGGAATATGCGCAGGCATATTCTTCAGTAGTGCTGACGCCGAGAGGCCAGTCTTGCTTCACCTCGCCCGGATCAACTTCACCGTTTCCGTTCACGTCCACCCATTTGCTTCCTGTGACCTCCCTGAGCTTGAGCCAGCGGGTACCGAGGAATCCGTTGGTATGAGAATATCCGCGCACACAGTCCATAGGGTCGAATTCATCCGGATAGCGAGTCGTGGTGACTGTATATATACCCGGAGTGACCGTCCTTTCAGTGCCTTCCTCCACAAGAAGTTCCATGCGAAGGACATCCCCGTCATATCTGTATGCAGTCTCGCCGTCAGATCCGACACCCACCGGCGTCCCTGTCGCAAATCCTATGTCAATCATCTGGAGAGCTATGCCGCGCCCGAGTGACGATACCGGAGTATCACCATACCCATATGCCGGAATGTAGATTGTTGATGGAGTGTAGAGATATGCCTGAGGTATATAACTCAGATCCATCTCATAATTCTCCTCAAGAGATGATGTCCCGTCATCGTCTGCCCCGTCGTCAGACTCATCGGTCACTGATATCGGTCCCGCATACGACCCTTTCACAGTATATCCGTCAAAGGATTCGAACTCGAAGTCTATCTTATAGCCTTCAGCGACAGGCTCAATGGTTATCTTACCTGTAGAACAGTAGGAATACTGTCCAAGGTCGGTCCCGTCATCATACATGACATATGTACCGAACGGCACAGCCATTCCCATCCAGTTGAGTTCCGATCCGGTCAGCCATGTACCGACAGGACCGTCTCCAACTACATAAGTGCCGGGGACAATCTCAGGGAAGGAATCTGCAAACAGTTTGTTGAACACTGCAAGCGTCATGCTGTATCCTCCTTCATGGCTCTCTGTATTGGCGTATGTATAATCCTGGATATTGATGAGCATCAGGCCGGTATTGGTGGCAAGCATGTTTCCGTCATACACGGCTTCGGCATAATGACCCTCAACTTCGACATCATGGCCGATCTGCGGCATGCTGGCGGAATATGTGCCGTTGACAATGTCAAGGGTCCCCTTGAATACGACGGTACGCTCCGCGCCATCCTCAAAGAAAGTACCCGAAATCGTGGTCTCGCCGCTGTCATCCGTCTCCACTGTAAGAGGGCCCGTAAGAAGAAGCTGGGTACGTGTGCCCTTGCTGTCGAAATGGAATGCGGCACTGTAATCCACAGTATACGTATGATCCTCATAGCTGCTGCTTTCCGAATAAATTCCGCCCGGAAGTTCCTTCCATCTCTGGCCTATGTCTGTGAACATGTCAAGTATAAACACATATCCCTCCGACTGGAGTTCGTATGTAGGAGAACCGTTGCTTCCGGTGCCGGTGGTATATTCCGCATCCGTGAATGTAAAATAATAGTTATGGGTCTCAGTACCTGATGACTGTCCGAAATAGTATGAATAGATGGCCTTGTCAAGCACAACATCATATTCTTCAGGATCTGCAGGCCACTTGGAACATATGCCTTTATACTCAGCCCTCAGTGTCTGCCCGGAAGCCATTGTGACATCAAGGCTCATCATAACCGTCTTCGATGAAGTAAGATTCAGGACAAGAGAAGATGAAGACACATCCCCCGCAGCAGAAGACGAAACAGTCACATCACGATACACAAGAAGATTTCCTTCATCCATAAGATCCACGTTTCCTTCCGGAGATGCGGCAGTGATTGCGATATAATCATCCGCAAGCTTCATTGCGTCAGGATCGACAAGGTTGCCTGTAGGTGAAAAATAAAATACATAACGGCCGTCTTCCTCCATGGAATAAACTACAGATTCGATGGGAAGTACGGCATCTCCATACGAAAAGGAATTTTCAAGCTGCCCCCCTGCCTGAACAATCTCTTTCCTGTCACAGGATACAATTGCCAAAGACACGGCAAGGGACAGAAGCCAGAAACAATAAACTTTCTTCATCTGACAAATAAAAACAGGCTGACCGCACCTCGTAAACCGGATTGACAAAAAAAAAGAAAGCGTGGTGCTGAAAACTTATTCTATCAGTGCGGTTCTGGAATACCTTGGAGATAAAACAAGCAACAACCCCACGCCTATACAATGAGTGCATATGACGTAAGAAGGAAACCGCTTATTCTCTCTCCAATAGAAATTTTCCAGATTTCACTGTGAGAATAAACTTACACTTCCGTGTTAAAATGTCGTGTCAAAAGTAAGAAACATCTACGGAAAATGCAAACGGCATCCTTCTCTTTGGCGGGTTGTTGCGAATGTAAAATTGAACAAAATGTTCAGGAAAATCAATATTGACAATTAATTATATATTTTCAAAAATGGAGGGATTTTGTCTGTCAAATTTCAGATTTAAATTAAAAAAATCAAGCCCTGAGGGTTTCTGGAAGGCCCTCAGACCGAATTCCGGAAGGAAAGCTATGATATGTTCCATCACATCGGAAGCCAGATGTTCATGGGGTACCCAGTCCTTTGCCACAGTGAAAAAATAGAACTGGACAGGAAGCCCTTCCGAAGTGGGCTCAAACTGCCTTACCATCAGCATCAGATTACTGTTGACCCCGGACAGGCTGCGCAGATAGTGCTCGACCGCAACCCTGAACAATTTGAGGTTCACGGTTCCCTCTTCCATGGACATCCCCTCAGCCCATTCTTTCCCCGCAAAGCGCGACAGTTCCTCGCGTGTACAGAATCTTATGGAATTCATATCAATCCGTATGGAACGGGCCACCCTGCGACCGCCGCTTTCACGCATCCCGCGCCAATTCTTGAAAGAATCGCTGACAAGGACATACGGAGGAATGGTGGTTATGGTCTTGTCCCAGTTCCGGACTTTGACGGTATTCATGGTGACATCCTCAACCACGCCGTCCACATTATATTTTTCCAGCACTATCCAGTCACCAGGACGCAGCATGTCATGGGCGGAAAGCTGTACGCCTGCGACAACTCCGAGGATGGTGTCCTTGAAGACGAGCATCAGGACAGTGGCCATGGCACCCAGTCCGGCAAGAAGGGCCGTGAAGTCCTTATTTATCAGCACCCCTATGATGATGATGACGGACACGAACACGACTATGACCTTCAGCATCTGGTACACGCCCTTCATAGGCTTGTTCTTCAGCGTGTCCGACTCGCTTGAAATGGCATACAGGGATGAAATGAATTCACATATCAGCATGCAGAAGACCACTGTTATGTAAATGTAGAGAGCCTTTACCGCCAGGGACTTCCATAATGCATCCTCCGGAAAGAGCAGGGGCAGGGCCACCAGAAACGTTATCGGAGGAATGAGATGGAAGACATTGTGCAGGACCTTCCCGTTGGTGATATAATTGTCCCATTTGAATGCCGTCTTCACCGCTATCTTCCGGATGACCGGGATAAGCAGCCGGCAGCACAGAAAGTCCACCAGATATGCGACAATGATGACCGCACATGTCACCATGACACGCACCTGCGGGCTCATCCCCATAAGTTCTTCAGCATGCTGTTCAATCATTTTCCGTCATTTTCCGTCAACTCAGGCCTCGGAGCCACCGTCCGGCCTCATGCAAAGATATATTTCCGCACCGTTTCCGGCAAGAAAATCCGTCAATTTTTCTTCATGGGACAAGCGGCAAAAGAATAAAAAACGAATAAAACGAGGAGAAGTCAAACTCAGGCTCATTCCTCGTTTTATTCGTTCGCAGATGGAATCAAATTTCAAATATTCAATTTCCGGAAGAGGAAATCTTCTGATGGCGTTTCCGTCTGAACCATCCGAATACAGGAGATCCGGCCGGAATCCTGCATTTTTCTGACATCACAGTAACGACGGTTATGTCATCGTCACTTCCATGCTTCAAGGCAAGATCCAGAAGACAGGCTGACAGACCCTCATTTCCGGAAGCTTCTGCAACGGTATCTTCTATATCCCTGTCCATGCAATATCCAGAAAGCCCGTCACTGCATACAATCACAATGTCTTCATCATCCAATTCGCAGGAGACAAAGTCAGGAACACATGCATCCTCCCCGCCACCAACAAATCTCGTGATGATGTTGCTGTCTGGGTGTGTATAGGATTCCTCTACAGTAATATCACCGGAATCAATGAGTTCCTGCACATAAGAATGGTCCTTGGTCAGGCTTCTGATGCCTTTGTCCCGGGAATACACATAGCATCTGCTGTCGCCGCACCATGTAACATAGAGATGCCGTCCCTCAAGAACTGCAATCACGACGGTCGTCCCCATGCCGAATGAATCAGGGTTGGAAGAAATATAGTCCATTATGCCGTCGTCCGCTTTTCTGACAGACTCCATAGACAGCTGCCTTATTTCACCCCCGGACAAATTTTCCTGCAGTCCTTCTTCCAGCATACGGGATATGACAGAAACAGCTATTTCCGATGCCACATTTCCGTCACTTTCGCCGCCCATCCCGTCAGCCACCACAATGAATCTCTCATTGCTTACACAACTGTCCTCATTTTCTTTATGATACCGTCCCTTTGATGTGGCGGCATCGACAACATATCTTGTTTCCATCATATTTCCAGTATCGGAGTGGACGGGACATTCTTCGGAGCCGGAGTCCTCTTGCGGATGACGACTTTCTCCTTTTCCTTTTTCTGAGGGACAGGTTTTGTATAGGTGATTTCAAAAGGGAATACGGCGGACGGGCAACCCTGCTCTGTAACGAATATGTTCAGGCTGTTGTCCCCTTCCTTGAGATTATATACCGTACATTTGTAGCGAGTCTCCGAAATCTTCTCGTAATTGACCGAAATGGAATCGGCCTCAACCCTCACCTCAAACGGATAATCCCCTTCGCCTACATTCCGCTGGGCATTTATGTTGACCGTAAATGATGCCACGCCATTGTCAACCGTCGTTTCCGAATCTATCGGGTCGACATTGTAATACTTCAGATGCCATGCCCTGACTTGCACGGGCACTCCGAACATCGAAATGCCGTCATAGGTCAAAGACACTGGCGAATAAGATATACGGGTAATGGTGTCCGGAAGGGATGCCGGAATGTCAAGGGTACAGTCATACAGGACAAAATTGCCGCTCTCAGTATCCTTTGTGACACGGGAGGTCTTGTCCAAGATGCATCCTGTGGAGTCCGGGACATCAAGCCTTGCCTCCTTCGCCGAAATTCCTGCCGGAAGGTCGAGCCTCATCTGTGTCTCAAATGTCTGATGTCTGAACGCGATATCCCGTCCCTTATTGATGCTTATCCTGAAGTCAAGGTCAGGCAGAATCTCGATGATGCCCCATTTGCCGTCCAGTTTGACGAAAGCCTTGTCTCCATACATAAGGCCTACAGACTCAAACTGCTCCGGAAGCACCTGTCTTGAATACATGGAGAGCCCGAAACTGCCCTCATGTCCATAGGAAGAGAGGCTTGTGGCATAGCTGACAGAAACAGTACTGTCTTCCGGAAACGTGATCTCACCGTCATTAAATATGAAATGTACAGGAACAAGTTCCTTGTCAAACCTCAGTATCGCAGTATTTTTCTTGCCGTATACGGCACGTATCTCGACTCCTCCGGACGGCAGGTTCAGAAAATATGTGCCATAGTCTCCCTCAAGAATCAGATGGCGTTTCCTGTCCGGCAGCCCTTCTTCTCCACGGAGCATCGGTTCAAAAGTGCTGTCGGTTGCATTGAACCAGTAAAGCCTGCCTCTGATGACGGCAACACCTCTTCCGTCGGAGCTTATGCCGGACAGGAAGACAAGTTCCTCACGGGCAAATTCCGTCACATCTCCGTTATTGTATATCCTGAGACGCACAGTATGCCCGTCAGCAGTATGATATCCATAATACGGATCTTTTTTCTTGTCCGGCTGTCCATAAGCCAGATATGGGGCATAACCATGATGGAACGGATATGACGTCTCCACATTTACTGTCCTTATAATGCTCCCGTCCGGCCTGTAATAGCCGTAGCCTTTGTTGTCCTGAAAGATAAGATAGCCGTCATTGAAATATGGATTGTCGTAGGCAATCCGGACATCTGGAAGAGAGGTGAATTTTCCCGACATGTCCACAAAGCCGGTCATAAGGCCGTTGTCTTTCCTCACTACAGTGGCCAGGCCTTCCTTAAAAGGCAATACGACATGCTCCGTCTCAAACAGGCGGCCTCCATCCATTGTCCACAGGGTCTTGATTCCCAAGGAATCGGTCTCAATGATCTTTTTGTCTACCTTTACCGAAATCGAGTCATACACAGGAGGCAGGACCCATTTCGCAAGCTGAGCCCGGACGGAACCGCAAGAGACGGCACCGATGATAAGCAATAATAGAATCTTTTTCATAACATATCATTATTTTCTGTTTTCCAACAAATCAATACCCCTTTCGATGCGTCCTGTCAAAAGAGTGTCCCCGCATTGGTCCGCCCATGTACGGGACTGCTCCAGCAGCAGCTTCCCTCTTTCCTCGTCCCTCATGAAGACCTTGTTCGGATTGACATAGTAGCATGCCAGCCGGTAAAGGGCATTGGCATTGATGTCCGGATAGGCGGGATCACTTATCTCCTCTATCCTGGTAAACAGCCATATTGCCTTATTATTTACCGTATAGGATGTGGGGAGGAAGGCCTCGTCAGTCCCCTGGGGATACATTTCAATGCCGAGAAGACGCTTTCTTGCGACGGATGCACTATCAGAATACCAGCCGTAAGTGAAGGCCTGCTCATATAATGCAGGCACAAAACCTGTGGAGCCGAGGCTGTCCAAGATGTCGAGACCTTCCGACAATGATGCCGCATCACCGGCATTGACCAATATCATGGCACCGGCAAACACCTCCTCATCAGACAGATGCTCCGGCTCATGTTTTCCTGACAGGGCAAGGAGGGCAATGACAACCGCCAACACACATGCCGCAATGCCACCGGCCATATATATACCATAAGGACGGGGCGGATAGTGCCCGGACTGGGCCGCCTTGCTGATGGCAGAAGCGGACGGTCTTCTGGACGGATCCAAGGAAAGGCAATCCGAAATAAGCCTTCTGATATCCTTCGGTACCGTCTGCGGTATCGGAGGGACAGGAAGTCCGGATTCCAGCTGGGCCCGCCCTCCGTCTTCACCGAAAGGCACCTTCCCCGTTGTCAGTTCATACAGAGTGGCACCGAACGACCATATGTCACTTTCCGGCATGGATTCATATTCGTCCCTGAACCTCTCGGGAGCCATATAGGCCATTGTCCCGCTCCGTGTCTCCTCATACCCGTCCCTGTTAAGTCCCCTGTGCGAGCTGATGCCGAAATCAGTTATGGCATAGTTGCCGTTGTCATCGAGAAGGATATTGGCCGGCTTGATGTCATGATGGACAATGGTCGGGTTGAACGCATGAAGATAAGCAAGGCCAGAGGAAACATCAGAGATATATCTCCAGAACTCCTTCCTGTCCGTCATCTTTCCCGAAAGCTGCTCTGATGAGCCTTTCCTGCAATACGGCAGGACAAGATAGGGCACCCCGTCGTATATTGAAAAATTGATCGGCTGGACAAGGTTGGCATGATGACAGTTGAACACTATCTTGAACTCGTCCCTGAAACGCTGCTCTCCGAAATCCAGGGCGTTCTTCGGACGGTAGATCTTGATTGCCACCTTTATGCCGGAGTCCTCCCTGGAGGTCACGGCATCTTCTTCTTCACTGTATACCTCGTCTATGGTATTGGTGTCCAAGGCAAGCCAGACGTCTGCCGTACCTCCGTCAGAGCTCAATGTACGGAGCAGCCTGTAGCGCCCGTCAAACAGGACACCGCTTTCTGCAATAGAACTTATGTCTTTCATCTTCATTCAACATTCACTTCTATGACTCCGGCCCCGAGCCTTGTCCCGACATCTATATATGTACGGCCGACGGACTGCGCAGTGATGCGTCCTGTACCGTCAACAGATGCCACTGAAGGGATATGGGAACTGAAGCCTGTTACTTCATAGTCCCCGACCAGTGACTGATAGTCCGGTTCCACAGACTCTCCGGATCTGAGATGAAGGGTCTCGAGCAGACGATGTCCTGTATATCTGCCGACGACCGCACCATAGGACATCACGCTGTATGTCCATATGAAGTCATTGATTTCTTCTGTAGTCCATTCATTCTGAATCTGCATTCCATATGACGTGGTTATGGTGAACTCGACACCGGTCCCGTCAACGGTATAATATCCGCCGCCGCTTTCGTCCAGTTCATAAATTCCTGACAGGGTCCATTCGGCATAGACATATCCGCTGCTGTCGAATCTGGTCTTCTGCCATTCCTTTTCTTCGAGATTGTCACATATCCATGTGCCTAACATGAGCTCGGCAAAGTCCTTCATGCCGGCATTGACCTCAACTCGTATGGCAGCATGCCCTCCAGGTGTGCGGAATGTGATGAATGCCGTACCTGCGGACACACCGGAAATCTCTCCGGTCACCGGATCGACTGTGGCCACCGAAGTGTCAAGAGAGACAAAATCCGACACATTACGGCTTCCGCAGACCGCCATATAATCCGGAAGCAGGGCTCCGCCATCCTCCACGCTCAGCGTAGAAACCAGCCTGTATATGGAGGCTTCGCCGAGATAGGTATTGTTGTCGTACAACCCATAACCTATTTCAAAAGCAGACACCGAACTGACTGTCCAGTCCAGATAGAAAGTCTCCCCGCTTTCCGTGGAATAGCTTCCAGTCAGGACACCGCCTTCCTCAATGAAATAATATCCCGAGCCGGCATCACGGCGGCCGTCTTCCTGAAATTCAACATTCACACGACTTGTCTCCGTAAACTCATACGTAATCCAGTCGTCCGCATCAGAAGCGGATGAAAGCCAGGTTCCCGGAATGACCTCGGCCAAATCAGCTGCCGACATCCCAGGATTCTCATCTGTGGTCTCCCTGCACGAAGAAAGGACAAATGCCGGGATCACGGCAGCAAGCAACAAAAAACATTTTTTCATTTCAATTCCTGCTATTGTTCTTTTATTTTCAGTGTATACTTCAATATTTTTCAATACCTGAACGTATATCCTATTGTCACCTGGAGCAGATTATTGTGCTGCGAATACCCAGACATGAGGCCTGCCGCATTGTCAAATACGGTCCATCTGTCGCCGTCCCAATATTTCCTGTCTGCCATGTTGGTGATCATCCACTGGTAAGACACCGATATGCTGATACCCATGAACTCATATCCTACACCGGCACGCAGGCCAAAATTCACCCTCCTGTACGGGGAGGCGTCAAAACTGCTTTCACGGCCGGATGAGGCATTGTTTCCGTCGGAAGTCATTGTCCTTAACGATGTGCTTTCCGAAAACATGTCAAACTTCCCTGAATAATTGAGGTGGCTGCTGTAGACATAATTGTCATAAAATTCATCGGTCCGGACCCCATTCACGATCCTGTAGGCACGCAATTCATCAGAATCGGTCTTTCCTGACAGATCAAGATCCGAAGAAAGGCCCACGCTGAGGACAGGACCCAAATCCACCCTGAAATGACTTGTCTTTGTCACAGGGATGCGGTAAGAGAAAAGCACAGGAACACCAAGCTCAGCCATCGTGTATTCTTCATTGAAGCTGGCCAGGGCATCACCCGCCAGATAATACCGGGACGTCTGGGGCATGGCCATAGTCATGCGTCCTGCCAGGTCATTCCTGTAACGGTAGTACATGAAGTCAAGCCCCGTATTCAGATACAGATTCTTATACAGTCTTATGTCAGCATGTGCTCCGACCGTGAAACCTCCTGAAGATGAATAGCTCACCTGCTCATCCCTGCTGCCTGTCGCATAATTTACCGGGCTTGCGGTGACCTGGGAGGAAGAATTTACTGAAATCATCGGATATATGTAGCCGGCAGTGATTCCGAATGAAACTCTCCGGCCTCCTATGCCGTCCTGCGGTATCAGCTGCACTATCGGCTTCGGATCCTGTGAAACATTGATTCCGAGGGTCTGGTTGCCGGTCGTGACATTCACGCTTGCCTCACGCGGCATGTCAACAGGTTCATTCGGAGTACAGTGGACATGTATCGTGTGGTCATCAATCCTTTTCAGCTGGCACCAATACGGGAAATCCCCGAATCTCCAGTCGTCGGCATCCGTCAGAACCCGTATATACTCATCTCCGCCTTCCGGCCCGAAATGAAGGTCATTCTTGGAGAAGGCAAGAGAATCAAGAGACGCACCCTGGATGATGTTGATGGTAATCTCATTCCTTGACGGGGTCTCCACCCTTACCTGCGCTATGCGGTCCCTGTTGTCATCATTGGCATCTGCGGTGAAGCGTATGTCTGAGTCCCCTTTTATCGCCTCGAGCCATCCCGGCACATCTGAAATGTCCCAGTCAGTATTGGCATCTATGTCCACAATGCTGGTCTCCCCGGTAGGCGTGAATACCAGACTCTGCGTGGAACTCCGCAAGAATTCCGGCGCCCCTTCATTTATGACCTGCACAGTCTTGCTCTGCCCGTTCCCGTTACGTATCTCTATGACGGTACTGCGGTCATCAGTCCCCTCATTGGGCGCAATGTATATCTTCACAAGCCCCATTTTCCTGTCAATCCCGATCCTGCACCAGTCGTCACTGCCGTTGACCGAGGCATTCCAGTCACTTCCTGTGACATGAACGGGATAATCGCCTCCAAGGCAGTTGATCCTGACAGTGTCCTGGGAAATCGTAAAGACAGTCCCGGACTTCTTTTCCCTTGCCGCCATCAGTGTCCGGATGAGATCGAGCTGTGCCGTACACTTCTTGCTGAAGAACCTGTCCCCAGATGCCAATGCCTGTTCATACAATACCTTGGCTTCCTCCAACTTCCCCTTGGAGTAAAGGGTATTGGCCTGCCTTACCATCATCGCCACCCCGTCGGTCCCGTAATTCTGCTGTTCAGACTGGGCCAATGCATCCGGAAGGGCGCAGAGGCATATCAGCAATGCTGACAGAATAATTTTCAGTTTCATTGTATCTGCAATATTAATTGGCTTATTTTTTCCTTATGCTGCTCCATCCTGGAAGAGTATTCCAGGTACATGTCCTCCATTTCGGTCATGAGAGCCTTTTCCGTAAGATCCCTGGCCCTGTCGTACTTCCTTATCTCTTCAGCAAGTTCCTCAATCAGCTCCACCTTGTGAAG
>JADIMO010000048.1 GCA_017694755.1 Candidatus Cryptobacteroides merdavium
AAAGCCGGAGTATCGCTCCAATTCATAACTATCTCGTTGGCACTTTCCGGAGTACCGGCCCATGTGACATCCCCGGAAGTCACATCGAAGGTGAAATCACCTCCGAGACGGCGTCCCGAAGGAAGGGACAGGGTGATACTCTCCAGACGGTCCCCTTCAAGAGCCGAACCGGTAGCATCTATATCAAACTTCAAGAGAGAGAAAAGATGCGTAAAGGTAAACTCGTAGCGGCTTCCGTCAATGGAAAAGAAAGTCGGAGTGCCGACCTTGTAGTCGGACTCCAGCTTTCCTTCAGTAAAATCGAATATCTGTTCCAGGTTCAATGTTCCCCTGACGGCAGAAGCGCCAGAGCCATCATTGTCCGCACTGTACGGATAATAGGCATACGCAGGTTCCTCTCCGGAAGGAAGAGTCCCTGAGAACTCAGCTTCCGGCACGACACCGGTCGAGGAGGAGGCGAACTTCGCGTTCACCGTCCCCTCCGACCCGTACACTCCGATGCAATCGCCCGGAGTCCACAGTATGCCGACTGTGCCGCCAGATGCGGAACCATCCACACATGTGCGCGTCTGCATGCCGTCGTCCGTACGTGCAAGGATAGTGATGCTGCCATCGGGATAATTCTCCTGCAGCATCTCCTGCTGGCATGCTCCGAAGAACAGACTTAAAGCCAATACAGTATAAATCTTTGTCAGATCTTTCATAGGATGAATCGTCTCTCAACCGTTACTTGTCCCAGCCGATGGCATTTCCGCCTGAAGTGTAGGAAGCGTTGTAAGTTTCACTGCTTGTGGAACTTCTGGTACGCAACTGGAACTTGAAATTGTTGTCAATAACAGTCTGGATAAGCCAGTCGCTCCGGTAATTAACCCCTGAACCTTCCTGCTTATCAGCAAAGTTCATAAATACGAGTCCAAGACCAGCATTCTCAGTACGTTCCTGAAGCAACTGGACACCGAAGTTATTCATTTCTTCTGCCAATCCTGCTGGATCCTCATGATCAGTCCAGCCCCAATGTCCACCAAAAGGTCCTGTTATTTCGGTCTGATAATAATAGTATCCACCCAAGTCGTTCATGAACCAGATATCATGAGCGGCATTGTTCTGATAAGCATTGACACTTTCCTCGAAGATAGTCTGAATATACTGAAGCTTCTGTTCTTTTGTAGACTCTGCACTTGCATCTGTATTTTTATTTCTATCAGTATCCAAAACTGATGTAACCTCTTGATAAAGCCATGTAAAGACTCTAGCACTTTTCGGATCATTCCATGTCATAGGCACACCTCCATCGACATAAGCTGTTTCCCAAAGGGTATGAAGCATCGGCGCTGTACCTGCACTAGCAATCATACCGTTACTGTTATAATTGGCTTTTACGATAATCTTGTTTGCCACATCCCCCAATGTAGTACTAGGAGACATTGTTCCATTGAATATCCTGTACCTGCTATTAGAGGCACAATTATTAATCGTTTCCTGCAATGCTTTGAACCATTGAGCCTCAGATCCAGCCCCAGCATTATATGTAACAAGAACAAATGCGGTTTCTTGTTTTTCATTGGTTTCACAAGTTTCAAGAAAATCCGCAATCTGGCCTAAAGCATCAGCTAAAGTAAGGTCAAGTGCATTCCCATTCACCGTCAGCCTGATTTCGTTATTAAACCTACGCTCTGTCTGGAAGATAAAAGCACGCACTCCATCTTCAAGCTGCTGTGCTATTGACTGTGTCTGATAAACTATATTAGCCCCATTTGCTGCTGTCAGCAATGACATCTTACTGCCAGGCAAAGAAAGCTCAGTCACATATATATTAGGATTCAGGTCTGACATCCAGAAGTTCGTTCCGCCAGAGGTAAGATGAGGAAGAATTACACGGTTGACTTTGTGGGGAACAACATTTGCAGTCTGCAATAGTTTTCGTTTCACGGCACCGTTCATTATAGAGACTACTATCTGGAGTTGACGAGGATTAATAATATGGCTCACATCATCATCAGGAATAATATATGCTTTAACATTTAACTGCTCCCCAGAATTCAATGTAATGAATTCATTCGTTTCCGCATTGAAACAAGGAATAGAAATACGGTTTCGCACTTCATCAAGATTGCCGGCCGCTGTACATTCAGCAGTCACCTCATCTGTATTGTCGCCGGCACCTCTGATATTACAAGTAAAGTCTCCGGACAGAATTACATTCGCTCCGTCAACAGCATTTATGTTTATATTGGATACTGTAATAGGACTACCACCATCTTCTGGTCCCTGGACTGTAATATCCAATACTGTCACCAGATTCTTAAATTCCAAATTAATCGGAGATCCTTCCGGTAATTCTGATTTCTTTACACTAGTATGGGCATACATATATGCATAATCCATATTAGGCAGACCGAAGTAAGTTTTCACCCCATTCAATTCACCTTCTTGCCACGATTCAGGTCTCTGGGTAACAGGAATATTTGCTGTAATCATTCCGGTTTCATTTTCTTCGGATGAACCTTTCACTGCATCTGCAGGATAGAATGCATAGAAACGATGCACATCACTGTTTCCCCACTGCAAGCCGGCATTTTCCAATTCATCTTTCGTTACCGAAGCTGATGCCGCAGGATTACCTTCTTGACGAGTTATCACATAATTCACAAGACGGTCAGCCGGCTGAGATGCTTGGGCACAAAAAATAGCTACCTTGTCACCATTCACCCAATATACCGGTATTCCAGTAGATGTTCTTTCACCATACTCTGTCTTCGTATCTGGAGTTTCATTCTGCAATGAAGAACCGAATATGATTTCATCTCCTGTCTGAACAGGATTTTCAATGACTTCAAGATTTTCTTCTGTACAACTGACCATACATACGGCAACAGCCATACCGGTCAAAAACAACTTTCTTTTCATAAACAATACTGATTTAGTCCCATGTATCATTAGAATAATCTCCTTCCCACTGACTTTCAGGATTAGCAAACCCATGTTCCTCAGTGGTCAAGCCCTGATCATGTCCGTTTTCCGGCTCCATGATGGATGCGGACATAAAGCCGTTTTCCACCTCTACCGCTGTGCGGATTGTCCGAGGTTTTTCATAATGATTCTTTTTCATACGCATATTGCTTTTATATGTTAATTAATTTTTACTTTTCCGTTTCCATATATTTATACTTTTTTTCTTTTCCTGACCATAGCCATAACCATAGCCGTAACCATACCCATAGCCATAGCCGTAACCATAGCCGTAGCCGTAACCTCTATGGCTGAGATCGGCACCGTTGAGGAGCAGGGCCATATTGGTGAGTTTCTTGTCCTTATACATCTTTTCGATATCAGGAAGGATGCGACGGTCAAGACGGCCGGCACGTACTACAAAAATCGTAAGGTCGGCAACCCTGTTTGTGACCATTGCATCGGCAACCACACCTACAGGCACACTGTCGGCTATGATATAGTCATATCTTGTCTTCAATTCGGCAAAAAGCTCGTCAAGCCTGCCGGAAAGCAGAAGTTCCGTAGGGTTCGGAGCCGAAGTGCCGGCCATTATCACGTCCGGCATATTCCCTGCACCGACATGGAGAATATCTTCAAGCCCGAGTTCCGGATTGGCAAGGTAATCGGTAATGCCAAGCTTTCTTTTTCCATAGCCCTTGGACAAGGTGCCTTTGCGGATGTCAAGGTCAACAATGACTGTCTTCTTGCCGCTATGTACAAAACTTGCCGCAAGATTGAGCGAAATGAATGTCTTGCCGGCCCCTTCGTTGATGGATGTCAATGTAAGGACCTTCGGACTGCTGTCCCTGTTCATCATGAAAGACATGTTGGTCCTGATAATCCTGAAAGCCTCCGACAGCATATCTCTGCTTTTCTCTCCCACCACGGGTTCAGACAGGCTTTCCTGCTTTCTGAACCGCCTGTCCAACGGAATCTCTCCGAGGAAAGGAATGTCCACGATATCTTCAATGTCTTTTCTGCTGCGTACTCTCGTATCAAGGAAGAGTATCATCAGAAATATGACGCCGGGCACAGCAAGTCCGATTAGAATCCCCAAAAGGAGAATCTTGTTGCGGCTCGGGGATATCGGAGACATGCTGCCGCTTGCTTCGTCTATCACCCTCGCATTATTGTCGGCCATGGCCTGGGACAGGGCATTTTCCTCCCGCTTGTTCAGGAGGAACATGTACAGGCTTTCCTTGATCTTCTGCTGACGCTCTATGGAA
This sequence comes from Candidatus Cryptobacteroides merdavium, assembly GCA_017694755.1. Taxonomy (GTDB): domain Bacteria; phylum Bacteroidota; class Bacteroidia; order Bacteroidales; family UBA932; genus Cryptobacteroides; species Cryptobacteroides merdavium. The sequence goes on from JADIMO010000048.1 coordinate 4,218, forward strand.
AGCATCTCCCTCTGCTGGGTCGGGATGGAAGTCATACGGGCCTGGGCTCTCTGTTCCCGGCTGCGGACATCCGTCAGACGCACATTAAGACTCACTATCATGTTGTCCACGGCACGGATGATGGTCTGCTTCATGGCCCGCAGGGAATTGTTGAGTTCCTGCACCACAGGGTTCATCTCACTGCTGTCGTCTATCAGCTTGTCCCTGCGCAGCTTGATGGTATTGTACTGGTTGATCTGCGACTCGATGTTCATGTCGCTGATTCCGGTATTGGCCGGAATCAGGTCCACTTCCTTCGCCGGGTCGGTAAGATAGTCCTTTATATAGTCGGCAAGCTCAAGCTGGGTTTCAAGCTCAAGCACATCGGACGTATATTTCTGGGATTCCTGCATATACATTCCGGCGGTGGAGCCGATATCAATCACCTGGTTGACCTTCTTATATGCCTCCAGATCGGTCTCGACCGAACCGAGTTCCCGTTCTATGATTATGAGCCTTTCGTTAATGAAGTTGGCAGTATTGACAGCCACCTGGTTCTTGTCATTTATGGCATCTTCATTATAGACAGTGATGAGCATGTTCAGAACGTCACGGGCCCTGATCGGAGAGGCATCCTTGATGGAAAGGTTGAGGATGGAAGACTCCTCCCCTTCCTGCCGTATGCCGATGTTCGCCTTGTAATAGGCCACCATTGACTCCAGCGGAGTCTTTGTCACGAAGATGGTCTTCCCTTTCCATGAACTGTTGTAGTAATTGGTTCGTGCCACTATGGCATGAAGCCCGTCGCCGATGCTCAGGGTGTCATTGAGCGATACACCGAATGTCCGGCTTTTCTTGCCCGACGGTATCGACACGTTCACGGAATCCTCATCCACAAAAGTGACGGCCAATGAGACGCCGCGTGTCGGAAGAGCATCAATGAAATTGACGGTGACAGGAGACTGGGTATACAGTTCCCTCTCCCTGAGCCTGTCCTCGACCTTGTAGCTCACGTCGGCATGCACCCTGCCTATGACATCACGCAGCAGTTTCTTGGACCGGAACTGGAGGATTTCATTGGAGACATTGACCTTGTTGATGAAATTGTCATACCTGTCAAGGCCTGCTGTCGTGGTCTTGTTGGACGGATCCTTGATGATCACGGTCGCTGATGCGAAATATACGAACGGCCTGCTGGCATATATTATCCAGGCAAGCCCGCCGAATACAGCCAGCGACAGAAGGAACCATCTCCACTTGGAGACGAGATACATGCAAAGGTCAACTATATTGATCTCGTTTTTTCCTGACGGATTTGTTGTCTGCATTTGAACAAAATTAAAAGGATTCAGAATGGATACAGTCAAATATCAATTCAACAAACTTATGGCCCACAATACAGAACATGCCGCCGTGACTACAGAAAGCACTGTCGTGCCTATCTGCCAGCCCCTGTCTTCAGCGTCTTTCTTGAGATACTTAGGCTCCGCATACACTATGTCATTCTGTTGCAGATAGTAGCAGGGGGAATTGAATATCTCCTTGCTGCGGATGTCTGTCACATACATTTCTCGGTTGTCCCCCACTTCGCGGAACACGGTAATCCGGTCAAGCCTCGCCTTCTGGGTAAGCCCCCCTGCCCTTGCCAATGCCTCGAAGATGGTGACACGGTCACCTGTCACACTATAATTTCCTGTACTTGTCACTGCTCCAATAACAGTATACTTGAAATTCAGGAACTCAATGGAGACCAACGGATCCTTCATGTAGTTCCCTTCCACAATCTTTGTCCCTATCAGGTCTATCGCCTGATTCACGGTCAGGCCGGCCACCTTGAGCTTGCCGAGGATCGGGAAATCTATATACCCGTCAACATCCACCCTGTAACCATCCTCTCTGACCGAAGACCCGTTTGAATAAGTGCTGATGTTGCCGTCGGCGCTTACCCGGAAACTCCCTTCATGGATGTTGAAAGGGATGGCGAGTTCCGGATTCTTGCTGTTCACAG
>JADIMO010000049.1 GCA_017694755.1 Candidatus Cryptobacteroides merdavium
TGCCTAAAAGACCTCTTTGCAAAACCTAACTGCAATATTGTCAATGAACTGGATGGTTCTACCGAACCTACTTTGTTTTAATTGTTAAACGTTTTAATAACTAGTCCGGAATTTTACCGGACACGAGTGTGTGCGTATGCAAAATTAAGGGAATTTGCTCAGAACAAGACATGTTTTTCAACATAATCCCGACAATATGGATGACATGGCGTGCAGACAGGTTGCATAAAGGTAGGGAGAAAAAACGAAAAAGTAGGGACCGTATTTTTCGTACCGGCATAAAACAAAAAATCCCGAAGTCGCCGGACTTCAGGATTTTGCTTTGATTTGCCCTTTCGGGTGGTGGGAGCTGAGGGAGTCGAACCCCCGACCCTCTGCTTGTAAGGCAGACGCTCTGAACCAACTGAGCTAAGCTCCCGATAAGAACTTTGAATCCCCGCCTTTTTCGTTTGGGGATTGCAAAGGTAAGAAAGAATTTTTATTCTGCAAATTTTTCCCGTCGAAGATCACAATTTTTTAAGGAGACGCAGGGCAATGCGGCTGCGGTCCAGATCCACGCCTATGACCTCAACAATGACATGCTGATGAAGCTTGAGCACCTTTGACGGGTCATCAAGATGACGGACTCCCATCTGCGACACATGGATAAGGCCGTTCTGCTTTATGCCTATGTCCACGAAGGCTCCGAAAGCGGTGATGTTGGTCACAATGCCAGGAAGTTCCATGCCGTCCACAAGATCCTCGATGGTGTGGATGTCTTCGGAAAATTCAAATTCCCTGGCATCCTCGCGTGGATCCCGGCCCGGCTTCTTCAGCTCTGCAATGATGTCGTTGATTGTAGGAAGGCCGAAATCACCTTCCACATACCTTTCGGGAACTATCTTTGAAATGAGCTGTACATTTCCCAGCAGCTCCTTCGGGGTAACGCCGAGGTCGGAAGCCATCTTCTCCACTATATGATAGCATTCCGGATGCACGGCTGAATTGTCAAGAGGATTGTCGGCGCCTGGTATGCGCAAAAAGCCGGCACACTGTTCAAAGGCCTTGTCCCCGAGGCGTTTCACATTCAGAAGTTCCTTGCGGGACCTGTACGCACCGTGCCCGGTCCGGTATTCCACTATGTTGGCCGCCAGGGAAGGCCCTATCCCCGCCACATAGCTCAGGAGGTACGGACTTGCAGTGTTGAGATTCACTCCGACACTGTTCACGCAACTTTCCACAGTATTGTCCAGAGTTTCCTTCAAGAGCCCCTGGTCAACATCATGCTGGTACTGCCCCACTCCGAGCGACTTCGGGTCTATCTTCACCAGCTCCGCAAGCGGATCCATCAGGCGGCGGCCTATCGACACGGCCCCCCTTACGGTCACATCCTGGTCCGGGAACTCCTCCCTTGCCACTTCGGATGCGGAATAGATGGAAGCGCCGTCCTCGCTGACGGAGTACACCCTGACGCCGTCCGGCAGAGGAATCCTCTTTATGAATGCCTCGGTCTCACGGCCAGCAGTCCCGTTGCCTATGGCTATCACCTCTATCCCATATTTTGAAATCATGTCCGACACAGCCCTGATGGCCTTCACTTTCTCGTTTGCCGGAGGATGCGGGAAAATGGTCTCATAATGGAGCAGATTCCCCTGCGCATCGAGGCAGACCACCTTGCATCCGGTCCTCAGTCCAGGATCAATGGCCAGGACCCTTTTCTGCCCGACAGGCGGAGCAAGAAGAAGCTGACGCAGATTCTCTCCGAAAATCCTAACCGAAGCAAGATCTGCCCTCTCCTTGGCCTGCGCTATCACCTCATTGGTGATGGACGGTTCAAGCAGCCTCTTGTAGGCATCATCCACCGCTTCCCGGATCTGTTCGGCAAGTGCCTTGGCAGGATAGCGCCGCTGCTGGCAGAAATCATAATACATCTTGTTGCCGCATTTCTCCGCGTCAGCGTCTATCTTCAGTGAAATGAACCCTTCAGACTCTGCCCTGAGCACGGCAAGCACCCTGTGGGGTGCCATTTTTGCCACAGGCTCCGAATAGTCGAAATATCCCTTGTATTTCTGGGCATCAGGAGAAGAAGACTTCTTCGTCGCCTTTGTCACCACCCTCCTGGTGCCGAATATCTGCCGCAAGGTTTCTCTCACTGAAGCCGTCTCGCTCAGACGCTCTGCTATTATGTCTCGCGCACCTGCAAGTGCATCTTCCACCGTCGTCACCTTATCATTCAGATATTTGGAGGCTTCCCGGACCGGATCGGCGACAGCAATGTCATACATCTTGTCCGCCAGAGGCTCGAGTCCGGCCTCCTTGGCGGCTGTGGCACGGGTACGCCTTTTCGGCTTGAACGGAAGATACAGGTCCTCCAGTTCCCTTGCATCAACACAGGCTTCAATCTGCCCGCGCAGCTCATCAGTCAGCGCCCCTGCCGCACCTATCGTCTCCAGAACGGTTTCCTTCCTCTTCTCCATCTCGGCAAAGACATCGGTCCAATGCCTGATCTCCGCCACTGCCACATCATCCAGCCCTCCTGTCTTCTCTTTCCGGTATCTGCTTATGAACGGTATGGTGGAACCCGCCTCAAAAAGTTCCGCACAGTTCTCCACCTGCCACTCCTTCACTCCAAGTCTGGATGCTATGTCCTTTATATAAATTTCCTTCATATATGATTATCAGTTTCAATGACCAAATCCTTACAAATTTAGAAAAATCCTCAAAAACCGGCAACATTGACAGGGGAATTGCCCTTGCTTTTCTTTTTGTTCCTGATTATATTTGCAGATACCTTAATTCATGACAATTAATACCGATGAAAATGAAAGCGCCAAAATTCATGTCTATTGCAGCTGCAATGATATCAGCCGCAATGTTCCAGTCCTGCGTGGAAAAATATGACTATAGCATGAGCATGACCGCCGAAGAGCAGGCAGAAGCCATGGTCGGCACATGGATTCTCACAAGCGCAGGTACAGAGTCCCCTTCATTTGATGAAAACAGGGAATCCCATGTGGAAAACAACATCTCCACCGAACTGGAGTCAGTCACCATAACCGACAGTGAAATCACATTCAATTTCAGGAGTCCCGCACCTTTCTACCTCAGGTCTTCTGAGACAGGAAATGTATGGCAGGCACAGGAGAATGTGACATCATATACATTCGACCACTCGATAACAAACATAGAGCACTGTACGGCAGTATATTACGGGACCGAAGAGAATCCCTCGGCGACAATCGGATACAACGAATACGCCACATCCTGCTTCTTCGAATTTTTCACAAAGGACGATGTCAATGCCACACGGATGATACTCCACATGGATGCAGGGCATGACAACGATGTCCTTGCAGGCATTCATAATTGCTACCTTGAATTCAACAGGCAATGAAACATGACTCCTCCATCAGGAGTACAAATACGATGAGACTGACATAAAAGTCCGTGTCAGTCATGGGAGACCTGCTTCAGCCTGTCGCGGTAGGCGGAGAAAATCTTTGATTTCGACACAAAGCCGAGATATGTGCGTTCACTGTCCACCACGGGCAGGTTCCATGCATCGGTCTTCTCGAATTTCTTCATGACACTTTCCATCTTCTCGTCAGCAATGACATACGCAGGCGAAGACTTCATGTAATTGTAGACATGCATCGTGTCATACAGTTCCTTCTTGAACATGTCCCTGCGCACATCCTCAAGGGAAACATAGCCCTGGAAATGATTCTTGGAATCAATGACCGGGAAGATGTTGCGTGTCGAAGCAGATATGGCATCCACAAGCTCGCCGAGGGTGGCATCTATCTTCACCGGGGTAAAATCCGACTCTATCAGATCGGATGTCCTCAACAGGGTGAGCACCGCCTGGTCGCTGTCATGAGTAAGAAGTTCTCCTTTCTTGGCTATACGCTTGGTATAGATGGAGTAAGGTTCCACTGCCCTTGTCGCCCCGAAAGATATTGTCGAAGTTAGAATCAGAGGAACCAGCAGCTCATATCCGCCTGATATCTCGGCAATCAGGAAGATCGCCGTCATCGGGGCCTGCATCACTCCCGCCATCAGGCCCGCCATCCCCACAAGCACGAAATTCTGCTCAGGGACAGATATGGAAGTCCCGGCAAAAATCAGGTTGAAGGTCCTCGACAGCACAAAGCCTGCAATCGCCCCCACGAACAAGGTAGGGCCGAAAGTTCCCCCGACACCTCCGCCTGCATTGGTGAAGGACATGGAAAAGACCTTCAGCAGGAGGATCAGCAGGAAAAATACGGGAACAGACCATTTGTGATGCATGAAGAACGCAAGCACAGTCTCGCCGTCCAGGTCAATGTTGCCGCCGTTCAGAAGGATGCTGATGTACTCATATCCTTCCCCGTAAAGTGGAGGGAAAAGGAAAATGAGCAGACCCAGGCACAGTGCAGAAATACCCCAGCGCCTGAAAGGATTCACAATGGACTTTATCTTGTCCTCCAGCCAGAGCGTTGTCCTTGTAAAATAGACCGAGCACAACGCACAGAATAGCCCCAACAACACATAAAACGGGATATTGTGCATGGTGAACGGGGACAATGTGCATTCAAAAGGCAGCGAATCCCCGAGAAAGAGATATGAAATCACCGTCGCCGACACTGTGGACATCAGCAGCGGCAGGATGGAAGTCATTGAAATGTTGAACAGAAGTATCTCCAGGGTAAACAACACTCCTGCCAAAGGAGCCTTGAAAATGCCTGCCACGGCCCCTGCAGCCCCGCAGCCCAAAAGAATGGTCATGTTCTTGTACGACAGGCCCATCTTCCTGGCTATGTTCGAGCCTATGGCCGCCCCCGTGTACACAATCGGGGCCTCCGCTCCTACAGAGCCTCCGAAGCCGATGGTCACGGAACTCGCAAGAATGGATGACCACATGTTGTGCGGGCGGATTCTGGACTCGTTCTTCGACACTGCCAGAAGCACCTTTGTCACGCCGTGCCCGATATTGTCCTTGATGACATATCTGACAAAGAGCATCGCCAGCAGCATTCCGATGCCGGGATAAAGCAGGTAGAGATAATTGTAGGCAGCCCCGTCAAACCACGATGTGATGCCCCCGTGAATGAATTCAATGGCTAGTTTCAGCACAACTGCCGCCAGGCCGCAGGACACCCCCACAGCAATGGACAGGACAAGAATCAGCTCCTTATCAGACATCATTCCTCTGACCTGCCTTAAAAGACTGGAAAATTTTGTATTTGCACAATCCTTGTCCATAATCATAAAAATCAGTCCGACGGATTCAGCAGACCCGTGTTTTATAAAAAAAAATGAGCTGCCGACACCGGCAGCTCCGATAATGTTCTCAAATAAAGAAGGCGGGAACTACCTTTCTGCATCCGGATCGGACGGCTCATCATCCCCGGTGGCATATTGGGAAATGTTGTCATCAGGAAGGTCTTCTCCTTCTCCGTCATCTCCTGCATCATCATCGTCACCGTCAAGCCATCTTTCGATGTCCTCGGCATCATCTGTCTTGACCTTGAGTTTGACAAGATAGATGGCGTCCGGAATTTCAAGTGTCACCGCATAGAAACTTGTCCCGTCAGGCTTGTCATATTTCTGAAGATCGGGGAAATAATCACTGAATCCCTTGGGATATTTCTCCGCAAATGCAGCTGCAAGCTCCTCCGACATGTTCTCATAGCTCACTACCGCTCTTTTCTTCTGACTATTAGGCTTCTCCATATCTCTTTCTTCTCTTTGTTGCACTTTTTGGATCAATTGTTCGAAATCACGGTGCAATAATAGAACATTTTTCCGAATGGAGATACGGTTATCTCACTTTTTTTTGAAAAAAAACGACTTTTGACGGCGTTTCCTCTCCATGTCCCTTTCCACAAAGACCTTTTTCATGGTACGGGGGTCCAGACCTGTCCAGAACATGACAGAAGAAGTGGTCATCGGCGTCGGGGTAAAATCCTGCACCTGGTCCATATACAGCCCTTTCAGCGAAGGATTGCAGGACAGTTTCTCCATATCCTTCATGGTGCATCCCGGATGCCCGGAAATGAAATACGGCACCAGCTCACAGTTTTTCCCGCTCTTCCGCACTATCCCGTCAAATTCAGTTCTGAGCCTCTCGAATAGCCTGAACGACGGCTTGGCCATGAGCTTCAGTACCTCATCCTCCGTGTGTTCAGGGGCCACCTTCAACCTGCCTGAAGTATGCTCAAGAATCAGTTCCTTCAGATACGGATATGAAGTGTCATCCACATATCCGTCCCTGTCCAGGAAAAGGTCATAGCGGATACCGCTGCCAATATACGAATGCCTTATGCCCTTGACGGCAGCCACCTTGGCATACAGCTTCAGAAGCCTCGCATGGGAACGGTCCAGATTGGCGCACGGCGACGGGAAAAGACATGACTTGCGGACACACTTTCCGCAGAGTTCAAGGTTCTTGCCGCCCATGCCGTACATGTTGGCCGTGGGCGCCCCGAGGTCGGAGATGTTTCCGGCAAAGCCCGGAAGCCCGCGCAGCCCCTCGACCTCCCTTATTATCGAATCCTCTGACCTGGACTGTATGAACTTGCCCTGATGTGCGGCTATCGTGCAGAAATTGCAGCCTCCGAAGCATCCTCTGTGCGTATTAATCGAATATTTTATCATTTCATACGCCGGTATGTGCTTCCCCCTGTATCTAGGATGCGGCTGTTTCGTGAACGGAAGGTCCCAGAAGGAATCCATCTCCTTCTGTGTGGCAGGAGGATACGGAGGATTCACACGCACATGCCCGTCCCCGACAGGTTCCACAATCACAGCCGGATGCATCATGTTGGCATGGGTCTCTATCAGATGGAAATTCTCCGCAAAGGCCCGCCTGTCTCTGCGGCATTCCTCGTATGAATGGAGGACGAGTGCATCCCTGTCCCTGGATTTCCCGGTCATGAAAAATGCCAGCTGCGGAATCTTCCTGATGTCGGAGAGATTGCGGCCTGCCTCTATCGCCTTTGTCAGCTCAAGCATAGGCCTCTCCCCCATCCCGTAGCAGAGCCAGTCAGCCCCGCTCGTCACCAGGACGGACGGCATCAGGTCATCTTTCCAGTAGTCATAATGGGTCAGCCTCCTGAGCGAAGCCTCGATGCCGCCTATGACCACCGGTATTTCCGGATAGATATCCTTCAGAATCTTCGTGTACACTGTCACGGCATAGTCGGGGCGCTGCCCCGCCTTGCCTCCGGGAGTGTAGGCGTCATCGCTCCGGAGCCTCTTGGCCGCGGTATAATGGTTCACCATGGAGTCCATCGCCCCGGCATTAACTCCGAAATAGAGCCTCGGAGCCCCCAGTTTCCTGAAGTCACGCAGATCATCCCGCCAGTTCGGCTGGGGTACGACAGCCACCCTGTAGCCGGACTTCTGCAGATATCTTGCAATCACAGCCGTACCGAAAGAAGGGTGGTCAACAAAGGCATCACCGGAAAAGATGATGATGTCAATGTAATCCCACCCCAATGCGTTGACCTCCTTGACGGAAGTCGGTATCATGTAAGCCTGCTTGCTATCCATTTCCGGCATGGCGTGTCACATCCTTTCCGGAAGCGAAATGCCCAGTATGGACATTGCCTTCACCAGCACCTTTGCAATGCAGTCCACCAGCACGAGCCTGCAGCACAGGAGAGCCCTGTCCTCTTCCTTCAGAACAGGCGTGTCATGGTAGTACTGGTTGAATTCCTTGGCAAGGTCGTATGCATAGTTCGCTATTATGGCAGGTGAATGCGCCTCCCCTCCCTCGGCTATCTTGTCCGGGAACTGGTTCAATATCTTTATTATGCGCACCTCTTTCGGCGAAAGGGCCACTTCCGGGTTCACTGATTCTGGCCCGTACCCTATGCCTGAGGCCGCAGCCTTCCTCAGGATGGACTTGATCCTGGCATGGGTGTACTGGATGAACGGTCCCGTGTTTCCGTTGAAGTCTATGGATTCCTTCGGGTCGAAGAGCATCGTCTTCTTCGGATCCACCTTGATGATGAAATATTTCAGAGCACCTAGCCCTATCATCCGGAACAGTTCGTCCTGCTCCTTCTCATCCATATTTTCAAGCTTTCCGAGCTCCAGCGAAGTTTCCTTCGCCGTATTGTACATCTTCTCAATGAGGTCGTCGGCATCCACCACCGTGCCCTCACGGGACTTCATCTTGCCTTGCGGAAGCTCCACCATCCCGTATGAAAGATGGTATATGCTGTCCGCCCAGGCAAAGCCGAGTTTCTTCAAAATGAGCTTCAGCACCTGGAAATGATAGTTCTGCTCATTTCCCACCACATAGATATGCTCATCAAGGCTGTATTCCTCAAACCTCTGCTCTGCAGTCCCGAGGTCCTGAGTGATATATACGGATGTCCCGTCACCCCTGAGGAGCAGCTTCCTGTCGAGTCCGTCGGCAGTGAGGTCGCACCACACGGAGCCGTCCGTCTCACGCTCGAAAATGCCCATGTCCAGACCTTTCTGCACGAGGGCCTTGCCGAAAAGATAGGTCTGGGACTCGTAATATGTCCTGTCAAAGGATATCCCGAGATCGCTGTAGGTCTTGTCAAATCCCTCATAGACCCATCCGTTCATCTTCTTCCAAAGGTCTACCACCTCCTTGTCCCCATGCTCCCATCTGTAAAGCATTTCCTGGGCCTCTTTGAGGGATGGGGCATTTTTCTCAGCTTCCTCCTTTGACATGCCTCCGGCCACGAGTTCGTCCACTTCCGCCTTATACATGTCATTGAATGCCACATAATAGTCTCCGACAAGATGGTCGCCCTTCTTTCCAGAAGACTCCGGAGTTTCTCCGTTCCCCTTCTTCAGCCATGCGAGCATGGACTTGCAGATGTGGATTCCCCGGTCGTTCACCAGATTCACCTTCAGCACCTTGTGCCCGTTGGCCTCAAGAAGCTTTGACACCGACCAGCCGAGCAGGTTATTCCTTATATGTCCCAGATGCAGCGGCTTGTTTGTATTCGGAGACGAGAATTCCACCATAATGGTCTTGCCGGTAGGCTCATGCTGCCCGAAATCCTCCGCCGATGCAATCCAGGAAAATATCCCGTTCCAGTACACTGTGGAAAAGGATATGTTCAGAAATCCCTTCACCACATTATAGGCAGATATTTCGGGACAGTTCGCCATAAGCCATTCACCTATGGCCTTGCCCGTATTCTCCGGCGTAGACTTGGAGACCTTCAGGAGAGGGAATACCACCAATGTATAATCGCCCTCAAACTCTTTTCTCGTCACCTGCACCTGCAGTGCCGACTTGTCCATATCGGCTCCGTACAAAGCATTTATGGCCACGGAAGCCCTGTCAGTTATAAAATTTTCCGGTTTGATCATATCAATTTCTAATTTATCGTCAGCAGACGGATTCACCATACGCAGGAAGCCTGCAGAATAAAAACAAAGACATTCCGCCAGCCCTTCCGGACTGACGGAATCGTCTCATTCCGTTATTTCCAACTGCATCTCAGCCAAGGTAACTTTTCAAAAGTTTGCTTCTGGAATTGTTTCTCAATTTTCTGATGGCCTTCTCCTTTATCTGGCGCACCCTTTCCCTCGTAAGTCCGAAACGCTCCCCGATCTCTTCCAGAGTCATTTCCTGGCATCCTATTCCGAAGAACGACTTCACAATCTCCCTTTCACGCGGTGCAAGTGTCGAAAGTGACCTTTCAATCTCCTTGTTGAGGGATTCGTTGACAAGCCCCCTGTCCGCATTCGGCGAATCATTGTTCACAAGCACATCCAGGAGACTGTTGTCCTCGCCTTCCACAAAAGGAGCATCCACAGACACATGTCTTCCGGAAACCCTGAGGGTATCAGCGATCTTGTCCTTAGGTACATCTATCATATCCGAGAGCTCATCGGTCGAAGGCATTCTCTCGTTCTCCTGTTCAAACTTTGAAAGGGCCTTGTTGATCTTGTTGAGGGATCCCACCTGGTTGAGAGGCAGCCTTACAATCCTCGACTGCTCCGCTAGAGCCTGCAGGATGGACTGGCGAATCCACCAGACAGCGTAGGAAATGAACTTGAATCCTCTTGTCTCGTCGAATTTCTCAGCAGCCTTTATAAGGCCGAGGTTTCCTTCATTAATGAGGTCCGGCAGACTCAGTCCCTGATTCTGGTACTGTTTCGCAACAGACACCACAAATCTCAGATTTGCCCTTGTCAGCTTCTCCAGGGCCGCCTGGTCTCCCTTGCGTATCCTCTGGGCGAGCTCGACCTCTTCCTCCACCGTTATCAGTTCTTCCCTTCCTATCTCCTGAAGATACTTGTCAAGAGATGCGCTCTCACGGTTGGTAATCGATTTTGTAATCTTTAACTGTCTCATATTGTTTTATATGTCTCCTATATTCCGAAGCCGAAATAAGAAACCTTCCCGTAAGGCGTCACGCCTTCAACAAATACGGCCCTCTTCGACTTCTTGATGATATCCATCACATCCTGAGGCTTTTCTACAGGCTGGTCATTGACATACAATATTACAAATCCTTCAGAAACACCGGCATCCATCACCTTGCCCGGTCCGACTGACACGATTTCTACACCGTGGCTGAGTCCGAGCTTTTCAAGGGTCTCTTTCGGAGCTTCCTTTATCCTTGCCCCGTAGAATGCCACCCCGCCATCCTCGTCAACCGAGCCATTCTCTGCGGAAGTACCCTTGAATGTCACGGTGAGCACCTTTTCCTTGCCGTCTCTGATGACCGTCATCCGGGTCTTGTCTCCCGGGTGGAAATTATTCACATGTTCCTGCACTGCAGATGCATTCAGCACCTTTGATGAATCTATGGCCACAAGCACGTCACCGGCCTTCATTCCGGCCTCGTCTGCGGCGCTTCCTTTCAAAACCTCAACAATATATACGCCGTTTGGAGAAGAAAGTTTCAATTCTTTTGCAGTTTTGTCATCCACCGGTCTCATTGTCACGCCGAGAACAGCTCTCTTCACACTTCCATAATCAATAAGGTCATACGCTATCTTTTTCACTATGTTCGAAGGGATTGCAAATGAATACCCTGTATAGGAACCTGTCTGTGAAATGATTGCAGTATTGATACCGACAAGGTTTCCGGACTTGTCCACAAGGGCTCCGCCGCTGTTTCCGGGATTCACGGCAGCATCCGTCTGGATAAACGACTCTATCTTGAACTCACCGTTATAATTAGGCATTGAACGGCCCTTTGCGCTCACGATGCCGGCGGTGATGGTTGAGCGCAGATCATACGGGCTTCCTATGGCTATCACCCATTCTCCGAGCCTCAGATTGTCCGAATCTCCGAAAGGAATGGTTGGAAGCCCCTGTGCGTCAACTTTTATGAGGGCTACATCAGTAGCAGGGTCAGTACCGATGAGCTGGGCTTCATAAGTCTTGTTGTTATTCAGCGTCACCTCGATCTTGGAGGCACCCTCTATCACATGATTGTTCGTGACAATATAGCCGTCGGGACGGATGATGACACCGGAGCCGCTTCCGACCCTCTCCCTCTCATGCGGGGTGCCTTCATATCCGAAGAAGAAATCAAATATCGAGCTTGGAGCCGTCCTTGTCACATCCTTCACCGTCACTTTCACATATACCACGGCATCCACCGCAGATTCTGCGGCGTATGTGAAGTCAGGATATTCCGTCTGCGTCAGATTTACAGTACGGAACTGCCCGCCGTTGTCCGAAATCACCACCTGCTGACCAACGGCATCCGGACCTGCAGTCTTCAGCACGACAAAAGCCGCAAGCGCACCGGCTACTGCCGAAATCAGCACTGTTACCAAAACACCTTTTTTCATATTGCATAAATTTAATAATTGTTATCAGCAAATTTTCTGAATGCCGTATCCGGAATTCTCTGATGGCCATTTGCCGGAGCATCAGATTCCCGACAGGCAAAAAACATTTCAACTCCAAATCATTTCGGAGCCGGAGCAGGAAAAATCAAATTATATGCCAAAATATGGTGAAAAATATGTATATTTGTCCGTTATACTTTTGCGCCATTACATGGCTATGGACAGAAACTGATAAAAAGCAAAAATATGAAATTGATCATTTCAAGCGCAGAGCTGCTGAAAGGCATCCTGGCCGTATCCAAGGCGATACCGGCCAAGTCGGCTCTTCCGATTCTGGAAAATTTTCTGTTCGTGCTCAAGGGAAATACCTTAGAGATAACCGCATCGGATATGGAGCTCACGCTCAGGACAGTGATAGAGGTGGATAACGCAGTTGAGGAAGGCAGGATAGCCATTCCGGCCAAGCATATGACAGACCTTCTGAAAGAACTTCCGGACCAGCCCCTCACAATCAGCACGGTGAACGACAGTTCATTCGAATGCAGCTGGGCAAGCGGAACATCCACACTCCCATACTTCCCTGCAGAAGACTACCCGGAAATCGTAATGACTGATGAGACGGCCACTAAGATAGAGTTTCCTGCCGAAAGCCTTGTGGAAGGAATTGCAAGTACCATATATGCCACTGCCGACGACGAAATAAGACCGGCAATGAACGGCATCTTCTTCGACATCAGCCCGGAGGCCACCACCCTCGTGGCTTCGGATTCCCATAAATTGGTGTGCTATACCGCAGACGGAGTGAAAGCCGAGGAAAAGGCATCATTCATCCTTCACAAGAGGCCGGCAGCCGTCCTCAGGTCCATTATCGGCAAGAATGCTGAAAATGTGACCGTCACGTTTGACTCGAAGAATGCCGTCTTTTCCTTTGACAGCACCACGGTAGTCTGCCGGCTCGTGGTCGGCAAGTATCCGAAATACAGGGACGTGATACCGCAGAACAACTCCAACATACTGAAAATCGACAGGACAATGTTCCTCAACACCGTACGAAGGGTGTCAGTCTGCGCCAACAAGGCTTCCAACCACATCAAGTTCGACCTTATGCCAGGCTCGCTTGAAATTTCTGCCCAGGACCTCGGATTCTCGATTGCCGCCCATGAAATGATACCTTGCCAATATGACGGTGACGAACTCTCGATAGGATTCAAGTCCACATTCATCATTGAGATACTCAGCAACATGACAGGCAATGAAATAGTCATGAAGTTCGCCGACAGCAAAAGAGCCGCCCTCATCGTCCCGGCGGAAGGAGAGGAAGACAGCGGCAGGATCTGCGGCATAATCATGCCTATAATGATATGATCCTGCGGAACATTTTTTCTGAAGAAATAATTATTTGAAAATGGAATTGAATCTTGAAAGGCCGTTGCTTTTCTTCGACATCGAAAGTACCGGCCTCAATATAGCGTCTGACGCAATAATTGAACTCAGTTTTGTAAAAATCTTTCCCGGCTCGGAAGAACGAAGAAAGACATGGAGAGTAAAGCCGTGGGACTACCAGAACAATTGCCAGAAGCCCATCATGCCGAGTGCGAAGGCCATACATGGCATCAGCGACGAAGACCTCGCCGGTTGTCCACGTTTTTCCGAGATAGCTGATGAAGTGGTGGAATGGCTCAAAGGCAGCGACCTGTCCGGTTTCAACTCCACCAAATTTGACCTGCCGATGCTTGCGGAAGAACTGGAAAGAGTAAGGAAATACATGAAGAAGGACCTGGATATCAATCTCCATGAGATGAGAATGGTCGATGTCCAGAACATATACCATGTAATGGAGCCGCGCAACCTCAAGGCAGCCTACAGGTTCTACTGCGGGAAGGAGCTTGAAAACGCACACGCGGCTGAAGCTGACACCCTTGCCACATACGAAGTGCTCAAATCGCAGCTCGACAGGTACCCGGAAACCTTGAAAAACAATGTGGAATTCCTTTCAAACTTCTCCGAAAGGCAGAAAAGTCTTGACTACGCCGGCCGCTTAGGTCTCAACGACAAGAAGGAGCCGGTAATCAGCTTCGGCAAGCACAAGGGCAGAACAGCAAGAGATGTGTATTTCTCGGAACCGTCATATTTCAGCTGGATAGAGAACGGAGAATTCACCCTTGACACCAAACGGCAATTCGAACTGCTGAAGCAGCAGTATGAAACAGAGAAAAAGGAAGCCAGGAAAGCAGCCAAGGCCGCAGAGCAGCCGAAACCGCTGTCCGATGAAGAGATAGGCAACTCCATCAGCATGCTTGCCGGCAAATTCAATGTCCGCACGGAAAAGCAGAAACCCGGCAAAGATCAGTCAGGGACAGGAAGCCTCTTCTGAACCTGTTCCTGAAGAAGAACACAAACAAATATGAACATAATAGTAAAGCCATACGGCACTGACAGATGCTGCTGCAGGCCTGACACAAGCTGGGAACGGGAAGACAAGGATCTTTTCGTTCCTGACTTTATATCCGGCTATTCATGGACTCCGGCGCTCTTCGCACGCATCAGCAAGGCCGGGAAATGCATCGGGAGAAAATTTGCTTCAAGATATTATGATGCTGTAGGCTACGGTATCCTGCTGTACGCAGATGACATGCTGGACGGCTCTCCGGAAGGCTTTGCCTGTGCCTCATGCATGGACCACACATCAGTGCTTCCATTTCCGATGTATGACAAGGTGACACTCGAAAGCGGACAAAATGTCTTTTCTGTTGCAGCTGACGGCAAGGAAATATATTCAACCTGTGAAGGCTCCACCGGAATGATAGAGGACGCATTGACTGCCGCATCCTTGATGATATCTCTCCGCATAGGCGACCTTGCTGCCATAGAACTAGCCCCGATGGCAGGACTTGCACGCCGAGAAACATCCGGACAGGCTCTGGGAAGCGGCACGGAAATATACGGCACATTCTGCGACAATGAACTGTTCAGGTTCAAAATAATTATGTAAAAGGGGAAAGAGCCACTCATGGGATTCGAACCCACGACCTACGCGTTACGAATGCGTTGCTCTACCGACTGAGCTAAAGTGGCTTTAAAACTCCTTCCAGGAAACGGAACATGCCGTTACGTACGTCATCCGTTCCGAAAGGGACTGCAAAGTTAGCAAAAAATTCATTATTTGAAAATCGATTTCATTTATTTTAATGCCAACACGGGAAACACGCCTGACTTTCAACATATAACTCTTTCATTTTCAAATCACAGGATGGAATATTCAGACATCATCATAATAGGCGGAGGTGCAGCAGGGCTGATGGCCGCAATCGGGGCCGGAAAGGCCTTCTCCGGAGCGGTGAAAACGGACAAGGCGAAAGATGCCGACAACTCAAGAAGCACAGACAATACAGGGGATATAAATACGACGGGAACAAAAGGGCACACAATCGCTGTCATTGAAAAGATGCCCCGACCCGGAAGGAAAATAATGATTACAGGCAAAGGAAGATGCAACATCACCAACATGAAGTCATGGAATGAATTCTCGGGCCACATTCATCCTAAGGCAAACCCGCTCAAACCAGCATTCCACAACCTTAATACTGAAGCCGTGGTCAGATTTTTCAACGACAACGGCCTGGAGACTGTCCTCGAACGTGGTGACAGGGTCTTCCCCGCATCCCATCTTGCATCTGACGTCGTGGACACGCTTGTCCGAACCGTATCGGAATCCGGAGCTCAGCTTCATACAGGATGTGAAGTTTCAGAAATAAAATATGTGACGGGAAATGCACGATATCCGGAATCCGGTTCCGACGACTCATATCCCGGCGCAGAAAACCGTACGGATGATGCCGGAATCTTCCGTATAGTCTGCCGCAGCGGCAGAGAATTCACCTGCAGAAAACTCGTAATAGCCACCGGCGGACTCTCCTACCCGGGCACAGGTTCCACAGGTGACGGCTATCTCTGGGCAAGACAGTTCGGCCACACTGTAAGCCGATGCTTCCCGTCACTGACGGCAATTGTCCCGGAAGGCTACAAGATATCCGGAGAAAGCGCACCTCAGAACACGAAAAAGACAGTCAACGTCATGACGGCATCCGGGAATGCCGACGGAAGACAGGTAAAGGACTCGCAGATGACGCCCCTCAAAGGTCATATTGACAGAAGTGTCCCCCTGTCCGAAACCGGCTCGCTTCTGAACGGCAACCAGCTGAAGAATGTGACACTGACGCTTATCATAGACGGGAACACCGTACAGGAAGAGTTCGGTGACCTGGATTTCACTGACGGGGGCATTGAAGGCCCGACAGGTTTCAAGGTAAGCCGCAAATGTGTAAATGCCCTCATAAACGGCTCAAAGGCTACGGTGTCCATCGATTTGAAACCGGCCGTGGACAAAGAGGCTCTTGACGCGAGGATAAGAAATCTGTGGCAGGAAATCGCCAATGACAGGCGCAGCCAGGGCAAGAAATACGAAGACAGGTTCAGAATCCTCCTGGGCAAGCTCATCCCCATGTCCCTCGTGCAGGGATTCCGCCGCTGCAACCCGACCATCGACCACACGAACCTTGCCTCAAGGCTGAAAAACTGGAAGATGGACATCCGCGGCTTCGTAGGATATGAAAGGTGCGTCATCACCGCAGGAGGCGTCTCCACCGGTGAAATAATTTCCAAGACCCTGGAATCAAAGCTGCAGCCGGGCCTGTATTTCGCCGGCGAAATCCTTGACCTTGACGGCGACACTGGGGGCTACAACCTCCAGACAGCCTTCTCAACAGGCATGCTCGCCGGAGAGTCCGCCGCCCGCAGTCTTGTCAGCGGTAAATGACGCCGGAGCCGACCATCTCCTCATTGTCATACCAGACGGCGAACTGGCCGGGAGTGATGCCGCGCTGAGGCGTATCGAAAAGGATGAATATCCCGCTGCTGCGCATCACTACGGTGGCATCCTGCAGCGGCTGACGATAGCGTATGCGCACACGGTAGCGTCGTGTCTCCCCCAGCGTCATCCGAATGTCCGGCCGTATCCAGTGCACATCCTCTGGAAGGATTCTCAGACAGCTGCGGAAAAGCCCCTTGTGACTGTATCCCTCCCCGACATATATCGTATTGGTGACAATGTCGGTGGAAATCACGAAGACAGGTTCCCTGTGCCCGCCTACATTGAGACCCTTGCGCTGGCCTATCGTATAGAACTGCGCTCCGTCATGCTTTCCTATGATTTTTCCGTAAGGGTTCTCCTTGTATCTTGTCTTCTTCACATGCCTTTTCCCGGCCCTGTAGGTCTCCGTTTCGAAACGGATGCCTTCGTAGGTCACCGGTTCTGACAACCTCACAATCAGATCCTCATCCAGCGCAGCCAATTTTTCAGGCGACAATTCCGGTACGGAAAACTCTCTTTCCCCAGAACTGTCATTTTTCCGGATGTCATCATGTTTCAGGGATTCAAGAGTTGACCTTATGAAGCCGTACTGGTCATTTTGCCCATAAAAGGCATCATAGACCTCCACAATGTCCCCTTCGTTCGGCTTGAGCTTCTGCTGCAGGAATGTCGGCAGATCGACCTTCCCCACAAAGCATATCCCCTGCGAATCCTTCTTGTCCGCCGACGGCAGATCCGCCTCCCGGGCAATGCGGCGTACTTCCGGCTTTTCAATGTCACCTATAGGAAACATGGCACGGGCAAGCTGCTCCTGAGTGAGCTGGCAGAGGAAATAGCTCTGGTCCTTGTTGGAGTCCGCGCCTGCGAAAATCCTGTAGACAGGCTTTCCGTCAGCCCCTATGATACTGTCTTTCCTGCAATAATGCCCCGTGGCTACATAATCCGCCCCGAGCCGCATTGCGCAGTTCAGAAAGGCATCGAACTTTATCTCCCTGTTGCACAAGACATCCGGATTCGGTGTCCGGCCCTTCGAATACTCATCGAACATATAGTCCACCACGCGTCTGCGGTATTCATCGCTCAAATCCACAAAATAAAACGGAATGCCTATCTTCCGCGCAACCATTTCTGCCACGAAACGGTCCTCTTCCCATTCGCAGTCACCGTGAAGCGTCCCGGCGGTATCATGCCAGTTCTGCATGAAGAGGGCAAACACATCATATCCGGCCCTTTTCAGAAGAAGGGCTGCAACGCTTGAATCCACGCCTCCGGAGAGTCCTACGCATACTTTCATTTCAGACAAAAGAAAGACAAATTGAACATATCCATGACAAAATCCGTCCATAAACGGCTGTCAATCACAAAAAACTGCATGCAGTCACGGCAACTTCCGATAAAATTGCTATATTTGTTTGTATGGTGACCGCATTGGACTGCAAATATAACACTTTATGGTCACTTGGAAAAAGTAAAACAAACATTGCCGGAAATGACAACAAGAGAAATAAACATAAGCTACACAGAATACGACAGCATCGGACAGCTTTCTCCCGAGGACAGGGAACTGGCGACTGCGGCAATAAAGGCGTCTGAAAATGCCTATACTCCATATTCGCATTTCAATGTCGGAGCAGCCATCAGACTTTCAAACGGAAAGATTGTAACGGGCTCCAACCAGGAAAACATGGCCTATCCTTCCGGACTCTGCGCAGAACGCACGGCCATGTTTCATGCCGCCGCCCAATATCCTGACGCCGTGATGGAAACCCTGGCGATAGCCGGATGCAAAGACGGGGAACTTTGCCGGATACCTGCCACCCCATGCGGGGCATGCCGGCAGGTCATGGCAGAATACCAGACACGCGGAGGCCGCCCGATGGAGATAATCATGGTCGGGGCGGAGAAAATATGGAAATTCAGCAGGGTCGACGACATCCTGCCCCTGATCTTCGACAGCCTGAAATGACAAGATGAATCCGATTAAATTTCATCGGACTTTTGTCAAACATTTTTGCAGTAAAGAAATTTTGCGTATCTTTGTGCCGGGTAAGTCTTACACGACCAGCTCCCTCTGAACTCCCCCAGGGCCGGAAGGCAGCAAGGGCAGGAGGTTGTAGCGGTGCGATGTAATAAGCTTACCCTTTTTTCATTTCATGAGCGGCACTGTCATGTATTCCGCATCCGGAAATTCCGAAGCAAGATAATTCTGGATATATTTCTGAGTATCATCAGATATTGTAGTATCCTCCTCCTGCGGATAGAGGTTGAACATCAGAAGCTTCAGTTCAAGCCCGTGCCTTTTTGCAGCCTCAAGGCTGAGCAGGGTGTGGTTGATGCTTCCGAGCTTGCCGGATGTGACAAGAATAAGCGGCCAGCCCTTTTCCGCAACATAGTCCAAGGTGAGCAGGGAGCGTGTCAGGGGCACCATCAGTCCTCCAGCCCCTTCGAGAAGCACGGCATCGTACCTTTCACTCAAGGCCACAGCTGCCGACTCAATCTTGCCGAAATCAATCTCCCTGCCGTCAATTTCCGCGGCAAGATGCGGCGAACACGGGTAAGAAAAGATTTCAGGCATGGTCAGCTTCTCGTCATCCTCAGGAAGAAAACCGCAGCCCATAATCTTCCTGTGCAGCTCTATGTCCTCCGAGACATCCGTATTTCCTGTCTGGACCAGTTTCTGGGTTATGGTCCTTATGCCTTTTTCATTCCATACCTTCGCGAGATATCCCGTGGCGTAGCTTTTCCCCACCCCGGTATCAATCCCGCTCACAAAAAACACATTCTTCTTCATATAATTCATATCATTTTTGACCATATCTTTTTGAATGCCTTTTCCTGCAGACGAAAAATATCGGATGATAAGTAAGCCTTACGGTATCTCCGGAATGTAAAGACACATCCGGTTCAATGGCATTGTTCTGAGCGACTTGTGCATCATTTACGGCTGCCGGGAATTCTTCAGCATACCTTCTGCAGAATGATTCAAGCCTGCCTCTGGTCCAAGGTTCCTTCTTCAGCCCTGTAACACCGGTATCTTTCAGATGCCTGAGCACATCCATCGGGGAAGCGAACTCCAGATGCACTGTATTCTCCTCAGTCACCAATACATCGAACATCGGCTCCAGCATTTCTGTCAGTTCCCCGGCCGTCAGATATTCAAGTGAAATCCCTTCAAGTGCTTGTATCTCTTCGAGATTCCTCTTCCCGAATGTGCTGAATGCAAGCATTCCTCCGCCGCCCATATCTCCCAATGAAGATGCGCATTTCCGGAAAAATCCAGGCAGATCAACAAACCATTGCATCACAGACGATGACATTATAAGGTCCAGACCGTCAGGAAAATCCGATTTCTCGGCATCACCGGAGAAAAAACAGGTCCTGTCAGACAGAAGATCCGACACAAAAGATTCCATTTCCGGACACAGGTCGTTGAGCCACATTCTCTCAGGACGGCAATGTTCCAGGAATACCCGTGAAAGGCATCCCGTTCCGCAGCCGATTTCAAGCACTCTGCCGAATCTTGTCCCTCCCTCTCCGGCAAGAAGTTCATAAAGCCTTCCGGCCATCATCCTCTGCACAACTGCATTGTCATCGTATGTTCCTGCAGCTTTTGAAAATCTCTCCCTTACAAATTCCTTGTCCATATTAATAAATACAAAGCAGGTTTCTCCACTTCGGGCTTCGCCCTACGGTCGGGACGACAACATAGGGCATTGTTCTGATATCATACACCTTTCAGGAGCCTTTCGAAAAGGGCCCTGTCATAATGCGCGGAATCCGTCTGCAGAATCCTGTCCGCACTGTCTTTCCACGCCTCAAGCTGGTTTGATGCCGGGAAAATGAGGTCATTCCCCCCGACAACGGCGATGTTCCAATGAATGCGCCTCTTTTCTGCAGGAAGTGCCATCGGACTTTCTTCGGCTGAAGCATACCGGGTGCCATATTTTCCCGGATTTTCTGTCACTTGCGCATACAATGAGGCCAGTTCATCCTTCAGTTCATCAGGTCCCCTGTCCGGCAGATGCTCCATGAAATATCCGAGATCCTTTCCGCACATCCTGCGTCTGAACTTCGCCAGGACAGGGGCGGACATCCCTTCCAATGTTCCCTTGAACACCGGCACAGGTATTCCCATTGTGTCATCAATCGGAGCCAATGTCCCTCCGACAGCCACACATCTGACAAGACGGCCGCGGGCAGATTCCATCCCGTCCCCTGACAATATGCGGTCCGCCACCCACACGCCCATCGACCATGCCAGAAGATATATATTCCGGTAATTGTCCAGAAGGCTGCAGTCAAAGTCGGGAGTCCTGTAGTCATAGCAGAGCATGCAGTCATGCCCCGGCATTATTACGCAGTCCGAAAAAAGTTCCGGACCGCTCCCCCATCCTCCGAAAAACAGCAGAAGAGATTCACTCCCTTCCTTTTTCAAAAAATATTGTCTCATGATTATTTCATTTTTTCGGCAATAAGGAGAGAAGGTGATCCACATCATCACCGGTGACGGAAGCCGTCAACGAAATCCGCAGCCTGGATGTGCCCTCCGGAACTGTAGGCGGCCTGACAGGAAGGAGATAAAATCCGTTCCGCTGGAACATCCTGGCCATTTCCACTGCCTTAAAGCTTTCTCCTGCCACGAGCGGCACTATCTGGCTATCCGAGTCTGAAACATATCCTGCCCCGGCAAGTCCTTCCCTGAGCCGCTCCGAAAGCGAGGCAAGACGGTCCCGGCGGTCCGACATGACGGGAAGCCGTTTCAGGACATGCAGCGTCCAGAGAATATTGACCGGAGGGAGGGCTGTAGTGAATATGAATGTCCTCATCCTGTTGACAAGGAAATCCCTCACAGCCTTCGTGCAGACCACATAGCCTCCCGCAGAGGCAAGAGCCTTCCCAAGCGTGCCTATGAGAAAGTCAATATCCGGAATGCAGTCCTGCTCCTGTGCCACTCCAAGCCCTGTCCTGCCCCGTACCCCGACGGCATGGGCCTCATCCACATAAAGCATGACATTCCCATACTCCTTTTTCAGAGCAGCCAGCCTTGCAAGATCAGTCACATCCCCGTCCATGCTGAATATGCTTTCAGTGACTATGAAAATTTTTCCGCAGGCTGTGTGATGCCTTTTCAGCAGGGATTCCAGCTGGTCCAGATCCTGATGTCTGTATCTTACAGTCTTCGCCGGACTCAGCCTTATGCCGTCTATGATGCTGGCATGCACCAGCTTGTCTGCAAGGATGACATCGTCAGGTCCGGTCACTGCAGGAAGTATTCCTGAATTGGCGTGGTATCCGCTTCCGAACACGAGGGCTGCCTCCGTGCCGTACAACGCACACAATTCATTCTCCACAGCCTCATATATGCTGAAATTCCCGGTCAGAAGCCGAGAAGAAGATGAGGAAAACAAGAATTGCTCCGGAATACATTTCCCGTACACAGATTCTCCGGACATTGCCTTCATGACATAATCCCCCAGCCCTGAATTCCGGAGAAAATCCGCATAAAACTCAGCATCCGAAGCCAGGCCGAGATAATCATTGGATGAAAGGTTGAGCATCCGCTGCCCTCCGATGAGCATGCTGCCGCCGCAATGCCCGGCGTGCACAAGGTGCCTCAAATTCCCCTTTGTCCCGAGGTCCGACAATATATTTTCAATATCCACCATCTGTTGTCATTCAGGCATTTCCGATGTTATTTTTACAAGGGCAGATGTCAGCCGGGAAAGTTCCTCCGGGCTTATTATGAACGGAGGCATTATATAGACGAGTTTCCCGAAAGGCCGCACCCAGATGCCTTCCTCTATGAACCTGCGCTGCATCCACGCCATGTCCACCGGCTTTTTTGTCTCTATCACTCCGATGGCACCGAGGACACGCACTTCCGCCACCTGCGGCAGGAAAGCGGCAGGTGCAAGTTCCCTTTTCATCTGCGACTCTATGGACTTCACCTTTTCCTTCCATCCCGAAGAAAGCAGCAGGTCCACACTTGCACAGGCAACGGCACATGCAAGCGGATTGGCCATGAATGTAGGGCCGTGCATGAAGGCATGCGGGCTGTTGCCGGAAATTGTTTCCGCCACCTTGTCTGTCGTCAGCACGGCTGACAAGGTCATATATCCTCCTGTCAAAGCCTTTCCTATGCACATTATGTCCGGTTTCACCCCGGCATGTTCCCAGGCGAAAAGGCGTCCCGTCCTTCCGAATCCGGTCGCTATCTCATCGAAAATCACCAGCACGCCATATCTCCTGCACAGCATGGACGCCTGGCGAAGATACTCCGGATTGTAGAAATGCATACCTCCGGCCCCCTGCACAACGGGCTCGAGAATCAGTGCGGCAAGCGTATCATGGTGTTCCTCCAACACCTTTTCCAACGGCCGGATGTCCTCCTGCAGCCATTCCCCGTCAAACCGGCTCTGCGGAGAAGGCACAAAATGCCTCACCGGAAGGGCAGGGCCGAAGATGCTGTGCATCCCTGTAACCGGGTCACATACCGACATAGCATTCCATGTATCCCCGTGGTAACCTGTCCTAATGGTCACAAAATCCGATCTCTCCGGATGTCCCAGGGCATAATGGTACTGCACCGCCATTTTCATGGCAACTTCCACTGCCACCGAACCGCTGTCGGCATAGAAGATATGCGTAAACTCTTCCGGCAATATCCCCGTCAGCTTCTTCCCGAGCTCTATTGCCGGCTCATGAGTAAGTCCGCCGAACATCACATGCGACATCCTCTCAAGCTGTCTTCCTGCCGCCTCATTAAGCACAGGATGATTATAGCCATGTATTGCGCACCACCACGACGACATTCCCTCAATGAGTTCTGTCCCGTCTTCCAGGACTATCCTGCATCCGTGCGCCTCCTTCACCTTATATGCAGGCAGCGGATCTGTCGCTGAAGTATAGGGATGCCACAGGTGCTCCCTGTCAAACGCATC
Source organism: Candidatus Cryptobacteroides merdavium (assembly GCA_017694755.1). GTDB lineage: Bacteria > Bacteroidota > Bacteroidia > Bacteroidales > UBA932 > Cryptobacteroides > Cryptobacteroides merdavium. The sequence continues at coordinate 23,581 of JADIMO010000049.1, forward strand.
GGTAATTCTTTCAAAATCAATATTGTTCATATAATATTCATTTTATTCATGTCAATATCGGGAATCAAGTCCTGCTTCGTCATCTGTCAAATGACTGCAAGGGTATAACCCGCCTCCTTTATCCGCCGCATGTCAGTAGACACATCCGCCCCTACAGTAGTCAGCATGTCGCCTATGATGGCCGCATTTATGCCTGAACGGAATGCCTTCATCAGCGTCTTTTCAGAAAGCCTCGCCCTGCCTCCGGCAAACCTTAGCCGTGCATACGGCATCATCAGCCTGAAAATGGCTATTGTCCTGAGTATTTCATCTTCGGGAATCAGAGGCTGCGACTCCAGGGCAGTACCCTTTATCGGTGAAAGGATATTCACAGGTACTGAATTTACACCAAGCTCCTTCAGCACAGATGCCAGTTCTATCCTTTGCGCCATCGTCTCTCCCATCCCGATTATTCCGCCGCTGCATATTTCCATCCCTGCCTCTCTGGCGGCCTCCAGAGTCCTGAACTTCTGTTCCTGCGTGTGCGTGGTACATAATGACGGAAAATATGAAGGAGCAGTTTCAAGATTGCAATGGTACCGTCTTATCCCTGCATCATGAAGCCGGACAAGTTCATCCCTTGAAAGAAGCCCGGCAGAAAGGCACATATAGATACCGCAATCCTTCACAATGGACTCCGCAGCCTGGCAGATATCTGCAACCTCACCTGGCCTAAGCCCCCTGCCGCTGGTAACAATGGAGAATCGGCCTATCCCCTTGGACTTGCACAGCCTGGCCGCCTCCAGCAGCCTGTCCGGAGAGAGCAGCGGATATTCATCAGCAGCAGTCTGATGATGGGCAGACTGCGCACACCACCGGCAGTCTTCCGGACATCTTCCAGATTTTGCATTTATTATGGAACAGGTGTCAAATGTCTTCGGGGAGCACCGCTGCATGACCGACTGTGCCGCATCCAGAAGTTCATCCAAAGGCATATTCTCTGCATATTCAAGAGCAATGGCCGCATCCAGGCCGCCGTCACTTATTATTTTTTCTATCGATTCTTCTGTCATACTCCAATAATATCAACAAAAAATGGCCGGAAAGCCAATAAGCCTTCCGACCACAACTATATGCGAAACATCTCTGAAGCCCCGCAGAAGCCTCAGAAACAAACCTTATTTCAGAAAATGAAAAAGCTACAAGAACCTCTGCCAATCCTGGAGGCGAGGAAGCCTCATCTCCAGAAAAGGTCCCGCGCTTGAAAGTACTGCCATGATCCAGAATAAAACGGGCGACAGACAAAGAATGTATGCTTTTTTCCTTTTTAAGTGAAGCATCGGCAATATCTGCCTTGAGATGCCCGATGGTGACATGTCTTCCGATCGAATTGAATACAGCATAAGGACTCCTGTTCCATCTTCTGAAACGGGCGGACCTGATTCCGTATGAAGATATCTTTCTCATGACAAGTTTGCAAATATAATGAGAAACCAAATGCAATACAAGCAAGTCCCATCTGTTTGTATTGCCGAATCTGGAAGGAAAAAGCAAAGATAAACAATAAAAAAGGACTCCCGGGAAGAGGCTGTGCTGCTTCTGCAGCTCCCTCTCTCCGGGAGTCCCGATAAAAGCGGCGGCGGCCTACTCTCCCACCCTTCCGGGCAGTACCATCGGCGC
>JADIMO010000050.1 GCA_017694755.1 Candidatus Cryptobacteroides merdavium
ACGGAATGCTGGCTGCCGAGCCATGTGGACTGGCCGAACCATGAATCCATGTCCGTGTATGAATAATCGGCCACAATGGCTATGTTCTGTGAATTGTCCTCCGAAAGGGGGATGCCAACCTTCAAGTAGCCTCCAAGGGACTTGTTGACAATGTCGGAGCCCCACGGGTCGTCAGCATATCCGTCTTCCCATTCCTGATATGTATCGTGGTCATACCCTTCCTGCCCTCCCTTGCGGGTGTCGTGCAGAGCTTTCACCCCGAAACGCACCTGCACCCCGTTGTCCGCAAGGTAAAGCCATCTGTTGGCAAGGTTGAACTGGAGCATCATGGGGTCGTCCATGAAGCCGTCATGATTGTGGTCAAAGCTCCTGACATTGCCGGAAACATGGCCGAGGATGACAGTGCTCCACTTCTGTCCGAGCTGCAGCGATGATGCGATGTTGAAATCCAGCTTCGTGTCGCTCATCACGGATGCATTCAGGAAAAGGGGCTTCTCGTCCGTCGGCTTCCTGTATTCCATGTTGATCTGCCCGGTGACGGATTCCACCCCGTTTATCACCGATGCCGCCCCTTTTGCTATCTGTATGCTTTCCAGCCATTGTCCCGGGACATAGGAAAGCCCGAAAGGAGCTGAAAGTCCGCGCATTACCGGCCTGTTCTCGTCCAGCATCTGCGTATAGACTCCCGAAAGCCCCAAAAGGCGTATCTGCCTTGCCCCCGTGACGGCATCGGAATACCCGACCGTCACGCTCGCCGAATTCTCGAAGCTTTCCGCCAATGTGCAGCAGGCCATCTTGTGCAGTCCGGCCGAAGATATGACCTCCGTCCTTATCGGAGTCCTCTTTGAAAGATAGTTTCCGTCCTGCCGTCCCACAAAGACCGCAGCGTCAAGACTGTCTTTCCTTTCTCCATATATGCCTGCAGTGTCCTTCACTTCCGGCATCACATCCGCCTGAACCGTCATGGCAGCTCCGGCCTCCCGGGCAATCATTGCGGATGCCGCCAGATGCACAGCCGCAATCGTCACCAATATCCTTTTCATTCCTTTTCTTCAATTCACAATTCAGGGTACAAAAATAATATTTTTAAAATGTAAAAAATTTATATGCCTTTGCAGATTATGTTTGACAGCCTGTTTGCATAGATACATGATTTTATTTACATTTGTAGAATTGTGGAAAACAAAGAGAACAGCTTAATGTAAGACAATATGAAAGAATTCCTCAAAATGACATTGGCGGCAATGCTCGGATTCCTCATCGTAAGTGTTGTCATGACCATTTTTTCTTTTGCCCTGCTCGGATCGCTGGCAGCCTTAGGCAGCAGTGAGCCGGTAATGCCGCGTTCGGCCGTATTGAAGCTCGACATGAGCACGATAGCCCTGACGGAACAGAGCGCGGATTCAAACCCTTTTGAAATGCTTCAGAAGGAAGGTGTCACCAAAGTCGGCATCTGGAACGCCATCCAGGCGATAGATGCGGCCGCGGCTGATCCTGCAGTCAGTTACATCTATATGAAACCGGACATGCTGATGACCTCAGGAATGGCTGAAGTGGAGGAACTGAGGAGTGCGCTTGAAAATTTCCGCAGCAGCGGAAAAGCCGTAATCTCATATATGGAAAATCCGACAAATGCAGGCTACTACCTTGCATCAGTGTCTGACAGGATATACATGACTTCATACGAAGGAGGCATGACAATGCTCACCGGACTTTCAACCCAGGTGATATTTCTCAAGGACATTCTGGACAAGCTCGGAGTGAATGTACAGCTGATACGCCACGGGAAATACAAATCCGCAGGAGAGATGTATATCCGCAACTCCATCAGCCCGGAGAACAGGCAGCAGAATCAGGAGCTTGTGAACTCCATCTGGAACAGCTGGACATCACAGATGGCGGCGTCACGGGGGCTGAGCCAGGAAAGGCTGAACGCCATGATCAACGGGCTGGAACTCAATTTCCCGCAGGATTATCTTGAAAACGGGCTTGTGGACGAACTCGTGACACAGGCACAGCTGATGGACAAGTTCTGCACCCTTTCAATGGTGGAAAAGTTCGAGGATGTGAAGATGATTTCCCTGCAGGACTATATAAAGATAAGCGTGAAGCCTAACCTGAAGGCGAAGGATAAGATTGCGGTGATCTATGCATCCGGAAACATTGTGGACGGAAAAGACAGGAACAATGTGGACGGTGACAGGTTTGCGGCAATCATATCCGGGGTCAGAAGGGATTCTACAGTGAAGGCCGTGGTGTTCAGGGTGGATTCTCCGGGTGGCAGCGTCCTTGCTTCGGAAAAGATAAAGAATGAAATCGACCTTCTCAGGGAAGTGAAGCCGGTGATAGCGTCATACGGAAACTATGCGGCCTCAGGCGGCTACTGGATCTCCAACAATTGTGACAGGATATTCACGAATGCAAGCACGCTGACCGGCTCTATCGGAGTGTTCAGCATGCTCCCGGACTTCAGCGGCACCCTGAAGGACATCGCCCATGTGAACATCACCACCATCAGTTCCAATGAGCACGGAGACATGTATTCCGGACTCAGGCCTCTGAGCGACAGCGAAACGGCCTATATGCAGGCTTCAGTTGAAAAGATTTACGACAGGTTCACCGCAACTGTTGCCGAGGGCAGGAACCTTGAGGTCCCTTATGTGGATTCGATAGCACAGGGCCGTGTATGGTCCGGAAGCAATGCTGCTGAAATAGGACTCGTGGACGGCATCGGAACCATCAAGGATGCCATAATGTATGCAGCCGGTGCGGCCGGGAACGGGATGGCAGACCTCTCCGCATGGCAGATAGTGGAATATCCTAAGCCGATGACGACAATGGAGATTCTCATGGAGTCGCTCGGCGGCAGCAGCGCTTCAGTGTTTGAAGGTACACCTCTTGAAAATGTGGAGAAGGCATTCTCCGACTGGAAAGCCGACGAAAGCGGCAAGGTCTACGCAAGGTTGCCATACGAAATGTCCATAAGATAGTTACGCAATTCAAGGCAGGGGCGACCCGGATTCCGGGGCCGCCCTTTTTTATTGGAAACAAGACAGAAATGGAAAGAAAAAATTTCAATATCGAGATATGCGCCGGGTCGGTGACAAGCTGCAAGGCGGCCCAGGACGGAGGGGCGGACAGAGTGGAACTCTGCGGAGGACTTCCGGAAGGAGGCACGACACCGTCAATCGGTATGATACGCAGGGCAAGGGAAGTCATTACGATAGGAATGAATGTCATCATCAGGCCGAGGGGAGGAGATTTCCTGTACAGCGAAAGCGAAGTCAGGCAGATGGAATACGACATCTACGCGGCACAGGATGCCGGGGCGGACGGGCTTGTTTTCGGGGCACTCACGGCTGACGGGGATGTGGACGAAAGGGCGATGACCATGCTCATGACTGCCGCCGGGGACTTGCCGGTGACATTCCACAGGGCCTTTGACCATGCCCGGGACCCTTTTGAGGCAATGGAAAAGATCATAGGCTTCGGATGCCGGAAAATACTCACATCCGGCTGCATGCCTTCCGCCAGGGAAGGGGCGGAACTCATTGCCGGCCTTGCGGGCAAGGCCGGGGACCGGATATCCATAATGCCTGGATGCGGAATAAATTCAGGCAACATTGCAGGAATTGCAGAAGCCACAGGAACGCATGAATTTCATCTTTCCGCACGCAGGCCGGTGGACAGCGGCATGAGATTCCGCCGTCCGGAAGTGCTGATGGGCAGCGAAAAAGACGGCTATTCCATCATGGATTCAGATCCGGATGAAATAGCCGCAGCCATCAATGCCCTCAAATCCCTATAGGCTCTTCGACACTTTCACAAGCCGGTCGCCGAGCCCTATCGAATATCCTTCAGAGAAGAAGACCACCCTGTTGAAGGTGTCTGCAACCACAATCAGAGGCAGGCGGCCTTTCCCTTTCTGATTCATGCCGGAAACCATCATTTCTCGCATGGAGCCGTCCGTGTCGATTCCATAGCTCACGGTCGGCGGAAGATTGTATTTCCCCGGATCGAAGCGTTTCCAGTCATTTTCGGAAGCGAAAATCACCAATATGGGCCGCCCCCATGCTGCAAGCTCCTCTGCAGCGGCAGATATGTCACGCATTGCATGGTCGGTCGGCTCACGGCCGCTGTCCACAAGGGCAACGGCAAAATATCCACGCCCGGTCTCGGAGAGTACGGATTTGTGCACCTTGTCCTCAAGGCTTCCGGTGCCCGGTGCAGGAACCTTGTCATAAAGGGCTTCGGAATTGAAGCTGCCTATCACACGATATTGTGAAGGGTCGTCCCTGACCACAAGCCCGACAGAAGCCGTCTGTCCGGCCTTTACCTTGAAAAAGCACATGTCAGCCAGCACATTGCCGCCGGACATCCTTGCCCCGCTGGTGAGCATATATGTTCCCTCAGGCAAGACGGCTCCTTTGGAAAATGTATTCTTCCATGTTACGGATTCCTCATAATTCAGAAGGACGAAAGTCCCGTCCTCATATCTTGAAAGCGTAAAGTGGGTGTAATAGTGAGGATCTTCCAGCATAGGTATCGGAGAATACCTTATTTTCAGTGTCCCGGTATCTGCCACAGTCTTTTCAGCGGCCTCGAAGTCCACATCAAATACCTGCCCGCCGTGTCTGTATTTTACCGTACCCGTCACAGGGTCTTTCCATGCAGGAACTCCGGCAGTCCGGCACATGGCGACAAAGAATATTTCCCGTGAGGCCTTGTCTGCCACCCTCGTGTCCCAGACCCTTGCCGGAGCCACCTGGACATATCCCATGGATATGGAATCCATCATCGACAGACTGTCCCGGCACCATTTCACAAGGCAGGCCGGATCTTCACGCACTGCATTCCACATTGTTTCCGGCACATTCTTCATCAGAAGCCCCCTGTATGGGGTGAGCAGCTCGGTGGATACCCTCGGCCCATATACATGCTCATCCGGACATCCGGCAGGGACATTGTCCAGATGGTCTTTCAGCACAGCGGCAGGAGTGTCCCTCAAATCCTTTTCCGAAACCGAGTTCAGCAAGGCAACGGCATCATTTCCACGGCCTTCCGACACTGCATATTCCAGGAATGAACATATTTCCGGATGGTTGCCGCGCGATGCGACAATCAGATCAGAAGCAGACGAAGACAAGCCCAGCCTGTCGGCAAATGCTTCCGCTCGCTCCCTGTCATAGAATGTTCCCACATATTCCAGCCTTATGGAATCCTCCTGCGCCATTCTCCTGTCATTCTCTGCCCGCTGCTCCTCCGTCACTTCCGGAAGCACGGCATTCTCCGCAGGCGGGACGGATTCAAAGGCGATATGGTCAGGAAGATTGTCCTCATCATAAGAAAGGACTATGTCCACACTGTTATCCTTGCCGAAAGAAACCTTCCTGAAGCCGAACTTCTCCCCGTCGGTGGCATACACAAGCATATCCCCCAGCCCTGCGGTGAGATATGAGCAGCCGTCGCTCCCTGCAGTCTTGACTGCCACCGGATAGAACTCGGCATAATTGTAAAGCCGGTATTCGACCCTTGCACCGGACACAGGACTGCCGTCAGGATATGTCACCTTCACATCAAGCCGTGCCGCACCCGGGGCATAATTGTCTATCACATTTATTTCAGTATAATTCGGAGAAACCGACACAACCTCCTCCGGACCGTCATACCGGCCGAAGACTTTTGTGTGCATCAGCATCCCCCGGCTCGCAGGGGCATTGAACCAGCCTAAATCAAGCACGGGCTCGGGCTCGCAGGCACCGAGAAAATGCCATTCCCCGTCAGCCCAGGCTTCCACCCATGCGTGATTGTCGTCCGTATGCGCCCAGCGCGGAGTATAGACCTGCCTTGCCGGAATGCAGACGGATCTGAGGGCAGCCACGAGGAAGGTGGATTCCTCTCCGCACCTTCCGTACGCTGTCCTGACCGTCGCCAGAGGGGAGCTCGTTCTGGAGTCCGACGGCTGGTATACAGCCTTTTCATGGCACCAGTGGTTCACCTCAAGGATGGCATCCTTCATTGAAAGCCCTTCCAGACGCGGGGCCAGTTCACTGAAGAAAACGGCGCGGGAAGTGTCAAGATTCTCATTGTTCACCCTCACCGGAAGCACGAAATGCCTCAGTTCCCTTTCCGGGACATCCTTGCCCCAAGGCATGGTGCCGGCAGCCTCGGCAGTGAGCCTCACATTGTCTGCCCAGTATTCCTGCGGAAGATTTACAATGTCACCCAGCGGCATATATGCATACAGAAACTCCATAGCTTCCCTCTCCGGACCTGTAAGATCCATGGAATCCAGGCACACCCCTGCCCTGTCCAGCAGTTCTGCCCTGGATGAGAAGTCTTTCCTTACCTCCTCCCTGTATCCTGCATCGGAAATGAAATGCCGGGAGCAGGAACACAGCATCAGCATTCCTGCAAAGACATTAATGAGAATCCTTTTTTTCATAATATGATTTTAATGGTTATCTGCAAAAGTACCCCAAGAGGTCATTCCGAAACATGAAAAGAATTTGTGTCTATGGAAATTATGATAACTTCCTTTGTGCTGGAAGTAACTTTCAGGGAATCGTCTATGCGGACGCCGAGAAGGGCGGAGACATGATGCTCCGGAGCATCCGGTGACGATAAAACGGAAGAAGGGGCGACAAGCACCACGGCGGATTCCTTTTCTTCCGGTCCGTATTTCATGTCAGTGAACATGTCGCTGAGTTTCTTCCTGCCTTTCAGGCCCAAAGGACGCATCCAGTCACCGGGAAGCCACCTGCGGCAGATGAAAGGGAAATCCATCACGGCCCTGTCGAACATTATCGTGCCGGCAGGCTGCTTCAGGGATATGCTACCGTCCCATTTTCTGACGGATACGGAGAATGACACACCGTTGAAAAAATATTTTCCGGCGGCCCTTATTGCCATGACAGGGTCCGAAGCGGAAAGGGTGTCCCGCTCCCGGAAAATCCTGCTCCCTGATCCAGACGCATAAGACTGCCTGCCTTCACCTTTGTCAAATCCGGCTTTCCGTATGACAAGTTCCCTCGAGGAAGTCATCAGCTCGTGCCCGCCCGAACGGAAAACCTTTCCGCCTATGGTACCGGCTTCCTCCAGCAGAACACACACTGAATGCACTGAAGCAGAATTGAAGCCGTATTGCTCCAATACCCTGTATAGAATGTATTTCCAATGTCTCTCTGCTTTGAGCGCAGCCACATCCACACGGCACACAACACCTCCGGCTCCGTTTTCGGGACATTCTGTCATGCAGGATGAATGTTCTCTGAAATACTCATCCGCGATGTCAGCCGCCTGGGAAAAATAATCCATCTCACGGTTCAGGGTCTTTACAAATGAAGGATTGATGCCGGCGAAAAGCGGGAATATCTGGTTTCTGATCCTGTTCCTCCTGTACTCCACATCGGCATTTGTGCTGTCCTCATGATATCTGAGCCCATGTGCAAGGACATGGCCTTCTATCTGTTTCCTCGTGAAATGCAGCAGAGGCCGGATGACGACGCCTTGACAACAGGGATTGGCTGACAACTCCCCCATTCCTGTGACACCCTTTATCCCGGTCCCGCGCAGCATATTGAGAATCAATGTCTCGGCATTGTCATTGGCATTGTGCGCCACGGCCACGGCTGAATATCCGTTCACGGATGCAAGTTCGCCGAACCACCTGTACCTGAGCTCTCTCGCCGCCATTTCTATGCTCAGTCCATGTTCCGAAGCATAGGCGGCCGTATCAAAATCCTTTTTATGAAGCCTTATCCCGTGTTCCTCCGCCCATTCAGCGACCAGAGCCTCATCTGAATCACTCTCCGCTCCCCGCAGATGGAAATTGCAATGCGCCAGAACAAAGTCCGGGCTGCATGACGAACGCAGAAAGAGGTCGGCCATGCACATCGAATCAATACCGCCGCTTACAGCCAGAAGCACGGACGCACACCGTATGTCAGGAACATTTCCCGGAAATGCAGATCCGTACTGCAGGCCGTAAATCCGTTTCAGCATTCCGGACAATATTTGGTCAAATCGTCTCTGCATCATTCCTTGTCAAGAATTCCTGGAGGCAAAAGTATAGACAAACCCGAACGAAAGGGACTCCTTGAACTGCACACGCTGGTGACCAGGAATACCGTCGGCACTTTCTTCGGGAGTCTGGATCATCACATCGTCATCATATATTAGACCGGTGGTGACAGTGAACGAGAAGAATCGCGCAAGCTTCCAATCAATCCTGTTGTCCCAGTTGACACGCAGGTTCTGAGGCTTGTCAAGATAGTCCGAAAAGAGCACCACCTGTGATGAAAACGCAAAATTGTCATTGACATTCACCTTGAAGTCCATCTTCAGCTGGGCACCGAATTCAAACTTCGCCGCCTTGTACATATCGCCGGTAACCTCAGTGGCATTTTCAAACTCCTTCTTCAGCGGCTGGCTGTAGGAACCCCTCAAAAGAGGGTCATCGACTATCACAAAACCTCCAGTCAAAGGCGCAAAATTGATCGTGAGCCAATTGAGCGGCTTGTAGTCAAGACCGAGCGCCAGATTGGTGTAGGCAGGTGACAGGAATCCGGACTTCAGCACCCGTGCGGCCTTCCAGTCAGCCGCCCCGTACTCTTCATTTTCACCAAGGGCGGAACCGTCGGCCCTAGATGTAGGCGTAGGAAAATCGTATGTATTGGAAAACTGCGACTTGAAGCTGAATTCCGCAGAATAGTACAGCTTGTTTGTGGCCTGATATCCCCACTTGCTTTCGAGATATATCCTGTCATCGGTCTTCTGGAGCACCGGCTTGTCTGCGGAATACAGAAAGCCATAGTCCAGCTGAAGACGGTTGTTCCAGAACATCTCATTCTTGCTGTAATTGGCGTTGGCGTCAATGAATGTCTTCAATGACACGGTATTGTAACCGCCGGCAGCCCAGTTCGTAAGCGAAGTCTGCCCAAAGTCCAGCTTGGTCTGCAACGAATTCTTCCAGTATTTCTTGGGCGGGTCCTTCGGCTTTTCCGGAACCGGTGCCTTGTCTATGGCCACAGCAGCCTCGGCGGCAGCCTTCTGGACTTCCGTGAGCAGGTCCTGCGCACATACCGGCAAGATTGCAAAGGATAACAGGATTGTCAGCAGCTCTTTCTTCATACCACTTTATAGTTCTCAATCGGTGATTCCCTGCCGATTGTCCCGGCACCAATCAGTACGAACGGGCAAACAGGACTCTCCTGTGCGAAGGCTTGCCGGAATAGACGCACTTACCTTCTTCCTCGCACACGGCACTGTCCATAGGTATGCATCTGATGGTGGCCTTCGTCTCCTCCTTGATCTTTTCCTCAGTCTCTGTGGTACCGTCCCAGTGGCATAGCAGGAAGCCGCCCTCCTCTATCCTTTCCTTGAACTCATCCCACGAGTTCACCTTCACTATGCTTTCATCCCTGAATTTCAATGCCTTTGCATAGATATTATCCTGAATCTCAACGAGAAGGTCCTCGATTCTCTTGCCGAGTCCTTCCTGCGGCACGTATGACTTCTCGAGAGTGTCCCTGCGGGCAAGCTCCACCTGACCGTTCTGCAGGTCGCGCGGACCGATGGCAATACGTACAGGCACTCCCTTGAGCTCCCACTCTGCAAACTTGAATCCCGGACGCAGGGTGTCCCTATCGTCAATCTTCACCGTATGACCGTGTGCCTCAAGCTCTTTCTTCAGTTCATCCATCTTGTCGAGAATGGCATTCCTCTCCTCCCCGCTCTTGTAGATAGGCACCATCACGACCTGTATCGGAGCCAGCTTCGGAGGAAGCACAAGACCGTTGTCATCTCCGTGGGCCATCACCAGAGCACCCATCAGACGGGTGGAAACGCCCCATGAAGTGGCCCAGACATATTCCTGCCTGCCCTCCTTGCTTGTGTACTGCACATCGAAAGCCTTTGCGAAATTCTGACCGAGAAAATGAGATGTTCCTGCCTGCAGAGCCTTGCCGTCCTGCATAAGAGCCTCGATGCAGAGGGTATCGAGTGCCCCTGCGAACCTCTCGTTCGGGCTCTTGTGCCCGACAACCACAGGCAATGCAAGGGTATTCCTTGCAAAGTCTGCATATACATTGATCATCTTCATTGCCTCTGCCTCTGCCTCCTCCCTTGTAGCATGGGCGGTATGGCCTTCCTGCCAGAGGAATTCGGCAGTGCGGAGAAACAGTCTCGTACGCATTTCCCAGCGCACGACATTCGCCCACTGGTTGCAGAGGATAGGAAGATCCCTCCATGAAGTGATCCAGTTCTTGTATGTATTCCAGATTATGGTCTCGGATGTAGGCCTGACCACGAGTTCCTCCTCAAGTTTCGCGGAAGGGTCCACAACCACACCAGGACCGTCAGGATTGGTCATGAGCCTGTGATGCGTCACCACGGCGCACTCCTTGGCGAAGCCTTCGACATGTTCAGCCTCGCGGCTGAGGAATGACTTCGGTATGAAGAGAGGGAAATAGGCATTGACATGCCCCGTATCCTTGAACATCTTGTCAAGCACCTCATGCATCTTCTCCCAGATCGCATATCCGTACGGCTTGATTACCATACATCCGCGTACTGCAGAACGCTCTGCAAGATCCGCCTTCACCACAAGATCGTCATACCACTGGGAATAATTGTCCGCTCTCTTTGTAACCTCTTTAGCCATTGTATTTTTGCTTTTGAATTATTTTATATTTACATTGCAGATGATTTCGCATCCGTAAAGGTACGGATATTGCAGAACCTGCATCAGGTTGCGAAGGTACGAAATTATTGGAAATAATGGGAGGTTCAGATATGAAAAAGAGACTTGTGATCTTGATTTCAGCCGCCATCGCGCTTACATCGTGCGGTACGGCTGCCCGGTATGCCTCTTCAGGACAGAGGTATCAGGACGGAATCTATTATAGGCCTGAACCGCAGGAAAAGACAAGAGTGACTGCCGCCGATGAAAAGGTGGACAACCTTGTGGCAAAGACAAAGGAAACTGAACTGCTGCTTTTCGGAGACAGGAAAGACACGGTGGTGATTCCAGACAACAAGGCAGCAGTGATAAAGTTCGACAACACGGCCGTGACAACGGTCACCATCACGGATGACCCGTTCACCGACATCTATTACAACAATTATCCGTGGACATGGTACACTCCGGTGACATTCTCCAGCTGGTACTGGGATCCGTGGTATTACGGAAGATACTGGGGCTGGTATGACTCCTGGTACTGGAGAGGATGGTACTACGACCCGTGGTACTGGGGATATTCAAGCATCTTCTGGGACCCGTGGTTCTACAATCCGTGGTTCTGGGGAGCACCGCACTACCCGTACCACCCTCACTGGCATCACGGGCATGATGTCATCGTCGGCGGAGGCAGGGGATATTATTACGGCTCCCGAGCCTCAGGCGGCTCATCTGCAAGAAAGGCGTATGTTTCACGCGGCAGCGGCTCAAGCATCAGGGGCACGGCAGTCGCAAGAAGGGGTTCGTCTTCAGGAACATCCACAGTAAGGAGAGGTTCTTCCTCAGCAAGAGGGACATCGGCAGTTGCATCAGGGACAATTACACCGACAAGGCGCTCAAGCACGGTACGCAACACCTATACTTCGGGCATATCGTCAGTGCGCCGTTCCGGAAGTACCGTATCCGCAGCCACCGGAAGCAATGCCGGACAGTCATACAGGAGAGGTGGCGGCATTACTGCCTCGGCAGTCCAAAGCAGCGGAACAGGCTCGGCATACAGGAGGGGAGGAACGCTGACCGTCCCTGCATCGGCACCGAAATCCTCCATGAGCAATTACAGGAGGTCATCTTCAAGCATATCGAGATCTTCCGGATATTCAAGCGGGACTTCCTCATACAACAGGGGAACTTCCGGATACACAAGAAACAGCTCTGCAACATACAACGGGAACAGCCCATCGTTCAACGGAAGCCAGTCTTACAACAGGAGTTCGTCCTCATTCAACCGGAACAGCACTTCCTCATTCAACCGGAGCAGTTCATCGTCATTCAGCAGAAGTTCTTCCGGAATGAGCAGGTCCTCCGGCTATTCAGGCGGAGGAGCCTCCCGCAGCGGCGGTGGCAGCGGAAGCTACAGGAGATGACGCGGGCCCGCATTACACATATATTGCCCTCCTGCCATCCGGTTCCGACCAGGAACGGCAGGAGAGGATGTTTCCCGACAGACACATTAATTTTAAACATATAAAACCATGAAAAAGACAGCAATTACACTTTTGCTGGCAGGGATTACGGCAAGTGCGGGGGCGCAGACAATGTATGACGCGCTCAATTACAGCAAGAGCGATTACGCGGGGACAGCAAGGACAGTGGCCATGGG
>JADIMO010000051.1 GCA_017694755.1 Candidatus Cryptobacteroides merdavium
TGCTTGAACGATTTATTTGCGTGTTCGGCATTAAACCGGACACGACATTAATTGACAAAATTTTCAAGGAACTCATTTTATTTACTGCCAGAGCCGCTTAGGCTCGGCTGATTTTTAACGAACTATTGTAAAGAAAGAGAAAAATCTTCATGCTGAGGGTGAAGATTTTTCTCTTTTTGATCATCGCTTTGTTGCAATATACATAGATTTGCCACCATAACTTAAAGCGGAAATTATGGAATGGCAGATTACGATGCAGAGATTCGTCGACATCCTGACCGATTCGGGATTCAAGGCGGAGAAGGAGCCGTTCCTGCAGTTCTTCAGGGCCTGCGAAATCGCTATGTTTGACTCCGACACGAAACTCTTATACGAAAAGGACATGATAACCGAACGCGACTACTACAACATCATCAACACCGCCAGAAAAACCGGCATCTCAGCCGGAATGGAGCGCGGCCTCCAGAAGGGACTTCAACAGGGTCTTCAGAGAGGGATGGAAAGCGGCTTGAAAAAAGGAAGGGAAGAAGAAAAAGTCAGCATTGCAAGGGCTATGAAAGCAAAGGGAATTTCAAGTCAGATGATTGCTGAACTGACGGGGATACCTGAAGATGAAATTGCAGACTTATAAACAGTCAGAGGCGTACTGAGTGGCGGATAAGGAATGCACTTCCCTCCTGTCATGCTTGGCTGGAGATGAAAAGCCTCCGTTCTGCGGATTTCGTTTCGCGGCGGAGGCTTTGGCTTTCCGGAGGGGGCATCGTCGGACGGAGTTCGGCTAGACTCGTGAGCCTCCAGCGACGACCTGAAAAAATCTGAGCCGCTCCGGTCCCCCTTGCTGTCATTCCGACGGCAGGGCGAAACCAGGAATGGAGGTACCTGTGTAATTATCGGGCAACAGATTCCTGCGCCCGCCTTTCCCGGTCGGAATGACAGTTAAAGCGCCTTGGCTACGCCAGATTTGTTCCGAAAATGAAATGTTTTGTACCTTTTAAGAAATGGTGGGGAAGGAAGTTTTCAGATAATTTTGCGGCCGGAAAAAACGGAAAAGATGAAACTGAGGAGAAGGAATTCAAAAATATTCATGCTTATATTCCTGGGGACGCTGAGCGCCTTCGGACCATTTGTGATGGACATGTACCTGCCGACATTGCCTGAAATGACGGAATGTTTCGGCACATCGTCATCCATGGTCCAGCTCGGGCTGACCACAAGCATGATCGGACTTGCCGTCGGACAGCTGATCTTCGGGCCGCTGAGCGACCGATACGGCAGGCGCAGGCCGCTGATTGCAGCGATGTCCCTCTTCCTGTTCTCCACGGTGGGGTGCATATTCGCCAAAGACATATCCCAGTTCATCGTAATGAGGTTCATCCAGGGTTTCGCCGGATCGGGAGGGGTGGTGCTGTCCAGGTCCATCGCAACCGACAAATATTCGGCGGCGGAACTCGCCACCATGCTCGGACTCATCGGTGCCGTCAACGGCATTGCCACCGTGGCCGCCCCTGTCGCGGGAGGACTTGTTGCCGGAATTGCCGGGTGGAAAGGCATATTCTGGTGCCTTCTCCTGCTCGGTGCCGGACTGCTTGCGGGCAGCATAAGGATGCATGAACCTCTTGCCGGGGCGAAAATGAAGAAGAACAGCCGCGAGGCATTCCTAGGCGGATTCCGCGATATCATGCACAACCGCAGATTCATGACATATGCCATCCAGTACGGGCTTGCCATGGCGATAGTATTTGTGAATGTGGCTTCCGCCCCGTTCATAATGCAGGAGCACTACGGCATATCCCAGATGATGTTCAGTCTCGTGTTCGGGGTAAATGCCATAGCGATGGCTGTCGCCACTGCCCTTGCCACAAGGCTCAAAAGCATGGAAAAGGCACTGCTGATATCAGGAGACGGGATGCTGGCAGTCAGCATCATGCTCTGCATTGCCCTTGTGACCGGATGCGGATTCTGGGTCTATGAAATCCTGCTTTTCTTCCTCCTTGCCATGTCCGGGATGGCCTTCACAGCATCCAATGCCCTTGCAATGGAAAACGGGCAGCAGAATGCGGGCATCGCCTCCGCCCTTCTCGGCACGGCAGGCTATATATTCGGCGGCATTGTCCCTCCTCTCGCCGGCCTTGGGGACATGAGGGTTTCCGCCGGAATTCTTTTTCTTATTTTCTCCACCTTGTCCTGCGTCTGCTCAAGGATTGCCGTCACCGGAGGCAGTTTCAGGCATCTGACTGCATTCCTGCACGGACGGAAGACGGCTGCCTGACATCGGGAAAAGTAAGGGTGGTAGCTTTCTCCGTAAAAATGGTAACGGAATGAGGGGACGATTTGCTATTTTTGCAGCGTGGAAAATATTCATGCAGCATGGAAGATATTGTTATTCTTGACAGCATTGACAGATATAACGGGCTGTACGGCATCGAAACCCTGCATCCGCTCGTAAGCGTCGTGGACCTCAACAAGGTGCAGCAGGCACCGGACAATGTGAAATTCAGGTACGGGCTTTATGCATTGTTCCTGAAGATGGAGAAAGGCTGTGAAATAAGGTACGGAAGGCAGATATACGACTACCAGGAAGGCACGATAGTATGCTTTGCACCGGGACAGACAGCCACGGTCAAGATGAACACCGGCAGGCCGCAGACCAACGCATACGGGCTACTCTTCCACCCCGACCTCATCAAGGGGACTTCCCTCGGCCGCAACATCAGGAAATACAGCTTCTTTTCATACGAGGCAAACGAGGCCCTGCATGTGTCGGAAGACGAGAAGAAGATCTTCCTCGACATCCTCAACATAATAAGGACGGAACTCGGACACAGCGTGGACAAGCACAGCAGAAGCCTGATCTCCATGCACATAGAAGCACTGCTGGAATACTGCATGAGATTCTATGACAGACAGTTCATCACAAGGGAAAAGGTCTGCCGCGATGCAATATCCCGATTCGAGACCCTTCTTGACGAATATTTCGACGGAAACCATGCCGAGGAAGCCGGGCTGCCTACCGTGAGATATTTCGCAGACAAGCTGTGCCTTTCACCGAACTATTTCGGGGACATGGTCAAGAAGGAAACCGGACTGACCCCGCAGGAGCACATCCAGAACAAGATCATAGACCTTGCCAAGGAACGCATCCTCGACTCGGACGAGACGGTGAGCAGCATCGCCTACAGCCTCGGCTTCCAATATCCGCAGCACTTGTGCCGGCTCTTCAAGAAACGCGTAGGATGCACTCCTAACGGATACAGGTCAGAAATCTCAGGCAACTGACGGAAGGCGGCATCCATCCGTACAGACAGTTCCGTAAAGGCTTATGGACATCACGGAAGACATACTCGACATAAAGACCGTCAATGACTGCAACCGGTGCTTCGGAGGCAGGATATTGCATCCCCAGGCGGCAATCATCAACCTTGAGAACCCTTCACTTGAGGAAAGTTCTGTCAAGTTTGAATTTTATGCCATCATGCTCATAGAGGATGATGTCTGCAACTGCCGATGCTGCGGAAGAAGATACTATGACTTCTCCAATGCCACCATGGTCTTCCTGAAGCCGGGAGAAATCTTCAGGATGGACGCGGACAACACCCTTCCGAAAAAGGGACTGCTGCTGGCATTCCATCCTGACCTTCTGTCAAGGACGGCACTTGACAGGCACATCGGCGACTATACATTCTTTTCATACCGCAAGGAAGAGGCGCTGCACCTGTCCATGAAGGAAAAGGACATCGTGTCCAAATATTTCGGAGACATTGACGAAGAGCTCCATCATGACATAGACTCCCACAGCCGCACACTGGTATCCAGGCTCATAGAACTGCTGCTGGACTATTGCACCAGATTCTATGAAAGGCAGTTCATCACAAGGGAGGACAAGAACAGGAGCATCATGGACAAGATTGACGGCATCATCGGGAACTGCATATCCTCAGGACAGCTCGGGCTCGAAGGCTTCCCTCCGGAAGAACTGTGTGCGGAAGCGGTCAACCTTTCAAGCGCATACTTCAACGACCTGCTCAGGTTCGAAACGGGAAAAGACTACAATGAATACTGCAGGCTGAAACAGTTCGAGGCCGCCAAGAAAATGCTTGTAGAGACCTCCCTTTCCCCATCGGAAATAGCATCCAGGCTCGGCTACGGCAGTGTCCGACAGTTTTCCTTCATATTCAGGAAACTCTCAGGCCGCCTGCCGTCAGAATACAGGTTCTGCTGCAGCTGAATCTACGAAAGTCCGACCCGGTATTCAAGAGGAGAACAGCCGGCAATCTTCTTGAACATCCTGCTGAGATGGTGAGGATATTGGAAGCCGACCTCATATGCTATTTCGCTCACGGTCTTGTCGGTGCCCATGAGAAGATCCTTCACGCGTCCGATTACGGCAAGGTGAATATATTCTATAGCCGACTTGCCAGTCTCCTTTTTCACCAGGTCGCCGAAATAATTCGGGGAGAAATGCAGCTGTTCGGCACACCACGCCACCGACGGCAGTCCGAGGTCCTGAGGCTTGCCGGAATCGAAATAGCCGTTCAGGAGAGCCTCGAAACGCACAAGCACATCCTTGTTGACCGGCTCCCTGGTGGCAAACTGGCGGTCATAGAAGCGCAGACAGTGGTTCAGAAGGACTTCAATATTGGACACTATTATCGCACGGCTGTGCCGGTCAATAGGGTGCCGGAGTTCCTCCCCTATTTCCGCAAAGCAGTTCATGACCGTCTGCTTCTCCCTGTCAGACATGTGCAGGGCCTCGTTGACTTCATATGAGAAAAAGGTATAGTCCTTCATTTTCTTGGCAAGCAATGTGTTCCGGATCAGGTCAGGATGGAAGAGCAGGGCATGGCCTCCTGGGTTCAGGGTCTCGCCGTCATCGTCTATCCCGCCCACCTGGCCGGGGGCTATGAACACGAGGGTGCCTTCCTGATAGTCATATTTTCCCCTGCCGTAGGAAATGCTCCCGTGTATTTTCTCCTTAAGGAATATCCCGTAGAAATTGAAGCATTTTCTCCGGTGCTTCAGTACCTTGACATCCGAAAAGTCCACGAGGGACACCAGAGGGTTCAGCGTTTCAAGTCCGAGGAAGGCATTATAGTCATCTATTGTCTTAAGGTCCAGTACTTCTTTCATTGCAGGCATTTTTTGTCCGTTCCAAAGTTAGCATTTTAATGAGAATGCGATGCAGGCGGCAGAAAGATTCTGTAAAATGGGTATAAGAAAAGTTCTCATGGTCGGAATTGGTGCATCATTCCGTAAAATGTGTATGGACAATCAGGCTGCAGCGTATAATTTTGCATCAGTAAAATCATATCCGGGCAGGACAAGCCCGGAAAAGATGGCACCGGACATTTTCAGACAACAAAAAAAATATCATACGCAATGGGAAAGGACAACAGAACTGACTATACCGGGAAGCTCTCCGCCGGCATGGACACAGCGGAAGATCGCGGCATCACAAGAAGGGACGCCCTGAAACGGATGGGGCTTATGGTAGCTGGAGCAGCCATCGGAATGCCGGCACTTTCATCCTGCGATGCAAAGGAAAAGAAACGGGTCATACTGTATTTCACAGCCACCGGCAACTGCCTGCATGTCGCCAGGGAACTGTCCGGCAAAAACACGGAACTTCTGAGCATTCCGCAGCTCCTGAAGGAAGGCCGCAATGAAATAGAAGCCGATGAAATCGGGATTGTATATCCCATCTACGGGCACATGCCTCCCAACATGGTGCGCGAATTTATAAACAGGACGACACTCCGTGCAGCATACAAGTTCGCTGTACTGACATACGGGAACAGGAAATGCGACGCCGTGGAAATCTGGGACAGGATATCCAGGGCGGCGGGTACTGCATTCGACTACATCACTACCATGATAATGGTGGACAACTGGCTGCCAAACTTTGACATGGCGGAACAGATGAAAATCGACAAACACATCCCTGAAAGCATAGAGAGGATAAGCGCCGACCTTGCGGCACAGAGGCATTGGCACGAGCCGGTGACCGAAGAGGAGCGCATCCAGCATCAGGGATTCCTGGAGCGCACGGGAATAGACCCGGAAGTCGGCTTCCAGCTGCGGAGCGAGAAATATTTCACAGTCACCGCTGCCTGCATCGAATGCGCAGCCTGCGTGGAAGTCTGTCCGCGAGGAAACTATGAAATGACTTCGGACGGAGTCAAGGCAGAGGGAGACTGCGAATTCTGCTTCGCCTGCATCCAGAACTGCCCGCAGAAAGCCATCCGCTTTGCGCATCTGCCCGACGATCCGTTCCTGAGCCGGGGAGAAGTCAACCCGGATGCCCGCTACAGGAACGAAAACATTTCGCTTGCCGACATAAAGAGGGCCAACAGGCAGTGAGTCTTCCTTGGCCGGAGACCGGAGCCATAATGACTCTCGGACAGACGGCAACTGAGTTTCACGGGCACTCTCGGACAGAGCTGATGAAATTTGGTATATCATTCAGTAAAATGTGTATGGTCAGGCTCGACAGCCGCAAGTAACTTTGCATCAAAGGAAAAACATTTCAAACGATGAAAAGGATACTTATGATCATGATGATGGCGGCAGCCGTCATCGCTTCCGGGGCATGCTCCGGAGATGCCTTCGGGCAGGACAGCAACGGCAGCAGCCAGAACGGGACAGCTTCAGGAGAAGAAGGTGACGGCGGCCAGGACAATCAGGGCGACGGGACCGGCGACAACTGGAACCAGACCGGAGACCCGGATTATGAGATGCCGGATGGGGAGAGCACGATTCTTGTCGCCTATTTCTCCGCCACAGGCAACACAAGGACCGTAGCCCGGCACATAGCCACTCTCACAGGTGCCGACCTATACCGCATCCGTCCTGCCGAACCATATGCGGAAAACCCATACGATGACAGCGACAAGATTCAGGACGAGGCATACAATGACCTCAGGCCGGAAGCGGGCAACCTGCCGGATGAAAGCCTGATGGCACAATACGAGACCATATTCGTCGGCTCGCCGATATGGTGGCACCAGCCGGCGATGGTCGTATGCACCTTCCTTGAAAAATATGATCTCAGCGGCAAGACAGTCATCCCGTTCTTCACCTACGGGGCGACAAGCTATCTGAACGAGTCGATGCACAAGATCTATGAAGTGACCCCTGACTCCGCACATATTCCGGAAACCCTGCCGGAAGACCTTGACCCGGACAACATTCAGGAGCCGCAGAGCGACGACTCAGAAATAGCAATGCCAGGACGCTCTGAAAATTCCGTCAGGTCCTGGCTCCAGGGAACAGGCATGATTGACTGATCAAATACATTATGGAAAGATTCGATTATATATATCCCGTAAGGCAGCATTTCGGAAAAGGCTGCGCTGAAAGTGCCATAAAGGAAGAAATGGCAAAGACAGGGAAAAATGTGATGCTCGCATACGGCGGAGGCTCGCTGAAACGCACCGGGCTTTATGACAGGATAAGGTCATGGCTGGAAGAATGCGGAAAGGAAGTCACTGATTTCGGCGGAATAATGCCCAATCCGACCTACGCCAAGGTGCAGGAAGGCGCCAGGCTTGCAAGGGAAAAGAAGACAGACTTCATCCTTGCCGTCGGAGGAGGCTCGGTAATAGACTGCTGCAAGATAATCTCTGCCCAGGCAATGGTTGAGGAAGACATCTGGGACATGCAGTACGAAAGGCATCAGTTCCCGACAAAGTTCATCCCCATGGGTGCCGTCGTGACGGCATCGGGCACGGGAGCGGAGCAGAACAACGGAGCCGTGATCACCCATGAAGGGAAAAAGCTCAAACAGCCGCTGGTCGGGGCATACCATTCATTCGCAGTGCTGGACAGCGACCTGACCGGTACCCTCCCCATGAAACAGGTCATAAGCGGAGCCTTCGACACCCTCAGCCACTGCATGGAAACATACATGGGACAGCCACAGCACACAAATCTCTCGGACGAAATCAACGAAGCCGTAATGCGGAATGTGATAAGGAATCTCCGCGCCCTGATTGCTGACCCAGATGATGACTTTGCCCGGGGAGAACTGATGTGGGCATCGGCAATCGCCGAAAACGGGCTTCTGAAGCTTGGCAAGGTCACCGACTTCCAGTGCCACATGATAGAGCATGCCGTCGGAGCATACACTGACTGCAACCACGGCCAGGGCCTCGCCGTCATCCATCCGGTGCTTTACCGGCATCTCATAGGCTACGGCACGGAAAAGCTCGCCCGCATGGCGGAAAAGGTCTGGGGAATACACCCTGATGCCACGGACGGTTCACAGGAAGACATGACGGCTGCCATGGCGGCCAAAGGCATAGATGCCCTCGAATCCTTCATAAGGGAAATCGGCCTTCCTGTCCGCTGGAGCGAAATGGGAATCACGGACGAGTCCGTTCTCAGGGCTGCGGCCGACACATGTTTCCTAACCGCAGACTGCTGCCGGAAATTCACAAGGGACGAAATATTTGAAATGCTCAAATCAGTGATGTGATTATCCCCGGAACCATTGTCCCGTCATAATCCATCCTCAGACATGATTCAATCGCGGTCTTGGTTCAGGCACTGCCATCCACCGCATCCTTTTCCGACAGCGGCATCAGTGAATACAGGAAGCGTGAAGGGGCAGCTATGAATTCCACCTGGAGGGCTTCGCTGCACACGATGTCGCTCACAAGGTCCGGCCTTGAAAGCACAAGGGCATCGCACTGTCTCAGATGCAGGTATTTCCTGTTGTAGACAAAGCTGCTCTCCCCTGCAAGACAAATCAGATGGATGATCCATCCCCTGAACTCAGAGGAAGTGATCTCCGGGAAAGAAGTGGAATATACAAACGGGATGCAGGCTTCCTTTTCCATTTTTGCAACAGTTTTATGCAAAGAAAGGCTTATATTCCAAACTGTCAAATTTTATTTCAGAAAATTCCGGAAGCAGCCATGTATTTTTCCGAAAAAAGTGAAAATATTCACGAAAAATAGGCAATACAGAGCACGATAAGACCTGATATCTTTGCAGATGTAATTTAATTTTACAAAGCTATGGAAACAGTAAAATTGTCAAACGGTGTCGAGATGCCGATTTTGGGTTACGGTGTGTACCAGGTATCCCCTGCAGAATGCGAAAGATGCGTTTCAGATGCCCTGAGCGTAGGCTACAGGATGATCGACACGGCACAGGCATACGCCAATGAGGAAGGCGTGGGAAATGCGATAAGGAAGAGCGGTATACCGCGCAAGGACATCTTCGTGGTGACCAAGGTGTGGATTTCAAATTCCGGATATGAGAGGGCGAAGGCATCCATAGCGGAATCCCTCCGCAAGCTTCAGGCAGACTATATCGACCTTCTGCTCATCCACCAGCCGTTCGGTGACTACTACGGGACATGGAGGGCCATGGAAGAGGCTTACCGTTCAGGCGAGCTCCGTGCCATAGGTGTCTCCAACTTCTACCCTGACCGCCTCATCGACCTCGCCGAGTTCAATGAGATCAAGCCTATGGTCAACCAGGTGGAGACCCATGTGTTCAACCAGCAGCGCAGGCCGCAGGAAATCATGAAGCAATACGGCACGCAGATTATGTCATGGGGACCGTTCGCCGAAGGCAGGAACAATTTCTTCACCAATCCTGTACTGGAGTCCGTCGGCAGGAAGTACGGCAAGTCAACGGCACAGACCGCCCTCCGCTTCCTCATCCAGCGTGGTGTCGTGGTGATTCCGAAGAGCACCCACAAGGAGCGCATGATCCAGAACCTCGATGTATTCGACTTCAGCCTGTCAGCAGAAGACATGGAGGAGATAGGGAAACTCGACAATGCCGAAAGCCTTTTCTTCTCCCATTATGACCCGGATACGGTACAGTGGCTGGCAAGGCTCGGAAAATAAGGAACTGCCTTAATATCTCCGATATGAATCCGGGAAATTCCCGAGGGACAGATTTTAAGTAGAAAGTGAATGAATTTCTGTAATTCTGGTAACATCCATAAATGCAGAATGCATTATCTTTGCGAACGGTGTGTCATTACAGGCAATCATGGCCTTATGATGGCACACCGTCCTGCGGTTAATCTCAAATAACATTTGAAAAGACCCGTACTTGCTTGTATTCAGGATCTAAACTGCTGAAAAATGTTGAAGAAAATCAGACTGACCCTTGCCGTCATCTTCTTTGCGGCCATCACGCTGCTGTTCCTCGACTTTACCGGGACAATCCACATATGGTTCGGATGGATGGCGAAAATCCAGTTCCTCCCGGCCGTACTGGCCCTCAATTCCGGTGTCATAATTTTCCTTGTGGCCCTTACCCTTATTTTCGGAAGGGTGTATTGCTCGGTGATCTGCCCTATGGGAGTATTCCAGGATGCAGTGTCGTGGATCAACGGGCGCAGGAGCAAGAAAAGCCGGATGAGATTCTCATGGTCACCTGCCAAAGACTGGCTGCGGTACGGGATATTTGCCCTGTTCATCATAGCTCTCGTCGCCGGGGCAGGATCGTTCGTGGCACTATTGGCACCATACAGCTCATGGGGAAGGATTGTTTCAAATCTCTTCGCCCCCGTATGGCAGTGGGGGAACAATCTCCTTGCATATTTCTCCGAAAGGGTTGACAGTTATGCATTCTATTCCACTGATGTATGGCTCAAAAGCCTGCCTGTATTCATAATCGCAGTCGTTACATTCATCATTATATTCATCCTTGCATGGAGAAACGGCAGGACATGGTGCAACACCGTCTGCCCGGTGGGCACTGTGCTCGGCTTCCTTTCAAGGTTCTCCATTTTCCAGGTGAGGATAGACAAGGAAAAATGCAGGGAATGCAGCCTGTGCACCAGACAGTGCAAGGCATCCTGCATTGACTACAAGAACCACAGCATAGACCACAGCCGCTGCGTGGCCTGCTTCGACTGCTTAGATACCTGTAAACACGGGGCTATCAGCTACAGCAGCAGATTCGGCAAACACACAGCCAAGCCTGTTCCGGCTGCCGAGAAGGAAACATCATCAAACATCGGACAGACACAGACAAGCACGGCATCTTCGGGAAAGACAGTTTCTTCAGCAGCCCGTCCTGACGCATCCCGCCGCAATTTTCTTGCAGTGACAGCCATGCTCGCCACCTCTGCTGCAGTCAAGGCCCAGGAGAAGAAAGTGGACGGCGGACTTGCCGTCATTAAGGACAAGAAAATTCCGGAAAGGGCCACTCGCATCGTTCCTGCCGGGTCAATAGGACTGCGCAACTTCCATCAGCACTGCACCGGCTGCCAGCTCTGCGTGTCAGTCTGCCCCAACCAGGTACTCAGGCCGTCCACAGGCATCCTGACTCTCATGCAGCCTGAAATGTCCTACGAAAGGGGCTACTGCCGCCCTGAATGTACAAAATGTTCGGAAGTGTGCCCTGCCGGCGCCATCCGTCCGATAACCGTCGAAGAAAAATCCTCCATCCAGATAGGACATGCCGTATGGGTTAAGGAAAACTGCGTTCCTCTGACGGACGGGGTGGAATGCGGCAATTGCGCCAGACATTGCCCTGCAGGGGCCATTCTGATGGTGAATTCAGATCCTGCCGACCCGGCATCAGTCAAAATACCTGTCGTGAACACGGAAAGATGCATCGGCTGCGGAGCCTGCGAAAACCTCTGCCCTGCCCGTCCGTTCAGTGCAATATGTGTGGAAGGGCATGAAATGCACAGTGAAATCTGACAGGACCGGCACGATATCACATACTACAAAACATACTCCACACAAGATACCAAATGATTATCGGAAGGATAATTTTGAGGACAAGTTAAAATTTCAGGACATGGATTCAATGGATAGAAAAGACATATCCCGCAGGGACTTTCTGAAGAGAATGGGAGCTGCCGGCCTTGCCACGGCAGGAGTTACCGCCTGCGGAAAAGGCGGCGGAAAGGCATCTTCCACAGCATCACAGACTGAACCGGAAGGCGAAATGACATACAGGACCAACCCTTCCACCGGCGACAGGGTGTCCCTGCTCGGCTTCGGAATGATGCGGCTTCCGTCAGTCGGAGGAAGGAGCGCGAGGGAAGGGAACGAGGAGATAGACCAGGAAATGGTGAACCGGATGGTGGACTACGCCATGGAACACGGGGTTAACTATTTCGACACATCTCCGGCATATTGCCGCGGACTCTCTGAACGCGCCACAGGCATAGCCCTCAGCAGACATCCCCGCGACAGCTATTTCATTGCCACAAAGCTGTCCAACTTCGCCCCTGCCACATGGACTTATGAAGGGGCGGTCCGGATGTACCGCAATTCCATGAAGGAACTCCAGGTGGACTATATCGACTATCTGCTGCTGCACGGCATCGGGATGGACGGCATGGAGGCCCTGCACAACAGATATCTTGACAACGGCATACTGGACTTTCTTCTGAAGGAAAGGAAGGCAGGACGCATCCGCAACTTCGGCTTCTCCTACCACGGGGACATAGAATGCTTTGACTGGCTGCTGGCAAGGCACGACATCTACAAATGGGATTTCGTGCAGATACAGCTCAACTATCTGGACTGGAAATTCGCCAAGGCCATCAATCCGAGGAACACCGATGCGGAATACCTGTATAATGAACTTGCCAAAAGGAACATCCCTGCCGTCATCATGGAACCACTACTCGGCGGCCGCCTATCCAATGTCCCGGACAATATCGTGGCCCAGTTGAAACAGCGGGAGCCGGAACAGAGCGTGGCCTCATGGGCCTTCCGCTTCGCAGGCAGCTTTCCGGGAGTGATGACCGTCCTCAGCGGAATGACCCGCATGGAGCATCTGCAGGACAACCTGCGTACATATTCCCCACTGAAACCGCTCACTGAAGAGGAATTCAATTTCCTGCAGGACACTGCCACGCTCATGATGCAGTTCGACACCATACCTTGCAATGACTGCAAATACTGCATGCCTTGCCCTTACGGCATTGACATCCCCGGTATCCTCCTGCACTATAACAAATGCCTCAACGAAGGCAATATCCCAGCCTCTTC
>JADIMO010000052.1 GCA_017694755.1 Candidatus Cryptobacteroides merdavium
CTGTTCGTCTGCGCCCTCCAGCCGTTCATTGATGAAGTCCAGATGACATTCGATGGTGTGAAAGGCTATCACAAGGTCGCCAGGTCGAATTCGGACACTGGTGGGAGATGGACCCGTCTACCGGCAACGACCCGCAGACCTTCTACGGCTGGCCCGTCCGGAAATACAACTACCTTGACGGCCATCTCGCCAACGACACCCGTAATGTGGCAGGCTACAACATCTATTTCATCCGTCTGCCTGAACTGTATCTCCTTTATGCGTACCTCCTGAAGGACACAGACGCTGCCACCGCCCTTGAATATGTCAACAAGGTGCACCGCCGTGCATGGGGGTATGATCCGGATTCCCCTTCGGCTGTCGATTATCAGACCCTTGCCGACCGGACGAAGACCGCCTCCGACGATCATCTTGCCAATGACCCCATCTTATATGAAATGTGGGCCGAAATGTTCGGTGAAATGCGCTGGTGGGAATATGTCCGCCATTTCCGCCTCGGTCGGCAGGAGGCTGACTGGTACAAGACCGTCTCCGGCCCCGGCGCCGCCAAGACCAACATAGTCTGGAAGGACCGCAACTATGCCATGCCTATCCCGACAAAGGAATTTGAGTCCAACCCTAATCCGGATATGGTCCAGACCCCTGGATATTGACAATCATGACAGCCATTCCCCCCCCTTTGAGTCAGACAATGTGTGGAGGGAACCTTTTGGATCATGGGACTGCAGAGATATTTTTGTCTGAACGTCATTGCTGCAACAAAAATTTGTCATATAAATAAATTTTTATATCTTTGCAGTCCCAAATAATCATGGTGCCCATAGTTCAGTTGGTTAGAGCGTCAGATTGTGGTTCTGAATGTCGTCGGTTCGAATCCGACTGGGCACCCTCCCAAAAGTCCTTGAAATCCGTGAATTTCAGGGACTTTTTCTTTTGTGTCAATTCTCTGTCTGATAGGCGGTATAATTGCCAAAAACGGTTGGTAAAGTCTCTGTAACTTGTTAAAATTCTGTAAAATATAGAGATTAGATGAAACACGTTTCATCTAATGAGTGATAATCGAAAAATAAGAAGGCGTCAGCGGTGCCCGGAATACAGGGCGCTTGACATCATTTCTGCATTTAACAGAAATCTTGTGTCTGGTGGTATTTAAGCAATCTTCATTATAGTACCGAGATGTTCTTTGGTGAGGTTTTCTTTTTAGTGCTTTGGCTTCAATTTGTTTACATACAGTCATATATGCATATAACTACTCGGAAATTTTGCAAAAAATACCGAGTGATAAAATTCGTGGTTTTATTGTTGTGTGCAATATGCCGACTAAATAATTTCTGCGAGGAACGGGGTGGCTCACGATATTCTTCCTAAATTTGCGTGACGGCATAGCTGTTGGAGAGGACGGGGAGAATCGTATGCCGCAACGGGTTGATTTACAGGATGGAATTTGATGGTTTATGAAGATATTGCATACTTCGGACTGGCATCTGGGCCAGATTTTTTATGGATATGACAGGAGGGAGGAGCAGGAGGCTTTTCTAAGAGCGCTGGCGGGGGTCGTGGGGCGTGAGAGGCCTGACGTGATGATTGTCAGCGGGGATGTGTTTCACAATTCGACGCCGTCTGCGCAGGCGAAGAAGATGTATGTGGACGGGATGGTCCGGATTCATGAGGCCTGCCCGGAAATGACGATGGTGGTGACGGCGGGCAATCATGACAGTCCTTCGAGGCTTGAGGCGGAGGACGGGCTCTGGCGTCATGTCAATGTGCGTGTGATAGGGTCTTTTGCCAGGCGGGAGGACAGGACGGCTGATTTTTCCGGGCATGTCGTGGATGTGGTGAGGGATGGACATGTCATAGGCCATGTGGCTGCGGCACCTTATGCCTCGCCGAGGAGTTTCCCGGAAGTGACTGCTGTGGTAGAGGCTGATGGGGATGAGAAAACGAACCTGACGGGTAATGAGAACTCGTATCGGACGGAAGATGAGGGGCAGACCGAAGACCATACGGAAGACAGGATGGCCTTGTGGTTCAGGGGATTGTCTGATTATGTCAAGGGCCTTGATGATGGACTGCCAACGGTGCTTTCGGCTCATCTTGCAGTGGCGGGGAGCGATGCCGAGGGGCACGATGATCTGGTCGGCGGGATGGACTATGTGGGGGCAGAACTGCTCGGGGATGCGTATTCTTATGTGGCTCTGGGACATATTCATAAGCCTCAGACTTTTGCTGGAGGGCGGATGAGGTACAGCGGGTCGCCGATAGCCGTGAATTTTGATGAGAGCTATATACATTCTGTGACGGTGGTGGAGCTGGATGCAGGAGCAAAAACTTTGGTCCGGACGGTGCAGATGCCTGACCCCGTGCCGCTTGTGACTTTGCCGGGTAAGGAGCCCGGTGAGCTGGAGGCCGCTTTGGATGCCCTGGCGCGATTTCCGGAGGACAGGCCGGCTTATGTCCGGCTCAATGTGCTGGTGCGTGGACTTCTGCCTGCCGACAGCGAGATGAAGGCGGCAGAGCTGGTGCGCGGGAAGATGTGCCGTTACTGTTGCATGAAGGCGGTGAGGGCGGAGGATTCCGTCCGGCGTGATGGGCGGTCTGACTTCACGGTGCAGGAGATGCGGGAAATGGATCCGCTGGATGTGGCCAGAATTTATTTTCACGACAAAAACGGCTCGGAAATGCCTCAGGACATGGAGGATCTGCTTAGGGAGGCGGTAAGAAGGGCCCGTAATGTCAATATAGAACAGGAGTGATATGGAATACGAGAGATTGGAAATCAATAATATAGCATCAATCGAACATGCGGTGATCGACTTCAGCAGCGGGCTGCTTGCTGAGGAGCCGCTTTTTCTGATATGCGGAGAGACAGGGGCAGGAAAGAGCACGATTCTGGATGCCATCTGCCTTGCGCTTTTCAAGAAGACGCCGAGGATGTCCGAACGTAGCGGACAGAATGGGGAGATAACTGACGGGAATGTTTGGGTAAGTTTCTTCGACACACGGCAGATGATGCGTAAGAATACGGCTGAGGCGTATGTGAGGCTCGATTTTGTCGGCTCCGACAAGTCGAGATATACGGCAGAATGGTCTGTAGCACGGGCCCGCAGGAAGGTGAGCGGTGCGCTGCAGCCGGAGAAATGGGCGCTTGCCGATCATACCGCCGGGGTGACTTATGTCAAGGTGAGGGATATTGAGAGAGTCATCGGAGATGCTGTCGGACTCACTTTTGAACAGTTCTGCAGGACTTCGATGCTTGCTCAGGGAGAATTCACAAGGTTTCTCAAAAGTCCGGACAAGGATAAGGCTGCGATACTTGAGAAACTGACCGGTACCGGATTCTTTTCAGAGGTCGGCAAGACCATATTCAGGATAACTAAGGAGAAGTCGGAAGCATGTGAAGCTCAGCGGAGGAAGCTGGACGGGATTCAGGTGATGGATGAGGCAGCCCTTGCAGAGAAAAAGGCTGAACTTGAGAGAGCCAAGACGCTTTCGTCCTCACTAAAGAACCAGCGGGCGGATGAAGAGCGGAAGATGCAGTGGCTCAGGAGGTCGCATGAATTGCAGGTCGAGCTGCAGACAAAGAGTACGGTTCTTGAGGGTGCGCAGAAAACGGCTGCGTCGGAAGAGACACAGGAGGCTCGGAAGAATGCCGAGGACTGGAAACTGACGGCGCCGGTTCGGCAGAATATTTTGAATATTAGGGAGTTTGAAAAGACTCTGAAGAAGTGTGAGACTAAGGAGACCGAGTGTCTGAACACTTTTCTTCAGCTGAAGGCTGAAGAGTCGGTTTTGATCGGGGAGAAGCAGAATCTTGACGGGCGACTTTTGCGTGCCGGCGCATATTTTAATAGTGTCGCTGAGCAGGAGCCGATGCTGAAGGAAGGAAAGGCATTGGCGGACGCTTTGGATGAGGCTTTGGCTTCTGAAAGGGAAGCGGACAAGGCCGTTGTGGCTCGGAAAGAGTATGAAAAGAAAGCCGAAGACTTGCGCAAGATATTTGATGACAGGAAGAATGAGCATGATAAGCGCAAGAGGGAATATGAGGAGGTAGAGAAGCGTTACAAGAGTGAGCAGAAGAGATTGGACGCAATGGGTGTCGAAAAAGTGCACGAGGAAAGTGAGCGTCTTGAAACTCTTGGGAAGAATGCCAGGACAGCGAAAGATGGATTGGCCACTCTTGTGGAAAAGGAAAACGATTTGGCTAAAGAACGGGAGCGTGTGAGGCAGGCTCAGGTTGATTTGGCAGAAGATCTCCGCCTGAAGTCGGAGGCTGAAAAGAAGTACCTGACGGAGAAGAATAATTGTGACGAGGCCTTGAAAATATATGAACGCCAGTCTGAAATGGTCAGCGATATGGCTAAGGAGCTAAGGAGCAGGCTTGTAGAGGGAGAATGCTGCCCTGTGTGTGGTCAGACGGTTGTGCATGTGTTTTCTGATGAGCAGTTTGAGTCGCTTCTGCAGCCTTTCAGAAAGGAGAAAGAGGCGGCCGAGAAGAAATATCGTGATGCAAAGGATGTGTTTGACACTCTGACGGCTTCCGTCGGGAGCAAAGGAAAAGGTCTCAAAGCCATGCAAGAGGATTTGAAACAGCATTCGAGTCAGTGCGAGATTAGCAGAAGGGCTGTCTATAAGCAGGTTCTGGGGTGTATTCGAGACTGGCAGGATTGGCAAAGTCAGTCTGGTCGGCAGGGCGATGAGGCGGGTAGTGAGTCGACAGCTGTCGGCGGTATGTATGCGGGAGTATCGTCCGATGCGGTGTCTGCAGAGGCGATGCCTGCGAGTGCGCTTCAGGAGACTCTTGAGGCTGTCGTCAAAGAAATTGAGGCTGTTGAAAAGATTGTTAAGGAGAAGAAGAATGCGATAGAGGAATGCCGCCGTGTCATAGGCAGGATCAATGTTGAATTGACAGAGGCTCAGAAGACCTGTTCGTCTGCTCTTGAAGCAATGACGGATGCGGATAAGAAGCTGGATGAGATGTGCAAACAGGCCGAGAGCCAGAAGACGATTGCGCAGAATCATTCCATGGCGGCGGCAAAGAAGCTGGAGTCAGTTTCCCCGCTCATTCTGATTCAGGACTGGAGGCAGGTATGGGTTGCGGCACCGGAGTCGCTGATTAAGGACATCCGCGAAGAGTCTGAAAAATATGCGAAAGCCGTGGAGCTGAGGGAGTCCCTTGAGAAGTCCCGCGAGAGTCTTTCCGCTCTGATCGGGACTTTCACTCAGATGACGGAATCGGTGTGCGGCAACTTCCCGCAGTGGCAACAGGCGACCACAGAGATGCTGGTAAATATCGGAGAGACAGGGCTGCTGCAGGATTCGTCCTCAGACGTCGGTCAGCAGCAGAATCCTCTTTCCGCTGCCGGACAAGTGTCCGAGACTTTCCGCAGGCGCTGGACTGAGTGCTTGACCCGGAAGGGAAGCCACGACTTCAGACTGGAAGAGTGGAAGCCGTTTTTCGAACCCCGTTGGACGGATCTGCTCAGTAAGGCTGTTTCCGTGAGTACGGAAAAATTCTCCGCTGCTCAAGGCATTGCTTCGGAACGGAGCAAGGAGGATGCCTTTTATCAGTCGCATCAGGATATGAGTCGTGAGCGCGTCGAATGGCTGATGTCCAATCTGACAGATGATTCTGCCGACGCTCTTACGGAAAAACTCAATCGTATTGATGCGGCTCTTGAAAAGGCCAAGACTGAATGCGCTCAGGTTGAGAACAGCATCAGAACGCACGGGGAGTCGAGACCGGAGATTCAGGACGGGGATACAGTTGAAGCCCTTGAGGAAAGGATAATGGACCTTGATGCCCGTAAAGCTGAAGCTGACAAGAATATCGGCGCCATCGGGTCGATACTTGCTCTCAATGAGCAGAATCTCCTCCTCCGGGAGAAGGATGAGACTCTGCTCCGCTCCCTCGAGAAAGAGTATCATCGCTGGGAAACCCTCAACGGCATGTTCGGAAGTGCGGACGGAAGCCGTTTCCGGGGCATAGCGCAGGCGTTCATCCTCAAGCAGCTGCTGATGTGCGCCAACCGCTATCTGCAGTGCTTCTCTCCTCGGTACGAGCTTGATTGCCAGCCCGGTTCTGTGGGTATCGTCATCCGAGACCTTTATCAGGGCGATGCAGTGAGGCCATACAGCACCCTTTCCGGAGGCGAGGGCTTCATTGTCTCGCTTGCACTGGCTCTCGGCCTTTCAGCCATGACCAGAGGGAACGCCTCTGTCGATGTCCTTTTCATTGACGAGGGCTTCGGCACCCTCAGCGAGGACTATCTCAACACTGTGATCGACACTCTGTCCCGCCTTCATGAGACCGGCGGCAGAAAAGTAGGCATCATAAGCCATGTCGACATCCTCCGTGAGCGCATTCCCGCCCAGATCCGCCTTCTCCGCGAGAACAACACGGCAAGTCGCGTCGAGGTGGTCAGGCTGTAGTCCATCTTGCCTGCTGGTTATCGCACATATCCTGAAAAGGAATATGTGCAACCCCATTATGCAGAACGACCTCGCAGGCTCTAAGAAACTCTACAGCTTCTTTGACAGCGTCTTTGCGTCATATGAAAAACAAGGGAATGGGTAGCCTTCTTTGGGGTTATCAGTTTGGATTTCCATATAGATTATTTTCGGCTTAAAGAAATCCTCCCATTCCGTAAATAAAAAAATCTAATCTGCCAAGATGCGAACCATTTCGGCAGGCGTGACAACAAATGGTTTTACAGGGAAATGCTTGATATTGCCTGTAACAAGATAAGAACCTTCAACGGAAAGAGCGACCTCGTAGAATACGATGTCTTTCGGATCCGGAAAATCGATATCCGCTGTCGGCGCCCTGTCTATATTTAATCCATCGGCAATAATGGCTTTGATTACTGTCTCTATCAATGGAAGATCCAGATGGAACTTTGGTCTTGATAACACGCTCTTGTATTCTTCAAGGATCTCGTCATTGAATAGAGGCACGATCCGTTCCTGCACGATTGCACGGAAGACTTTGACAGGATTGGATTCAAGATTACTTGATATGAGTGCAGAGACAATGACATTGGTGTCGATGACGGCAAAAATTTTATCTTTCATTGCGGGCATTCTGTATCTCGGCATTAATTTCATCAAGTGTAAGATCCTGCACTCCTGCGGCAGCAGCCTGTGTCCTCATTTCAAGGAATGC
Source organism: Candidatus Cryptobacteroides merdavium (assembly GCA_017694755.1). Lineage (GTDB taxonomy): Bacteria > Bacteroidota > Bacteroidia > Bacteroidales > UBA932 > Cryptobacteroides > Cryptobacteroides merdavium. The sequence goes on from JADIMO010000052.1 coordinate 7,163, forward strand.
CTCCCATGCTTCTTTATTTATCTGATCCCTGCCGGATGCCTTTATCTCGAATGGAATGCGTCTCTCGCGCACGACCGTTTTCATGAATACAGTGATTGCTGCAGTGCTTGTGAGGCCGAAATCATCGCATATCATGTCGAATTTTTTCTTCAGGGTATCATCCACCCTCATTGATAATGTTGCTTGTCCCATGATAGCCAACGTTAAATTGTATGGACAAATATAATACAATGTATTGATTAATGCAATATAATGTCTGTATCTATGACAAAAGCACATACGATAAAGTGGGATTTTTTTAAAGCCGAAAATTGTGTATGGGCAGTTTCAAGATGGTGCAAGAGGAAAAGTCCCGTCTTTCAACCTTTTTGATTTGTGGAAAATCACTTCTACTGAAGTACTTAACATATCATTTCTGGTTTACATATAGTTTACATGGATGCCACAGAAGTGTTTCAAACAGGGATGAAGGCCAAAGGAAAGGGCAGAAAGAAAAAGCAGTTACCTTTGATGATAACTACTTAAAAAAGCAATTATTTAGCCTATAGTTTGGTTGGGATTAATCCGCACGGCGGATTTTTCCCGTGCCCTGCGCCACGGGCGCTCTTACATGGAATCACATGATGCCGCCAGGCTTCGCCTGCTTCTTTTGTGCTGTAATTCCAGGTCTTGAGCGAGTTCAGACCTTGTCATTATGGCACAAAAAAACGCCTGACTTTCAAGTCAGGCGCATCATGCGATTCCATGTGATCCGGTTGGGATTCGAACCCAAGACCCACAGCTTAGAAGGCTGTTGCTCTATCCAGCTGAGCTACCGGACCGGCCATGTTTCTCTTTGCTCTTTGTGCCATGGGAGTCAAAAGAGAATGCAAAGGTAAGATTATTTCCGATAAAGTCAAAATAAATAATTTTCTATATGTGCGGCCCGGATCGGATGCAATGTTTTTGGATTTTCAGATTTAATTTTCTGTCAGTAGATATGACATGTTTTACTATATGGTATTATTCTATGAGAGAAAGAACATTTGAACTGCCTTCAGGAGTTTGTGCAAATGGTTTAAGGGGTTGCGTAAGGAAAATGCTGCAGGCTGTCCTGCCTCTTTTTGCCGTGATTTCATGTGACAAACATGTGCCTCAGGAGGAAACAGGACCTATTTGTACCGATGAGGACATTGAATTGGACGCCAGGATTGTCGACTACATCAATACATCTTATGCCTCATCCATAACAGAAGTCAGGGTGACGGAAGACAAGGTTTCCGTCAGCGGGAATTATGTGGGGAAGGGTGATTTCTATGTGGCGGAAATATCTCCGGCCCAGGATCTTCTGTGTCTGGAGGAGCCTTTGTCGAAGCATATGCCGGGAGCGGATTCATTCACTTTTGAAGTAGACAGGTTCGTGCGTGCAGGAGGCGTCACCTACGACCGCCTTCTTTCCAAGTGGGCAATATTTGAAGTTTCTTCTGACGGTGCACATCTTGTGTCGGCTGCCCATTATGCGGATATTGTCCCGGCATTGAGTTCTCCGGCAAAGCTTACGCTGAAGAACAAAAAAGGCATGGGCGGCATATTCAACAACAGTTTCATTTCTGACTTTGATGAGCTCGGCCTCGGAAGCGCCACATTGAACATGTATGTTACGGCATTCACTTATTTGTCAACCGGACCGGGGCGTATAGAGCATGAATATGGCGGCAGGAAATATTACTTTGACGAGAATTATGTGGTGAACAACCTTGACGCCATGCTTCTGGAAGCAGGAAAACGGAATATGCTTGTGGCTGCCATCCTGCTTGTCCAGCCGGCTTCTGCAGCTGTGGACCGTGAGCTTGGTGAGCTTTTGGCTCATGACGGCTTCACCGGAGGCAATCTCACATTGCCGGACATGACAAAACCGGAATCAGTCAACTGCTTTGCCGCAATAACGGATTTCCTCGTGCAGCGCTATACGAGGGAAGACAGCAAATATGGCCGGGTGGCGCATTGGATTGTCATGAACGAGGTCGACGGTGCAACTTCATGGGCGAACATAGGCCCCAAGCCGCAAAATGTCTTTACCGACTACTATATCAAGATATTGAGACTTGTCAACAATATTGTCCGTCAGTATGATCAGAATGCTGAAACGTTTGCTTCCTTTACACATTCCTGGACTTTGCCGGCTCTGGACTATCCGGCAAAGGGGATGATAGAGATGATAAATGTGATGGGTAAGAAGGAAGGTGATTTCAGGTGGGCTTTGGCATATCACAGCTATCCTTGGGATCTTTTGAACCCACGGTGCTGGGAATGCCCGTATTCTACATTTTCCATGGATACGCAGGGAATCACTTTCCGTAATCTGGAAGTCATGGACAAATGGATAAAGATGCCTGAAAACATGTACCGGGGTACACAAAAGCGTTCAGTGTGGCTTTCTGAAGCCGGCCTGAATTCCCGTTCGCATTCTGAGGCAGACTTGAAGGAACAGGCTGCCGGGACAGCGTTTGCCTGGAAGAAGGTAAATGCCCTTGACGGGATAGACGGTATCCAGTGGCACAACTGGTTCGACAATGCCGGTGACGGGAGCGGAGCCCTTCTCGGTCTGCGGAAATTCAATGATTCAGAGTATAACGGTGAGCCCAAGGAGGCCTGGTATGTATATAAGGCCGCCGGTACTGACCGGGAAGATGAAGTGTTTGACCGCTATCTTGATTATCTGGGATATGAAAGCTGGGATGAGATATTTGTGACGGATATAATTAAATAAACTGATGGATAAATACAGAAGCTTATGGGTATTATGAAAAGTTTTGTTGAATCTTTCATTTTGCCGGGTGCATTGTTGCCTCTTATGGCCGTGTCATGTGAAAACACGGGGTATCAGGAAAGGCCTGAGTTCCCCGGTTCAGGGCTTGACAGCTCTGCATTTGTGCGGATGAATATAGATCTTGAGTATGTCAAGCATGTGAAATCTCTGGTACAGGAAGCAGACGGAAGCTATACAATTGTCCTTCCTGACGGCGATCCATATATCAAATTCCTTCCGTTTGAAGCTGATCTTCCTGCGGAAAACACTGTATTGGCACTTGAATATAAGGCTGAGAATCCTATAGACAAGACTGAATTTTTCTTTATTGATGCTGAAGGGACAACGGACGCCGCCCGGGCACAGTCCGGTCCCGGGGCTGAGGCTGCTGATGAGTGGACTCATTTTTCAGTCAGGATAAAGTCTTCGATAAAGGAATTTGACTGGGGCAATGTCGGGGAGATATTGAGATTTGATTTGGGTGAATCAGTGGTTCCCGGCAGCACCATATGTTTCAGGAATATTTTCATGAGACCGATGAATGACCAGGAGCAGGCCGAGGAGGATGCTGAGAACGGGGCAGCAGCTGACAAGGAAAAGTATGCACAGAGGATAAGCGATTACCTTGATGCCGGATATGCATCATCTGTCACATCCGTGTCGGTCAATGCATCTGATGTGTCCGTTTCCGGAACCTGTTCCGGAGAAGGGACTTTCTTCCTTGCGGAACTTCCTCCTTTTGCCGATATCTTCAGCATGACCAAGGTGCCGGGGGAGTACAGGCATGAATTGTCAGGAACTTCTTTTACAGAGACATTTGACCGCATGACTGAATTTGACGGGGTGAAGTATGACAGGCTGCTTTCAAAATGGGCCATATACAAGGAAGGAGCAGACAGTGATGAACTTGTTTCGCATGCAAGATATGCTTCTCCGGACAAGATATATGATATAGGTCCGGGGCTCGGGAGAATAGAACTGACCAGCAAGAAAGGACTGGGCGGAATCGTGCCGGGCAATCTTGAACAGGAGATCAAGGACCTCGGCCTCAAGAGCGCTACCATCAACCTTCTGCCGATGGCATATATGAGCCTTACCGGTGGCGGTTCATACACTATAAAACATGAATATTGCGGCAAGACATACTATTTTGACGAGTCACGCATCACGGCTGAGATAGATGAGCCGCTGAAGATCGCTGCAAAATATGATGTGTCTGTAGCTGCAATCCTTCTTATTCAGAATGCAGCTCAGAGCGCAGACAAGGACCTCGGTGACCTTCTCCAGCATCCGGACTATTCAGGCACTCTGTACACTATGCCTGATATGACCACTCCGGAGGCAGTCCATGCGTATGCCGCCATGATAGATTTCTTTGCAAAAAGATACAGCGCCGAGGATATGCGTATTTCGCACTGGATTATCCACAATGAGGTGGACGGAGGTGTGCACTGGACAAATATGGGACCGGATGTGCTTGCCGCCACTTATATGGATACATACATCAAGTCCATGAGGATGGTGTACAATATTGTGCACCAGTATGATGCCAATGCCGAGACATTCATCTCCCTGGCGCATGGCTGGACCAAGCCTGCCGGCGGCGGATGGTATGCCGTGACGGATCTGCTTGACTTCATGAACCGTTTCAGTGCCGCAGAAGGTGATTTCTATTGGGCACCTGCTTATCACAGCTATTCCACGACAATATCGGATCCTCGTGTATGGGAAGATGATGCCGTTACATTTTCAATGAATACGGAAAATGTCTCGATGCGTAACCTTGAGGTGCTCGACAAATGGGTGAAGACCGGGAAAAACAAGTATAACGGTTCCATAATGCGTAAGGTATGGCTTTCTGAAGCCGGTGTCGGTTCAGGGACTGCCACCAATTATGACGATGAGAAGCTGCTTTCAGATCAGGCTGCAGGCTGTGCCTATAGCTGGCTGAAGATAAATGCTCTTGAAGGAATCGAAGGCCTGCAATGGCACAACTGGTATGATAATGCCGAAGAAGGAGCCCAGCTTGGACTGCGCAAATACAACGATAATATTTATAAGGGTGAGCCGAAGCCTGTGTGGTATGCTTACAAGGCAGCCGGCACTGAAAGCCAGGACAGTTATTTCGGACAGGAAGGCTATGCCGGGATTATAGGTGAAGAGTGGGGAAAGATACATCCAATTGAAACGACATTCCATCTGGAATAAAATGAGGGTGGGCCGCATCTGTCGGCCCACCCTCCGCTTGTATCCGGTACTGCTTGTGTCCGGACAGGTATACGTCATTTTTCCGTGTTTTCCCTGCGGCTGGAAATCATTTTGCTTGCAACTTCGATGCCGACTACGAGGATGAATCCTATCATGGCAAAGGCTACTGCCCCGCCGATGTGCATATCCACCATTCCGAAATACTTGTCAATCACTTCAGCAGGGATGTTTTCTCCTGAGGCTGCAAGTTCCGGGAACTGGGACAGCACGACGGTCTTCTTGTCACTCCACGGCCATACTTTGACAAGGGAGCCGATGATGAAGCCTGCCATCACCAGAAGGGTTTCCCTGTGATAGTGCTGCAGAAGCCAGTGCAGAAATTTCGAGAATGCTATGATTCCCGCTGCGGCTCCGATGATGAACACTATCACCGTCAAGAAATCCATCAGGTCGCCTTTGCCCGACACTATGTCCGCTATCGTCCCCATCATGTATTCATACTTGCCTAGGATGAGGAGAATGAAACTTCCTGATATTCCGGGAAGTATCATGGCACATATGGCGATGGCCCCGCAGATGAGGATGAACCAGAGTCCGTCAGGTGTTTCGGTGGGGGAGAGGGTGCAGACCACCACGCCGAGGATTATGCCGAAGACCAGCATTACAAAGTCCTTCACTTTCCATGCCTTGATGCCTTTCAGGATGAATATGGACGATGCCACTATGAGACCGAAGAAAAAGGCCCATGTCTGGATCGGCTGGTGGTTCAGCAGGTATTGCATCAGTTTGGCAAGGGAAAGGATGCTGATGAGGATACCGGTTATCAGTGACAGCAGGAAGTTGCCGTTGATATGCTTCCAGAACTG